>NZ_CP180531.1:0-357728 GCF_059180695.1 Mesorhizobium sp. U510
GCTGCTTTTATATACATTCACGATGGGACTTTGGTGCGGGTTGCGCCCCGCTAAAAGGCAAGCGACTGCGTCAGTTGCGCCTCTATGCCCCCAGGTCCGGCTGCCTAGAGACTGTCGAGCAATGCGGCCCGGAAATTGGATATGAAAGCAGCGGAAGCTGTCTTGCCTTGCGCGACGAGGGCGTTTTATGCATGCGTCCGATGCTACGACTTTGGATTGGGATGCGCGGTGCCCGAACACAGGCCAAACGAAGCGGATCGCATAGAGAATGCGGATCGCTATGTCTTCACGGACCAGGTCGGCTACCTACTTCGGCGGGCCTACCAGCGACATCTCGCAATCTTCCAGGCGACTGCCGGCGATCCGCAGTTGACGGCAGTTCAGTTTTCGACGCTGTGTGCGCTAAAGGACAGAGGCCCTCAGTCGCAAAGCGAACTGGTGAAGGCAACAAGCGTCGATCAGGGTACAATTCGCGGGATCATCGACAGGCTGAAGAATCGCGGATTGATCGCGTTTTCGAAGGACGGCGCGGATGCGCGCAAGGTCATCATCTCCATCACGGCCGCTGGTCTGCAATTGCTGGAAGCCATCGTGCCTCATGCGCGGGATGTTACGGAACTGACCTTGAAGCCCCTCAATCCGGCCGAGCGTATGGCACTTCTCCACACGCTTCGCCTACTGGGCGACGATACCGTCACGAACGACTGAAGCACGCCCCAGTGCCTGTAGATTTCAGCAGGTCAGGATGGCGGCCTTGATTGCGCTGAACGTAAACGGACTGGACGTCCAGGTCTCCGTCGCACCGTCGACGCCACTCCTCCTCGTGTTGCGAAACGACCTCGGCCTGAATGGTCCGAAATACGGTTGTGGCCTTGCAGAGTGCGGAACCTGTGCCGTCCTGGTCGGCGATACCGCGGTTCGCTCGTGTACGGTGCCTGTCGGCGCGGTCACAGGCCGGTCGATCACGACATTGGAAGGGCTAGGAAAGCCTGAGCACCTTCATCCCGTTCAAGCCGCGTTTGTTGCAAACAACGCCGCCCAGTGCGGCTACTGCATCAATGGGATGATTATCGCCACCGTGGCGTTGCTGAGAAGCAATCCCAGGCCGGACGAGACCGCGATTCGAACTGCCCTGCGCCACCATCTATGCCGCTGCGGCACGCATCTTGAAATCCTTGCCGCTGTTCGCGAAGCGGCTCTGGCCATATCGCAGGTCGCAGTCGCTGAGGCAGAGGAGACGGCCTCATGACCGGCCCGCGCGACCGGTCTGCCGCGGCCTATCTGGCAGATCCCGATACGCTTCTGGTTCTGCGTCCAAATCCTTTGGAGGGCAGGGACGACGAACCGTTCCTTGCGCTCGACGCGAAAGGCAACGTCACGGCGTTCAGTGG
The DNA here is from genome assembly GCF_059180695.1 of Mesorhizobium sp. U510. Taxonomy (NCBI): domain Bacteria; kingdom Pseudomonadati; phylum Pseudomonadota; class Alphaproteobacteria; order Hyphomicrobiales; family Phyllobacteriaceae; genus Mesorhizobium; species Mesorhizobium sp. U510. The sequence goes on from NZ_CP180531.1 coordinate 1,392, forward strand.
CCATGTCGATCTCGGCACCGGAATTCGCACTGCACTGGCCCAGATCGTGGCCGAGGAGTTGGATGTCCCATTCGACCGCGTCCGCATGGTCCTTGGATCGACCTCGGCCACGCCGGATCAAGGCGCGACGATCGCCAGCGAAACCATCCAGGTCACCGCAAAGCCGCTGCGAGCTGCCGCTGCGACCGCCCGCGCCCATCTAATGCAACTGGCTGCCGCGCGGTTTGCTATGAAGGCGGAAGACCTGGTCGTCGAGGACGGCGTGATCCGCGCGGCGAACTCGGAAGACAACCGCTTTGTTACCTTTGGTCATCTCATCGCAGGCGCCAACTCGCGCCTGCTCATCGATCCGCGCGCGCCCTTAAAGCGGGCTGCGCAATATCGCATCGTCGGCCGGCCGCAGCCACGCACCGACATACCGGCGAAGGTCACCGGCACGTTCACCTACGTCCACGACGTGCGTCTGCCCGGAATGCTGCATGGCCGCGTTGTCCGGCCACCTTATGCCGGGTTCGACTCCGGTGTTCATGTCGGCGCCAGCCTGATTTCCGTCGATGAGAACTCGGTGGCCAATGTGCTGGGCCTTGTGTCGGTCGTGGTAATAGGCGACTTCGTGGGCGTGGTGGCAGTGCGCGAGGAGCAGGCCATCGAGGCCATGCAACGTCTCGATGTGCGATGGCGCGCTGCTCCCGATATGCCCGACCTCAATGCGCCTGAGGCGGCGCTGCGCGGGAATCCATCATCCGCCCGCAAGCTGGCCGATCGGGGAGATGTCGAACGTGCACTCGGCGCGACAGCCAAGCCGATGCAGCGCACTTATGTATGGCCCTACCAGATGCACGGTTCGATCGGGCCTTCCTGCGCAGTCGCCGACTGGCGCGACGGCGGCCTCACGGTCTGGTCCGGCACGCAGAACCCATTTCCGATGCGCGCCGACCTGGCAAAACTTCTCGACATGCCGGAAGAGCGGATCGTCGTCGAGAGGCTGGAGGCTGCTGGATGCTATGGACGCAACTGCGCCGACGACGTAACAGCCGACGCAGCGCTTCTGTCGCACGCCGTCGGCCGCCCGGTGCGCGTCCAGCTTACCCGCGAGCAGGAACATGCGTGGGACCCAAAAGGTGCCGCGCAGGTCATCGACGTGCGTGGCGGCCTAGACGAGGAAGGGGGTCCGGCCGCCTATGACTTTGAAACGCGTTATCCGTCCAATCTGGCGCCGACCCTGCCGCTGATCCTGACCGGGAAGGTTTCGCCAGTCGCGGAAGTCGCGTTGATGGGCGATCGCACGGCCGTGCCTCCCTACGCGTTCGGCAATCTGCGCGTCACCGTTCACGACATGCCTTCGCTGGCGCGAGCCTCGTGGTTTCGTGGCGTCTCGGCGCTGCCAAACAGCTTTGCGCATGAATCCTTCATCGACGAGTTGGCGACGGCGGCTGGGGTCGATCCGATCGAATACCGGCTGCGCTATTTGACCGATCCGCGCGCGATCGATCTGGTACAAGCCGTGGCTGAGCGCGCCGGGTGGAAGCCGCATACACAGCCTGGCACGCATGGCCGCGAAGGCGACATCCTCTACGGGCGCGGCTTTGCCTATGCCGTCTATGTCCACGGTCCTTTCCCGGGCAAGGCCGCCGCGTGGGCGGCCTGGGTCGCCGACGTCGCGGTGAACAAGGTTACGGGCGAGATCGCGGTCAGCAAAGTCATCTGCGGCCAGGATACCGGCGCGGTAATCAACCCCGACGGCGTTCGCCATCAGATCCATGGCAATGTCATTCAGTCGACCAGCCGCGTTCTGAAGGAAGAGGTCAATTTTTCCTCCACCGCCGTGGCCAGCCTTGAATGGGGCGCTTACCCGATCATCGGCTTTCCTGACGTACCGGACATCGATGTGCTGATGGTTCCGCGTCCCGACGAGCCCCCGCTGGGCGCCGGCGAGTCCGCCTCCGTACCCAGCGCCGCCGCGATTGCAAATGCAGTGTTCGACGCCACCGGCGTGCGTTTTCGTGAACTGCCGTTGACTCCCGAACGGGTTCGCGCCGCCTTGAATCCGCTGCCGGTTCCGCCGCCATCGAACGAAAATAGGCGAACGGCCAAACATTCGAGCCTGAGGTTTGCCTGGCCACTCGCCGGCGCCTTTTCCGGCGCCGTCGCCCTCGGCGCAGGGATTTTTCCATTCAATGCGGCCATAGCCCCGGTGGCGCGTCCGCTGCCCGATGTCTTTTCGCCCGCCACGATCGAGCGTGGCCGGCTGGCGGCGGCGGCAGGCGCGTGTAGCGTCTGCCATGTCGGCGCCAACGGCATGCCGTTTGCCGGGGGCAGGGCTCTCGAAACCCCCTTCGGCATCGTCTATGCCACCAACATCACCCCGGATGAAGGAGCCGGCATCGGCGCCTGGTCCTATCCGGCATTCGCCAGGGCAATGCGCCAGGGTGTTGCACGCGACGGACATCATCTGTATCCGGCGCATCCCTACACATCCTTTGCCAAGGCGAGCGAGGCTGATCTGCAGGCGCTCTATGCCTATCTGATGGCGCAGCCCGCCGTGGCGGCGAAAGTACCGCAAACACAGCTGCGTTTTCCCTTCGGCATACGGCCACTGATGGCCGGGTGGAACACACTCTTCCTATCACCATCGCAGGCACCCATTGACCCGAACCAAAACGCTGCCTGGAACCGAGGCGCTGAACTGGTCGAAGGCCTTGGCCATTGCAGCGCCTGTCATTCGCCGCGCAACGCCATAGGCGGAGAGATCAAGGGGTCGTTGCATCTTGCCGGTGGCGTCGCCGACGGCTGGCACGCACATGCACTCACGGCAAAATCCTTCGCTCCGATCGCCTGGAGCGAAAAGGCTTTCTATGATTATCTGCGCACCGGCCATTCCGCTGAACACGGGGCGGCGGCGGGACCAATGGCCCACGTGGTAGATTCACTGGCACCTCTTCCCGACGCGGACATCAGAGCGATGGCGGTGTATCTCGCCAGTTTCAACGTCGGCGGCGAAAAAACGTCACCAGCCGGCTCGCCGGCCGGCAGCGCTATGGCCGCTGCAGATCTGGCCGCCCCTACTGCGGCGGCCGCATTTCCGCGCGGCGCGCGCCTGTTCGACGGTGCTTGCGAGACCTGTCATTCGAAAGTGTCCATCACGTCGCTGGCCCTCAACACCAATCTTCATGCCGATGCTCCGGACAATCTCCTCCACGCCATCCTGCAAGGCGTCTCGGCGCCAGCTGCCTCGCCGCTCAGGGCAGACGTTGGCGATTTTGGTGTCATGGCGATGCCGGCCTTCGGCGGCGTGCTGGATGATGCCGATCTGGTTGACCTCGTGGGCTATCTAAGGGCGCGTTTCGCCCCCGGCAAACCCGACTGGCAAGCCATCCCGGACTCACTCGCCGCCCTCCGATCCGCTCATCATTGAACCAACGGAAATATCACATGCTCAAAAACACCAACGTGCCCGCCGAAATGGCCGGGCGAGATGGTGTTCCGACCGCTCGGGGCACAAGTAGGGTATCGAGCGGTTCTTGGACCAAAGGATTGGCATTGATGGTCAGGGGAGACTCGCTCTCGACCACGGCGCCATTTAAGGACATAACCGTCAGCTGGTAAGCGCCTGGATTGTGCCGTTCGGCCCATTGGAACACCTCCAGCGGCCCGCTCAGATCAAGCAGGTTAAAGCCGGGGAAGACCAGAAAGCCTTTGTGCCGCGTCATAGCTGAAATCGAACGATTATGGCAATTACCAACTTTACCGAGCCATTCGCCGGCACCCTCGTCAACCCGTTCAGAGCTCGCCGAGCGATTTACCGGCGAGCCCTATGAAAACGACCATTCGGCCAAGCTCCGGGATCACTCCTCGAAGCCGGGATACTCCATGAATAGCGCAACATACCGCGCGGGTTTCTGACCATAGGTCTTGGAGATGTCGGCCAGAGCGATGTTCAGCGCGCGGGTCGCTTGGTGTGCATCGAGCGGCGCAAGGGTGCGGTCGACCGACTTGGGGCCACCCGCAACGAGGTCGGGGAGGACGACAAGGCCATGGGCCAGTCGGACTGGAGCTTTGCTCGCTGCGACCGCGAAGGCCATGGTAATTCCCGCCGTGCTATAGGATTCCGCAGTCAGTGCGAGCGCAATCTCGTCGTCGCCCGTCTTGACTGGGATGCCGAGCGTGACTTGTGGTTTCGTATTGCCGTTTGGCATGTCGGCATTGTCGGGATCGGATTTGAAGGCGTCGCTGTTGTGCCTCGAGTCCCAGTTTTCGATGCCAACATCACGGGCGATAGACCCCGCCCGCGACGCCTCGATCAGGCGCCTCGGTCCACACCTTCCAGATCAGTCCGGGCTCCTGGGCGATATCCAACGCCAATCCATATAGCGCACGAGCCATCTCTTCGCCCCACGGCCCAGGGAACTCGAATTCAAACACCAGAAGCGTCGTCATGGTCGTAAGCGCTGTTCCGGCAGCACCTTTCGCGCCTGACCGTGAGGAACGATGTTTGGAGCCTTTGAGGGCTTCGACATATGACGATTTCAGAGCTTACGCTTAAATCTAGGGATCAAGAGCCGGTTCGTCGGCTGGAGATATTCACCGGCTCCGGTCGGCGGCGGGAATGGCTGCCGGATGAGAAGGCGCGAATAGTGGCGGAAAGCTACGAGGTCGGTGAGACCGTGAGCGCGGTGGCCCGGCGATATGCCTTGTCGCCGCAGCAGTTGTTCGCGTGGCGTCGAGCCGCTCGTCAGCCGTTGGTGGCATCGCCGGCACCCGAACCGCTCTTCGTGCCGGCGATGGTGACGGTGCCGCCGCCTCCGGAACCCTCGCCAGTGCGTCCAACACGGCCGCGAAAGGGGAAGACGGCCCGAGATACTGGCGTGATCGAATTTGAGATCGACGGCATCGCCATGCGGGTCGGCCGTGGCGCCGACGCCAGGACGGTTGCGGCGGTCATCCGTGCGCTGAAGGCAACGTCGTGATCGGGCCGACGGGCGCCGTCAAGGTCATGGTGGCGACGAAGCCAGTGGACTTCCGCAAGGGTGCGGAGGGGCTGGCTGCGTTGGTGCGCGAGACGATGGGTGCCGATCCGTTCAGCGGCGCAGTCTATGTCTTCCGCGCGAAACGAACGGATCGGATCAAGCTGATCTTCTGGGACGGCACCGGCGTCTGCCTCTATGCGAAGCGTCTGGAGGATGGCGAGTTCCGATGGCCGAAAGTGCAGGATGGCGTGATGCGGCTGACGGCCGCTCAGTTGTCGGCGCTGCTTGAAGGGCTCGATTGGCGGCGGGTTCATGAAGCCCGCCGGACGCTCGCCCCGGCGCAGGCGGGTTGATCCGCGACCAAGTGAATCAGTCTGGATTCCGCTGTCGCCCGGAGCTGGCGAATATGGTCTCATCCGATCATGGTGATGACGGCGGACCAGCTTCCCGACGATCCGGATGTGCTGAAGGCGATGGTCCTGGCGCGCGACGTCGAGAATGCTCGCCTGACCCAGATCATCAAGGAATTGCAGCGTCACCGCTTCGGCCGCCGCGCCGAGAGCCTGCCCGAAGATCAACTGCTCCTCGGCCTCGAGGAGGCCGAACAGATCGAAGCGGCAGGCGAGGAAGAGGCCGAACGTGCCGATCCCGCCACGCGCAAGGAGCGCACCGCAAAGCGGCGGGCGAACCGAGGGTGCTCTGCCGCCTCATCTGCCGCGCATCGAGATGGTCGTCGACATCGAGGACCATGCCTGCCCATGCTGCCGCAACGGACTTCATCGGATCGGCGAAGACGTTAGCGAACGGCTCGACATCGTGCCGGCGCAACTGCGCGTGATCGTCGTGCGGCGGCCTAAATATGCCTGTCGTGCCTGCGAGGACGTTGTCGTGCAGGCTCCAGCGCCCGCCCGGCTGATCGAAGGCGGCCTGCCAACCGAGGCGACAGTCGCCCAGGTTCTGGTCTCCAAATATGCCGATCACCTGCCGCTCTATCGTCAGGCGCAGATCTACGCCCGGCAGGGCATCAATCTGGATCGCTCTACACTCGCCGACTGGGTCGGCCGCGCCGCTTGGCACCTCCGCCCGGTCCACGAGCGGCTGCTGGAGAAGCTGAAGTCCTCGCCCAAACTCTTTGCCGACGAGACCACGGCGCCGGTGCTGGACCCCGGCCGGGGCAAGACCAAGACCGGGCAGCTCTGGGCTTACGCCCGTGATGACCGGCCATGGGACGGGAGCGACCCACCGGGCGTCGCCTATGTCTATGCGCCGGACCGAAAGGCGGAGCGACCGATCGCCCATCTGGCGGGCTTTGCCGGAATCCTGCAGGTCGACGGGTATGGTGGCTATCGGGTGCTCGCAGACAAGAGCGGCGCAACGCTCGCCTTCTGTTGGGCACACGTGCGCCGGCGCTTCTACGAACTCGCCGCAGCCGGCCCAGCGCCGATCGCGAGCGAGGCGCTCCGGCACATCGCAGAGCTCTATCGCGTCGAGGACGACATCCGCGGTCAGCCGGCAGACGCACGTTGTGCCGCGCGCCAGGAAAGGAGCCGGCCGATCCTGGCCGAGCTCGAGCCATGGCTGCGCGAGAAGCTCGGCCTGATCAGCCAGAAGACCAAGCTCGCCGAGGCGATCCGCTACACGCTCTCTCGCTGGGAAGGACTCTCGCGCTTCCTCGACGACGGCCGCATCGAGATCGACTCCAATACCGTCGAGCGGTCGATCCGCCCGATCGCGCTCAACCGAAAGAACGCCCTCTTCGCGGGCTCTGACGGCGGGGCTGAGCACTGGGCCGTCGTCGCTTCGCTGATCGAGACGTGCAAGCTGAATAACATCGAGCCATTTGCGTATTTAACCGGCGCGCTCACTGCCATCGTTAAGGGCCACAAGCAGAGCCAGATTGAGGGTCTCCTGCCGTGGAATTTAATCCGGTAGGGTAATATGTGCCGAAAGACTTCTGTCGGCCCGAAGCGATCATTCGCCAATCGGATATTGGGCGTAATGATCATGGATAAATAGAAGGGCGGCTTTCTGGGACGCCGTCAGCTTCACGCTTTCTTCGTCGCGATGCCCCAACCGGTATTGCCGGTCCATTTCCAGAAAGGTGTTGCGAACCTCTGGCGGCAGCGGTTCCACGGACGTTATTGTTCCCGAGAAAAAATTGCCACCAAGAACCGATCTCCCACTTCTCCGGTCAAATTTGCAATAATCCTGGGTGGTTATCCTTCGCGAAATCACGACCGTCTCGTCGACACCAAGAACAAGGCATACTGCGACAGCCCCGTTTTCACTGACGGCTTGAAAAATATCGCCAACTTCCAGGCGACCAAGCAACTCTTCCCGAGATAAATTCTCGAATTTGAAATCGTGCGTGCAATGCTCCACGAACATTACTCCTACATTTTCTTCTGCTTAAATGATTGCCAGGGACCATAGACGAAACGACGAAGGGCGCAACGTCCCCTTGTGGTGCAAAGCTGCCGTCCCCGTCATGGCGGCAGCCTTCAACTGCATAAAGCATTTTGCTCAAGGTGCGACCGGGACACCGCTTACTCATGGTCCGTCCTTTCCAATGATTGAAATTTCGCGCCCGTCAGCTCGGGCGGGTGCCGATAGCTGGTCGACCATTGCTTTGTGCGCATTCGTTGGATGCTTGCGCCCCACGAAGCATGCCTACACGTGGCAGTCGGCTCAAAACCACCCATTAGCCGCTCGGCCATTCACAGCTAGTCTGCTGAAATCGCCACGATCGCTTCCACCTCGAAAAGCATACCGTCGAGGGCCAAGCGCGGAACCGGGATTAGCGTGGCCGTCGGCATCAGGCCTGGACCATAAGCACGCGCGAACTCCTCGCCGAGAATGTGAAGCTTCTTCTCATCATGATCGACGACCAGCATCGTTTGTTTGACGACGCTCTGCAGATTGGCGTCGACTGCGGCCGCAGCGACCGCAAGATTCTCGAGGGCTTGCCGTACTTGAAGACGGAAGTCAGGTGAAAGTGACCCGTCCGGCGTTTCACCGCCTTGCCCAGCTATAAATGCGATGCGGGCACCCATGCCGAGCCTGGCAACATGGGAATAGCCATTAGCCGACGGGTCATAGAGGCCGGCAGGATTGATGAACTCGAATGCTCGAGTCTGTTCCGTTTTTGCATTTGCCAATGGTTTGTCTCTCTTCTGCTGGGTTTGTGGTCGATTTAGTCGTAACCACGACGGAAGCGATAGGTGACCCCGTCAAGCTGTAGCAGTATTGCGCTAGAGCTCGACGAAAGTCCTCGCGTCCTTACATCGCAACAGACTGACTGGAGCCTGGCCGTGGCTGATATTTCGAAACTGCCTCGTTCACGCATTGCGAGAAGAAGCCCTTGCCGAAGGCTTTGACTTCTTCCGTAAGCTCCGGCCCCGCCAATTCGGCCGTGCCGACACCGAAAATTGCCTTAGGGTGGTATTCGACGTTCAGTTCCTGCAACTTGGCGGCATGTTCACCACGAAGGCGAGACAAAACGAGAAGGGCTGCCTCAAAGCCGCCAGTCGCGGGACCAGCTGTAAACAGCTTGCCGTCTTCAACCACGGAACCGCCCTGGACGACGTCGCAGCCGAACTCAGCCAAGCGATCGATACATTGAAGATTGGTTGTTGCGCGCTTGCCTTGCAGCAAACCAGCCGCGCCAAATAGCAGGGCGCCAGCGCAAATCCCGATAAAGTAGGGCTCGTGCATGGCCTGCTCTTGAACGAAGGCAATGGTTTGCGGATCTGAATATACCTGCGGTGCCATGGCTCCCGCCACAAGAACGTCCAACTGCGGGCACTCTGCATATGTTGTCGTTGCGGCCAGCGGGAGGTCACCCCATGCTTGGATCAACTCCTTGGTCTTTCCCACATGGTAAAGCTCCACACCTGATGAGAATCCTAAAACCGATTGGACCCCAACCACGTCCATCAATAAAACCCCAGGTTCGATAAGCACGCCCACCTTGATGGGGCGATCTGCAATCTCGTTCACTTTGGACTCCAATCCTCAAACATCCTTTTGCGGTCCGCAGCTTAGTCCCACGCCGTTTGGCGTAAACGACAATAAATTGACGATTTACGCCAAAATCGGTACTGATGCTCGTGGGGAGGCCATCGCGGAACAAAGGTCCACTCATGCAGCCAACGAAATCGGTGCAACTCATTGCTTTCTCCAGGATGAGTTTTCTGGATATTTCCGGGCCGCTCGACGTGTTCCTCACCGCAAATCTCATCGTCGATGGACCTCATCAGCCTTATGATGTCTCTGTCGTCACGGCTGCTGGTCCTGTGGAGATGCCCGCAGGCATTTCCATTCATGCCAACCTCTTGAGCGAGGATACGGCGCCGCCGCATACATTGATTGTGCCGGGTGGACCGGGCATTCATGCCTTATGCGAGGGTGACCGGTTCAAGTCGATTTTCGAGGTGCATGCCAAAAAGGCGAGCAGGCTCGCGTCAGTATGCACCGGAGCCTTTGCATTGGCTGCTGCTGGGCTGCTTGATGGGCGCCGGGCAACGACACACTGGCAGTCCTATGACGACCTTGAGCGCCGTTTTCCCAAGGTGATCGTCAAACGTGGCCCCATCTTTGTCAATGACGGTCATATCTGGACATCTGCCGGCGTGACCGCGGGAATAGACCTCGCGCTTGCGATGGTCGAACAGGATCTTGGACAAGCTGTGGCGCTCGAAATTGCCCGCAACCTTGTGATGTTTTTGAAGCGACCGGGCGACCAGGCGCAATTCAGTGTTCCCCTCACATTGCAATCCGAGAGCGGTCGTTTCTCCGACCTTCATGCCTGGATGAGTGCCAATCTTGCTGAAGACTTGTCGATCCCTGTGCTCGCAACCCGTATGAACATGAGCGAGCGCAGTTTCCTGCGGCACTATCGCAGTCATACGAGACGCACACCGAGCAAGGTGGTTGAAGCGCTGCGCCTGGAGGCGGCGCGCCATTTGCTTCTCAATACCGATCATCCCATGAAAGATATCGCCGCCCGATGTGGTTTTGGGAATGAGGCAACTTTCTTGCGGCGGTTTGGCAAATCGTTTGGCACCAGCCCCGGCCAGCATCGCGCACATTTTGGATCCCAGATGCGCGATTAGGCGGTCAGCCACCTTCGCTTGTTCGGCAACCACTGCTACCCGGGGATGGCCCCACATCCCTCCTGAAGAAGTGCGTGGCTTATTTTGAATGCTTGGTAATTACATAGTCGGCGGCCTCTAGAAGCGACGCCCGCAAGTCGACAGAAGCAGTGATTACAGTCGTCTGACCTGCGGGCAACGAGATCCTATCGGACCAGCATGTCGGGTAGCCAGTCCTTGACGCTACGTGGGTGAGCCCAAGCAGGCGCTGTGCGCTGGTGACTTCGGCGATCACATTGTCCGGAACCTGCGAAAGTGCCTGGTAAAAGCCAACTACATTGGCGGCGGCGGGGCCGAACATTGGCTCGATCAGTTTGCCGAACGCTTCCGGCGTCAGGGCGTCGAAACTGATGGTGCGGCCGAATTGCTCCGAGAATCCTGCGGCGAGATCCGCGCCCCTGAGACCGGGCAGTTGGCCCACGCCAACGACACCGGTCACTGATGTGTCGGTAAGGAGCCGTTCGGCGACCTCGGCCACGTCCAGATGCGAACTCCATGAGACCGGGTAGTCGGCGCGCACTGGATAGCGCAGTACGCCCTCGGCCTTCACCGGATGCGCCGATGCTGGACGACTGCATCCATCAAGCCACGAGACGCAACAAGTCGTGCGCGCAATGCTATCGCTGAGCGCATGGTGGTCGCGTTAATTTCTGCTTCTAGAGAGCGATAGCAGCGCGCCGAAGCGACTGCGGATCACCTGAGAGGCCGATGAGACAGCCATCCGTTTATGATCTCGACGCGATAGTGCTGATCGTCTTTTCGACAAATGGCGCGAGGGGCAGCTTGGCTTGGGGGCGCATCGTATGAGTTTGGTGGAGCTCGAAAGCCTGGTCAAGCGCCAGAATGCCTTCATAGACTTCCCGAACCGGCCGTGGATGCCCGAGACGACTTCGCCGAGGGGGCATCTCTATGACGTCGTGATCGTCGGAGCCGGGCAGAGCGGGCTTGCGGCTGCCTATGGGCTTATGCGCGAGCAGGTGACGAATATCATCGTGCTTGATGCGGCTCGCGAGGGGGAGGAGGGCCCCTGGACAACGTTCGCACGGATGATCACGCTGCGAACGCCGAAGATGCTTAGTGGGTTGGACTTTGGCAATCCGTCGCTGTCGCCGCGCGCCTGGTTCGAAGCGCAGTGGGGCAGGTCAGCCTGGGACGAACTCACAAAGATTCCGCGAGGTATGTGGCAGGATTATCTGATCTGGTACCGGCGCGTGCTGGGCATTCCGGTGCGCAACGAAAGTCGCATAATCGACATCGCGCCCGCGCCTGCGGCAGGGCTCTCTCTGCGGACTGCGGACGGTACCGAATATCTGGCTCGCAAGCTCATCCTTTGTACGGGTCTCGACGGCAGCGGCCGATGGGAAGTTCCATCGGTGGTGCGCGAAGCGCTGCCGCGCGATCGCTACGCCCACACTGCTGATGCAATCGATTTCGATGCTCTTACCAGGCGCCGTGTCGGGGTCCTGGGAAACGGTGCGTCGGCATTCGACAATGCGGCGATGGCGCTTGAAGAGGGGGCTGCACAGGTATCGCTCTGCCTTCGCAAGGAGAGCTTTCCACGCGTCAATGTCCATAAATGGATGGAGACCCCGGGTTTTCTCGGTCACTTCGCGTCGCTTCCCGACCTGGCCCGCTGGCGCTTCCTGCGTCAGGTCACTTCGGTGAGCCAGCCGCCGCCTCAGGACACGTTCTGGCGCTGTAAACGCCATGCGAACTTCTCACTGCACACCGGCGCAGCCTGGACTGCCGTGGCCATGGATGGTGATGAGATCGTCGTCGACACCCCCAAAGGGCGGATGCACTTCGATTTCCTGATCGCTGGAACCGGAATATCCCATGCGTTGCATCTACGTCCGGAGCTTGCCGGCATCGCCAATGAGATCGCCACCTGGAACGACGTCTTCACGCCGCCCGCGGATGAGGCAGACGCCTACCTGGGTCGAGCACCTTATCTGGGCGCGGGCTTTGAGTTTCAGGAACGCAGGCCCGGAGCGGCACCTTATCTGCGTCGCATTCATAATTTCAGCTATGGCGCGACCCTCAGCATGGGGTTGTCGGCGGCCTCCATCAGCGGCATGCGCTACGGCATCCCGCGCTTGGTGCGGGGCGTCGTCGGAGATTTGTTCAGGGAAGACCAGGACAGGCATTTCGCGTCCCTGCTCGCCTATAGCGACGAGGAAATCTCCACGCTGGAATTGCCAGACGACCCATCGCTCATTCCCGGTCCGCCGATAGCGACCACCCGGGATACAACCGAGGTGTCGGTTTGATCTTGATGGCGACGACTGCGGATATGACAGCTTCGCCTTGGCCGGTTCCAGAATCCTGCGCTCCACGCGCTCTAGCTTTCCAGAGGCTTGTTCCGAAAGGAAATCCATGTATCCCGCGCCATTCAATTTCATGAGGGTGGGGAGCTTCTCGGAAGCTTCCGCGGTTCTGGCGGCCGACCCGAACGCCAAGGCGATTGCTGGTGGGCAAACCCTGATTCCAATGATGAAGCTGCGTCTGCTGAAGCCGGCTCTGCTCGTCGACCTGCGCGGAATTTCCGGCGCGCGCGACATCGCACTCGGCGACGACGCCGTCGAGATCGGTGCCCTGGCGACCCATGTGGACATTGCAGGCTCGGACGTTGCTGAACGCTTCAGCATTCTGCGCGACTGCGGACAGGGCATCGCCGACACGCAGGTTCGCAACATGGGCACGATCGGCGGATCACTAGCCGAGGCTGATCCGTGCAGCTGTTGGCCGGCGTTGCTGGTTGCGCTCGATGCACAGGTTTTATGCGAAGGCCCCGACAGCCGGCGCGTCCAAAGCGTGCGCGAACTGCTGGAGGACGCTTACACACCGGCCCTGGAGCCCGGCGAACTGATCGCACGCGTCGCCATAGCCCGCCAGGCGCTGGAGGGCTATGGCACATTCGTCGCCTTCAAGCGTTGCGCGCCGGCCTATCCGACGGCGAGCTGTGCCATGCAGATCGCCTATGATGGCGAACGGATCGCCAGCTTGCGCATGGGCTTCGGTTGCCTCGGCCTGACCGCGCTCGCCTTCGACGAGGGAAACGACATCGCGGCCGGCAGACAGGCCACCGAGAACTTGGTCGAAGATGTAGCTGAAGCCGCATCGATCTTCGTCGAGCCCTTCGCCGACGCAAAGGGTACGGAGGATTACAAACGGGAACTCGCGCGCGGCCTGGTTAAACGCGCATTTGGCATCATCGAGGCACGCCGTCTCGGGCGCCCGGCAGTGGAGACGCATCAATATTATGGCTGAGTATCCGACCATGCGTGTGGCCCTGAAGCTGAACGGCCACCAACTGCAATTTGAAGTCGAGCCGCGGACCCTCCTGGTAGAGCTAATCCGCGAGAACGCCGGCCTGACCGGCACGCATGTGGGCTGCGATACTAGCTATTGCGGTGCCTGTACGGTGGTCGTCGACGGGCGCTCGGCCAAGTCCTGCACGGTGCTCGCGCTGCAGGCCGATGGCGCCGAAGTCACCACAGTTGAGGGGCTGGAAACGCCTGAAGGCCTGCATATCCTGCAGCAATCCTTTGCGGAAAATCATGCGTTGCAGTGCGGCTTCTGCACGCCCGGCTTCCTGATGTCGGCACTGGCGCTGCTCAGCGTCAATGCCGATCCCGACGAGGCCGCCATCCGCAAAGCCTTTAGCGGCAATACCTGCCGCTGCACCGGTTATCTCCCGATCATCGCGGCGGTTAAGGCCGCCGCCGTCAAGCTCAAGGAAACCGCACAATGAAAGTAGACATGGACGGCAATTTCGAGGTGACTGCGTCGCCTGCGGAAACCTTCGCCTTCATCACCGAGCCGCGGACTTTTGCTCCGATCCTTCCCTATTTCAAGGAACTGCATTCGGTCGAAGGCGACGGCTTCGGCGTGCTCCTCGAAGTGGGCGTCCCACAGATCCGGGGGCGTGCCGACGTCGCGGCGCGCCGTATCGAGTCAGTGCCGAACGAACGCGTGGTCTATACAATCAATGGGCGCCATGCGCTGGGCATGATCGATGCGCGCATGACCTTCGCCATCGAGCCAATCGAGGCTGGCTCGCGCGTGAACTGGACCAGCGAAGGCACCGTCAGCGGCACGCTCGCGTCCCTGGCACAGGGCATCCTGCTGCCGCTGGCGAGACGTCAGGTCAAATCACTGGTCGTGGCGGTGCAAAAGGAGCTCGGCGTCGTGCAGCTCGAGCCGGCTGCCTCCCCGAGCCTGATGAAGCGCTCGGTCTCCTCGATGAAGGGGCTGTTCGGCGCCGCAAGGGCGAAAAGCCCGAACGAGGATCTGTCATCATGAGCAACGACAAGCCTATCGTGCGGCGCGAGGACGGCCGCTTGATCCACGGGCGCGGCCGCTTCGTCGACGACGAAGGATCACGCGCGCTTCATTGCAAGCTGGTGCGCTCTCCCTATGCGCATGCGCGTATATTGGGCATGGACACCCGCCGCGCCGAGTCTCTCCCGGGGGTGGTCTGCGTCCTAACGGGCGCGGAAGTACGCGAGCTAACCAACCGCTTCCCACAGATGGCACCGGAGCCGACCAGCCGTATCAGCGACTATTGCATGGCAACCGAACGGGTGCGCTTTCAAGGGGAGCCCGTCGCAGCTGTCGTGGCAACAAGCGCCGCCATCGCCAGTGACGGCGTTGAACTCGTGCGCGTCGACTACGACCCCTTGCCGGTCGTCGTTGATGCAGTTGCCTCGCTGGGGGTCGATGCGCCAATTCTGCACGATGAATCGGGGACCAATCAAACCTGGGGCTCGCTGTTCGACTGGGGGGATGTGGACGGCGCCTTTGACAGCGCCGATGTCGTCGTCGAGATCGACCGGCTGAAGTTCCACCGTTTCTCGAGCACGCCGCTCGAGGGATTTGCAGGTCTCGTCACCTGGGAGCCGACGGGGCGGGTGGACATGCTGTGCAACCTGATCCAGCCGGGCGTGGCGATGAAGTTTATCGCACCCGCGCTGCGGATCTCGCCCGAGCAGCTACGCATACGCACGCAAGACATCGGCGGGGGCTTCGGCATCAAGCAGAACCTCTATCCTTATCTGATGATCGCGGCGCTGTGCTCGCGCAAGGTGGGCTATCGCCCAGTGAAGTGGATCGAGGAGAGGCGCGAGCATCTACAAGGCAGCGCACATGGCAACGAGCGCACCTTCCTGGACATCCGTGTCGCGCTCACGGCCGATGGCGAGATCACTGCCGTGGACGCGCGGCATGTCGACGATTGCGGCGCCTATCCACGCTACGAGCCACTCGGTGCGGTCATCTGGAGCCAGGTCGCCCCGGCCTCTTACCGATTGCAGAACCTGCGTATCGATTTTCGCCAGGCAATGACCAACAAATGCCCCGTGGGACCCAACCGCGGCTTTTCGCGAATGCAGAATGTCTGGTTCCTCGAGCGGGTGATTGACATCTGCGCCCATGAAATGGGCATCGCGCCCGATGTCATGCGCAAGCGCAACTATGTCCCCGAAATGCCATGGACCACGCCCAACGGCTGCGTCTACGATTCCGGCGACTACTGCGCCATGCTGGACATGGCGAAGGATCTGATCGGCTGGGACGATTGGATCGCCAAGCGCGACGCCTGGCGCGCCGAGGGCCGCATCGTCGGCATCGGGATCGGCACGGCGCTGGATTCCGGCACCAACAATTTCGGCCAGTCGCGCATCGTCAATCCGAACTCGCCGCTCTCCGGCAATTCGGAGGTGGCCAATGTGCGCCTGGGCGTGGACGGCACAGTCACCGTCTCCGTCGGCTCAGTGCCGCAGGGGCAGAGCCACGAGACGATCGCCGCGCAGGTTGTCGGTCAGGAGTTGGGTATATCCTCCGATCTGGTTCTGGTCGCCATCGGCTTCGATTCAGAGCGCATGTCGCACAACAACCATTCGGGTACCTATGCCTCGCAATTCGCGGTGACGAGCCTCGGCGCCATCCATGGCGCCGTGGAGAAGTTGAGGCAGGAATTGCTGCGAGCCGGCAGTTATTTCCTAGGCCAGCCTGCCGAAACGCTGAGGGTAGGGACTTTCGATGGCGTCGCCTCGGTGGCCGCGCCCGACGGCCAGTCGGTTTCGCTGGCGCGGATCTCGAACCTCGTCAATGCCCAGAGCGCCGAGCTCCCACCTGAGCTTATGGATGTCTCGCTGAATTGCCGCCATGTCTATCGCGCACCGTTCCAGGTGCCGGACATCGAGAAGAAGTTCGGTAACCTGACGCTCACCTACGCTGCGCAGGTGCATGTCGCCGTGATCGAACTGGATCCGCTCACCTACAACATTCATGTCCACGACTATTCGATCGTTGACGACTGCGGCAAGGTCATCAACCATCAGATCGTCAAGGGCCAGGTGATCGGCGCGGCCGCTCATGGCTTTGGCGCCGCGCTAATGGAGTGCTTGAAATATGACGAGGCCGGCAACCTTCTGACCGCCACCTTCAGCGACTACTGCCCCCTGACGATCATGAACATGCCCAACCTACACTACGGCAACCGTGAATTGCCGTCGCCCTTCACCTACAACGGCGCCAAAGGCATGGGCGAAGGCGGTGGCGGTCCGATCTTCGCGATCTCGTCTGCTCTACAGGATGCTGTGGCGACCACCGGGATGCGGCTCGACCAGTCGCATTACTCGCCCAGCGATATCCACGCGTTGCTCTCAGGCATTGCCGAAAGACGGGGTGCCAAGGTGTCAATGACGGTGCTAACGCCATCACGCGAGCCGTTGCAGCGTGAAGGAGGGCGACTACGTTGGCCGATATGCGGCCGTGCGAACGGAACCTAAATGACGCCATCGGGCACCTACCGCGACTTTCCGGCCGAAAGGCTGAGATATCTCTACGAATCCGTGCGCCTCGGCACGATGCGGGCGGCAAGCGATTTCCTCGACATGGCACCGTCCTCCATCAGCCGGCAGATCACCGCGCTGGAGAAGGAAATTGGCATCGAACTGATCGAGAAGAACCGGCATCGCGTGCTCCTGACCCCAGCCGGTGAGCGCCTGATCGAATATTACCGCGACCGCCTGGCGCAGCAGGAAGCCTTGGTCACAGACCTCGACGACCTCAAGGGACTGCGCACCGGTCATTTGAGGATTGCCGTTGGCACCGGGCTGATGCGTGTGGTTGTCGCGCGGGCGGTGGCTGAATACACGGCCAGGCTGCCCGGCGTTCGCATCGATGTCGTCTCGGCCCCCTCGCGCGCCGTCATATCGCTGGTCCGCGACGACATGGCGCATTTCGGCGTGGTCATGGATGCACCGATCGATCCGCGCGTCTGGTCGCGGTCGAGTTTCCCCGAGCCAAACTATCTGATTGTCGCGCCGCACCATTCGCTGGCGTCGGCGTCCAAAATCGACATTCGCGATCTCGTCAATCAGCCCCTGATCCTGCCTGAAGGTGGGTTCCGCATTCGCGATGTGCTGTCCGAATTCGAGGCTAATCATGGCTTGTTTCTGGACACGCGGATCACCGCATCATCCGTCCAGTTCATAGCAGATGTGACCTCGGCGGGCACGGTCGCAACCATCATGCCGCTTGGCTGCGTTTCCGACTATGTCGAGGCGGGCCGACTGCTTGCGCTGCCGATCTCGAATCCGGAATTGAACACCGGACGAGTGAACATCGTCACACGCGTCGGCCGCCGCCTATCATCGGCCGCCATCGCATTGCTGGATCTATTGGAACGGCAGATGAAGAACCGCAGCCGACCGGAGCGGCCCACCGTCTAGGCGCAGCAAACGTGCCAGAACTCCGTCCCATCATCCGCCAAGCGGAGCTGGGCGGCTTCGCTGCGAGCCGTACAGCAATCACAAATACCAGGCAGGCGCATCGCACACGTAGATGTTCTCCACGCGACGCTGCCTCTGGGCAGAAGTGAGACTGTCTTCGAGGCTGCTTTCGTCGGTAAATGGTGCAATCATGGATAAAATCCGACGCCGCCGCTGCCTGCTCGCGTTTTACCCAACTGTGATGCTAAAGCGGACCTGGGCGATCGCAGGTGAGCGGCCCAACAAGGGTTTCCGAGTCGTGCCTATCTCCAAGGATCATCTGATGGACGTGATGAACGTTCGAACCGAGATCGAGGTCCTCTGTCTGGGATGGTCAATCGACCAGGGCGGCGTGGAGTGGGAGTCCTCACTCGTTGGCGCCTTGCATCGGCTCAAGCGCTTCTCGAAGACGGCGGTCCCTTCGGCAAGTTCGTCCGACGACTGGCGCACTGCGCACCGGGCCTTCCATTCCGCTCTGATCTCGGCCTGCGGCTCGGAACTTCTAAAATCGTTTCACTCGGGGCTGTTCGACCAGGTCGAGCGCTATATTGCCATTTCGGTTGGTATCACCGACCAGCCGCGCGACGACATCTCCGAGCATGAGGGTTTGGTGCAGGCCGCGCTCGACCGGCATACCGAGGAAGCGGTCGTGTTGCTGCGCCAGCATCACATGCGCACGCTCCACAAGCTCGTGACCCAGCTGTTCGGACCGGAAGGCGCTGCCCAGAAGGGCGCCCGCGGGAAGCCGACGGTCAAAAGCGCTGGCAGAGGTCGGTCGACCACGCTGGATCTTTCGTAGCGGTCGCTCGCTGCGGTGCGGGCGGTAACGGGGAGGCGCGACTTGCGGCCGTGGGGGGGCAGCCCCTTGCCTAATGGAAAGCGTCGAGCAATCTCTGGGTGTTCGAGCCGAAGATTTCGGCGGGATCGCTGCCAGCAAGTTGCGTGTCCGGTTCGAGCAGGCCCATCGGAAAGGGCCAGTCTGAACCGAAGACAATGTTGCCGCCCCCAAACACGTCCCTGGCAGCTTTCAGCGTGGCGTTTGAGTGGGTTACGCAGTCGGCGTGGAAGCGCTTCAACTGAGCGCTCGGCGGGGCGATGCCCGTATTGAGGCCAGGCCGGTCGGTGCGGAAGCCTTGCTCCCATCGTCCTGCAAGCGCTGGCACCGTGCCGCCGCCATGTGACAAGAGCACAGTCATGCCATCGAAGCGCGAAAGCACATCGGAAAAGACCATGTGGGCGACCGCGATGCCGGTTTCCTGCGGGTTGCCGAGCAGGTTGGTAAGGTAGAAGGGTTCCAGCCGCTGGTCGTGACTCTCGCCGGGATGGAGGAAGAGCAGCGCGCCACCGTCTGACAGGACGCGCCACAAACCGTCATACTCGGCCTGGGAGAGGAAGACGCCCGGGCCGCCCGTCGAGGCAGTGAAGAGCTTGTTGCCAGCCGCCAACCTCTCGGCTGCGATACGCTCGGCCTCGCACGGATGCTCGATCGGTAGGAAACAGACCGATAAGAGCCGGTTCCCCAAGGGCTCGACGATTTCGTCAAGGCCTGCCGTCAGAGCGCGCGCCCATTCGCCGGCCGCTCCAGCGTCCAGATGCGGCCTGTACAACGGCGGCGGCGGCGAGACCCAGGCATGGCCAACGGAGAACCGGTCCATCCAGTCGATGAGCGCCGAGGGCTGGAAAAGCTGCTTCATGCCGATCGTCTTGCCGTCGATCAGCAGTTTTTCGGTCGCCGCATCCCATTCGATGCCTCGCACGCCCGAGAGATGGCGCGATTGCACCGGTACGAGATGGGTATGCGTGTCCAGTACGATAGCCATGCTTTCCTAATCCTTCTGCAGCGGGCGGGCGGGCATGGCGTTCGCTGCTTCGTCGCGAAAGGTACCCTCGCTGCAGATCAGGACGATATGGTCGTCCGGCCGGACGAGCACCACGGACCCGTCTCCAACCCCCAGCCGCGCGCGGAATGCGTCGCCGATATCAAGCAGCATGCGGGCGCGCAGAGGGTCTGACGCGGGGATGTCCCAACGCGAAACCGCGAAATGGCGAAGGCGCTCACCATCATCGGCGGGCATGTCCAGCCGGCGGCGGGCATCGCAGAAATGGAGCGCGAGGAAGTTCCCATCGATCAGATCATGCGCCCGCATCGATTGGCCGTCCGGACCCTGCAGGCGGAAGTCGGGGAGCCGCTCGCCGATGCATGCGGGGGCAAGCTCGGTGCAGGCCATCGACCACGAGCCGGTGCCGTTGACGTCGAGGCGCATGCCAAGCAATGAACGCGTATATACATTGGCCCAGTCCGAGCCGGACATCACGTCAGTGGCATCGCCCCTGGCATCCATAAGATGCCGCGCCGCTTCCGCCATTTCGCCAGCGCCCTTGACGGCGATAGTCTTCTGCTCCTGCTCGTAGCCGTCGAGCAGCGACTCAGGCGCAAGACCCTTGTGTACCCAGGCGAGGCGCCAAGGCAGGTTGTGCGCGTCGGTGGCGCCAGTGTTCAGGCCGAGTGCCCACATCGGCGTCAGCAGGTGGGCGGCATCACCCATCAGGAAGACCCGACCGTCGCGCCAGCTCGTCGCGACCCGATGATGCACACGGTAATTTGCGCTTTCCAGAATGACCGCTCTGTCGACGTTGCCGATGAACTGGACGACACGTGCCTTCAGATCCTCGGGCGTCGGCTGGGGCGCCTCCTGTGCTGCCGGAAAGATGAAGCGCCAACCATGTGGCTGGCGCACAAGGATCATCCACTCCTTCGGATCGGAGAAATAGGTGAGATAGGGGTAGTCCCTTGGATTGGAGACATCGAGGTCGAGGTCGAGGTCAATGAGCGTATATCGCAGATCGAGGGATGTGCCTTCGACCTCTACGCCCATTTGTGCCCGTGCCGTGCTGCGCCCACCGTCGCAGGCCAGGAGATAAGCGCTCCTGACCTCGACCAAACCTGCCTCGGTTTGGAAGGTCGCAACCACGCCGTCAGCATCCTGCCGATACTCGATCAGTTTGTGGTCGTATGAGATAACCTGCGGGCCCGCCCGCTCGGTCAGCGTCTTTGTCAGCAGCGGTTCCAATTGGTGCTGTGGCAGGTTTGCGAAGAATGGAAAGCGGGTTTCGGCATCGACTAGTCCCGTTCGCAGGGACAAGGTCAACTCGCCGGTGCTGCGCTTGAGCTCGCCTATCTCCTCGACGCGGATGGCTGCGCCGACGATATTGTTCACGGCCCCATAGCGCCGCATGATTTCGAGTGTCCGAGGCAGGATCGTTCCAGCCTTCGTCATGGTCGAGGGACCTGCGCTAGCTTCGAATACGCGCACGGGAACGCCGTAATGGCGCAGCCCAAGCGCCGTCAGCAGCCCGACCGGCCCGCCGCCGACAACGATGACAGGTAATTCTGACTCGGTCATGCCGATACTCCAGCTTGCACTTTCGCGCACAGGACCACTTCCTCATTTTAACGTCAATATGGAAAACCATCGATGATTTATAAAATTGGAGAAAACAGCTCAGATCGTGGTTGACTCACATAATTTGCTATGACACGCTGATATCGTCGACCTTGGCCTCGATCCCCAAATGGCTTCGGCATGGTCCGAATTGGCAAGGCAATGGTGTAGTTGATGAATAGTTTTGAGCGGCGCGAAGATGCACGGCTGGTCAGGGGCACTGGACGCTTCGTTGACGATGATCATTCGGTAAGTCATCTTCATCTTGTTTTTGTACGATCACCTTACGCGCACGCGAATATTATTTCGATTGACCTTTCGGCTGCGCTAGCTGTGGAAGGTGTGGTTACCGCCTTCACGGGCGAAGACGTCAAGGCGCTGACGGTCCCGTACCAGGAGTTTTCGCAAGGTCCGCTTGGGCCGATCATCGACTATGGCATTGCTGTCGAAAAGGTGAGATTCCAAGGCGAGCCCGTGGTTTGCATCGTCGCGCGCTCACCCGAAATTGGGGTCGATGCAGGCGAGTTGGTGCATATCGAATACGAGCCACTGCCAGTGGTCATCGACGTCGAAGATGCGATTGCCGACAATGTGGTGATACATAAGGAATCCGGTACGAATCTGGTCTGGGGTGGGAAATTCGACTGGGGTGACGTCGATGGAGCGTTTGCTTCAGCGGCCCACGTCGTCGAGATTGACAAGCTGTATTTCCATCGTTTCTCGAGCACGCCGCTCGAATGCTGCGGCGTGATTGCCCGCTGGGATCGGGATGACGGCGTCGATTTTCTGACCGGCCTGATGCAACCCGGAATCACGCAGCAATACATTGCACCTGTCCTGGGGCTGCCGCCCGAGAAGATCCGTATCAGGACGCGCGATATCGGCGGGGCCTTCGGTGTTAGGCAGGGCATCTTCACTTACATGACCTTAGCGGCGATCGCCTCGCGCAAGGTTGGCGGTCGGTCGGTGAAGTGGGCGGAGACACGCAGCGAGCATCTCGTCAGCAGCTCACATGGCAGCGACCGTACTTTTCTGAACACACGCGTTGCGCTCGACGAAAACGGCGTCATCCTTGCTATCGACTCGACGCATATAGACGACGGTGGTGCCTATCCGCGCTATGAGCCGTTGGGCGGCGTGATCTGGTCCCAGGTCGCGCCAGGCAACTATCGACTCCAGAACCTGCGCATCGATTTCAGCCAGGTGTCCACCAACAAATGTCCCACCGGCTCCAATCGCGGTTACTCGCGCATGCAGCATATCTGGTTCCTTGAGCGCGTGGTGGACATCTGCGGTCATCAGCTCGGTATCCCTGCCGATGAGATTCGTCGGCGCAATTACGTTCCTGAAATGCCTTGGACGACGCCCAACGGCTGCGTCTACGACAGCGGCGACTATGGGAAAATGCTGGAATCCGCCAAGGCGCTTGTCGGATGGGACGAATGGCGTGCGAAGCAGAAGACGATGCGCGCCGAGGGCAAGCTGATCGGCATCGGTATCGGGACGACGCTCGATTCCGGCACCAACAATTTCGGCCAGTCCAAGATCATCACGCCCTATTCGCCCTTCTCGGGCAATTCAGAAGGAGCAGGGGTCCGAATTGACGGTGGGGGTATGGTGAACGTGGCGATGGGGTCGGTGCCGCAAGGCCAAAGCCACGAAACGGTGGCGGCGCAGGTGGTGGCCGCCGAACTGGGCATCCCACTCGAATTCGTTCATGTCGAAAGCGGATTTGACACGCAGCGCGACGTTCACACGCCTTTTTCGGGCACCTATGCGAGCCAGTTCGTGGTCAGCTCGCTGTCGGCCGTGCATGGCGCGGTGGACAAGCTGAGGGCCGAACTGGTCGAGCTTGCTTCGATCGTGACGGGCAATGATGCCGCCGGACTTAAGGTCGGGACCATCGACGGCCAGCCGGTGGTGATGACAGAAGACGGGTCGACCGCGCTCACATTCGGGCAATTGTGGGCGCGCCTCTACCTGGAAGGCGGTACGCTGCCGAAGGAAGCAGGGCACCTCACGCTCGCCTGCAAGCACGTCTACCGTCCGCCCTTCGAGATCCCTGACCTGGATCGAAAATACGGCAACCTGACGCTGACCTATGCCGCCCAGCTGCATATCGTGGTCGTCGAGATTGACGAATTGACGTCGGCCGTGCGTATCCTGGACTATGCGGCGATGGACGATTGCGGACGAGTGATAAACCATACGATCGTGAGGGGGCAGGTCAACGGCGCCATCGCCCACGGCATTGGGGCGGCGCTGATGGAAAGCTTGCGCTACGATGAAAACGGCAACCTGCTTACGGCCACTTTCAGCGATTATACGCCTATCACCATCATGAACATGCCGCGGGTCAAGCTGGGCAACATGGAGTCGCCCTCACCATTCACGTACAACGGCGCCAAGGGCATGGGGGAGGGCGGCGGCTGTGCGCTGCATGCACTGTCGTCCGCGCTTCAGGATGCCCTTGCCAGCAATGGAATTGTCGTCCAGTGCTCGCATTATTCCCCGAGCGAACTTTACGACCTCATCTCATCCCACGTCGGGAGCGCTGTTGTGCGCAAGCGTACGGCTGCCGTTGGTGGCAGTGGATCAGCGGTCTGCGCGATTGAACAGCACGAAAGCCCGCAACAATGAAGTCGGTGCCCATGGCGTTTAGAGACGATCTTGGGTCCGACCAACTGGTCGATTTGTTGCGCGGCAACATAATACGCTGTGTGTTGAAGCCTGGTTCGCGGCTGGTACTCGATGAACTAAAGGCACGTTTTGGCTTCGGAGCGAGTCCGCTTCGGGAAGCTTTGATGCAGCTCGTTGCTGAAGGCTTGGTGGTATTCGAGGCCAACAGGGGATTTCGCGTGGCGCCCCTATCTAAGGCTCATTTTGACGATGTCGCGCGCGTCCGCACGGCCCTCGACGTGACCGCCGTGACTTGGGCGCTTGAACACGGATCGATCGAATGGGAGGTCAAGCTGGTGGGCGCGTTTCATCGCCTCGCCAGCCTGCGCAAGGCCTCCGAAACGACCATGGAGGGTGAGTGGAGCGCAGCACACCGGTCATTCCACAGCGCCCTCGTTTCCGGATGCGGATCGCCAACGTTGCTGCAGCTTACGGCTTCTGTGTTCGACCATATCGAACGCTACATCGCGCTTTCGGTAACCCTGGAGGGAACGATCCGTGACGGCATGATGGAGCATGAAGCCATCATGAAGGCAGCCTTGGACCGAGACCTCACGAAAACGCTGGATCTTCTTCATGCCCACAACCGACGCACGGAAGACACGGTGAACGCATATCTCCTCGAAAACGGCGGAGAATGATCGAGGCGCAATCGGACAAGATGGCGGTCAACTTCGGGACAGCGCAGGCTCAGGCGTCAGCCGCGTCTCGGAGTTCATGATGTGCCGCCGACCGGATTCATCGACTAATATTGGACAGCCCGATATCGACTTAAGGGCAGCGAAGGCCGGGATCAGCGGATGGCCGTCCGCAGCGTCAGAAAATCTGCCAATGCGTGTTCATGGGTTCGACGACCGGCGGAATACTTTGCGGGCCTAACGGCCTGCCGTCGTTGGGAAGATCACGACGTCTCGATCCGGCTAGATGCCGAATGCGTTTATGCCGACCTTGTCGCCAGGATCACCGACTGGGCCGGCTAGCGACTCCGCATCTCGGCTGTCCTGAACGGGACCTTCCCAAGATTTGCGTCGAAGGACGCCTTTGCGGCAGGCGTTCCAATCAACGCGGTGAAACTCGCGATCAACGAGCCAAAGTTGGCCGTGAGAGGGATGGGCAATGTGCGTTTGCCGCAAGGAGGACAGGAATGACGAGCTTTGACGCAATCCTCGTAGGCGGCGGCCACAACGCGCTGGCCTGTGCGGCGCATCTCGCGCAACGCGGCTGGAAGGTTGGGGTGTTCGAGCGCAACGCAGTCTGCGGCGGCGCGGTGCGGACCGAGGAACTCACACTTCCGGGCTATCGGCACGATCTCGGCGCGATGAACCTGAACCTTTTCGCCGGTTCTGCCTTTCACCGCGCCTATCAGGAGAAGCTCACCGTGGCAGGTCTTGACTTTGCGCCGGCAAAGGATTGCTTCGCCAGCGTTTTCCCGAATGACAAGTGGTTCGGCGTCAGCAGCGACCTAGACCGGAATCTATCACGGCTCGCAAATCTCTCGCACCGCGATGCCGAACAATGGCGCTGGCTCGCCGAGCGGTTTGTGAAAGACTCTGGGCCGCTCCTACGCCTGCTTGGATCGCCAATGACGGCCTGCGGGCTGACGGCAACGGCGTGGGCAATTTGGCGCGCCAAGGGAGTGCGAGGTTCGCTCGAGATGTTGCGGTTCCTGCTCTCCTCCTCTCGTGAGTGGCTGGATCAAACCTTCGAAAGCCCGGAAGTGCGCGCGACCATGGCCGCCTGGGGCATGCATCTGGATTTTGCTCCAGACATTCCGGGTGGAGCGATTTTCCCTTATCTGGAATCCATGGCCAGCCAGGCTTTTGGATTGGTGTTGGGCAAAGGCGGCGCCGACACGATGATCAAGGCGATGGAAACGCTGATCACCTCGACGGGAGGCGTCATCCATACCAATGCCGATGTCGCGACGATCAGCACCAACGGCAATCGCGCGACCGGCGTTGTGCTTGCATCCGGCGAACAGGTGATCGCCTCCAAGGTCGTCATCGCCGGCGTCACGCCTTCCGCGCTGCTTGGATTGCTCGGCGGCAGTTCAGGCGATGCCGGCTTCGACCAAGCCATGAGCAAATTCAGACATGCGCCAAGCACCCTGATGGTCCATCTGGCGACGAAGGACCTCCCGAATTGGCGCGCCAGCGAGGAGCTTCGCCGTTTTGCCTACGTGCACATCGCACCCTCGCTTGACCAAATGGCGCGGGTCTACCAGCAGGCGGTCGCCGGCATCATGCCGGCGGAGCCGGTGCTCGTGGTCGGCCAGACGACCGCGATCGACCCCGGCCGGGCTCCCGAAGGCAATCATATCCTTTGGATTCAGGTGCGCATGCTTCCTAAGATCATAGAGGGCGACGAAGCCGGCACTATCGATTCGCGCGACTGGCGTTTGGCCAAGGAAGCTTACGCGGACCGCGTCGTTTCCATCATTGAAAAGCACGCACCTGGGTTTACGGAAAGCATAAAGGCGCGCGCGGTCTTTTCGCCGCTCGACCTGCAGGCAATGAATGTCAACCTAGTCGGGGGCGACGGGCTGGGCGGTAGCCACCATCTGGCGCAGAACTTTCTTTTTCGTCCTGCAGCAGGCCGTGCCAACGGCAGCACCCCGTTCCGCAATCTTCATCTGGTCGGCGCGTCCGTCTGGCCGGGAGCAGGTGTTGGCGCCGGATCCGGCTTCCTGCTGGCCCAAAAACTCGCCGGAAAGTGAGCGGGAGCGCTCCCGACGAGGCCGATGGTTGTTGCATTCAACGCAAAGACCAAGTTTTCCAGCCGCATTGTCCGACCCCTTGGAACAACTAAGATTGCCGAAAAAGCAGCGTGTGGCATGGCCTTGGCCACGGTCTCATCAGACAGGGCGCGATATCGGAAGGCTGCTTCGGTACGCAATAATGACAGGGGAACCAAGATGCTAATCAACAGACGAAAAGTACTCGGCTACGGCGCAGGTGCGCTCAGTGCAGCGACGCTAGGTATGCCGAACCTTGTTCGAGCCCAGTCAAGCGACCTCACGATCGCTTATAACGTGAACCTTCCCTCCTGGGATCCGACAGCCGGTCCGTCGTCCGTCAACCCGACCATCCAGGGTCTCTATCAATCTGTGTTCGACCAGATCATCCTGCAGAAGCCCGACCTGTCGCTCGACAAGGGGCTGATCACGCAGTGGGGCTGGAGCGATGACCGCAAGAAGGTCATGATGACCGTGCGTGACGGGGTGACCTGGCACGACGGGTCGCCCTTTACCGCCGAGGACCTTGCCTGGTCGCTCGACCGCGCCGGTAAGGACGAGACAGGCAACCCGATCCAGTCGATCTGGAAGACGGTCACAAACTTCAAGACCGACGGCAACAAGGTCACCGGCGACGTGGTGACGTTTGACCCAACGTACTTCAAGTGGATGTCGTTCCTGACCGGTTATGTGCTTCCGAAGGCTTACTATCAGAAGGTCGGACCGGAAGGCTTCGAGGCAAAGCCGATCGGAACCGGCCCGTATATGGTCGACAAGTTCGAGCGCAACGCTTTCGTGCGGCTGAAGGCGAACCCTCACTACTGGGGCGGCAAGCCAGCTTTCGAAGATGTCACAATTCGGTTCGTGACCGACACGGCAAGTCGGGTGGCTGAGATCGAATCCGGGTCCTCGCAGGTGACACTCGAAATTCCCTATGAGGAGTATGACCGACTGATGGCCGCAGGCAATCTTGCGGGCTCGTGCAAGAATGTCTCCGACATCGGGATGGTTTTCTTCAACAACAAAGACGCCATGCTGGACAGGAACGTCCGCCAGGCGGCGGTGATGGCCGTCGACAAGAAGCTGCTGGTCGACCGCCTGCTGCGCGGCTACGGACGGCCGCTCGATACGTTGCAGACGCCGGAATACCTGGGGTTCGATCCGTCCATCAAGGTGGAACACAACCCGCAAAAGGCAAAGGAACTGCTCGCGGCTTCAGGCTATTCCACCGAAAAGCCGGCGAAATTCGTCATTCAGACAACGAAGGGCTTCAAGCCGAAAGACTATGAAATGATCCAGGCGATCGTCGGCATGTGGCGCAAGGTCGGCATCGAGGCGACGATCGAAGTCTACGAAGTCGCCAAGCATTTCGAACTGCGGGCCGCGCATAAGCTGGCGACTGCCGCTTTCTACAACTGGGGCAATTCGATGGGCGATCCGTCTAGCTCGACCGGTTTCGCCATGTTCGGCCCGAGCCCGGGCTCGTCATGGAAGACCGATGATCTCGATGCGAAGATCGGGCCGCTGTGGGGCGAGATGGACGAGGCAAAGCGCATCGCCGGCTGGAAGGCGGTCGACAAGTACATCGCCGAACAGGCTTATGTGCTGCCGTTGATCCAATACGCCCAGCCGATCATTCATTCGAAAAAGGTGAATGTCGTACCGCATGTTTCCGGCGCGCTCCTCCCAGCGCTCATGACGCCGGCGGCTTAAGCCGCCGACGTCATGAGTTTTCGTGCCGACTGGAATGCCCCCCAATCGGGGGGCAATCCGCTCGGCTATGCTTGGCACTTCTGAAACAGCCATATCCTTGTCACCTCTCCGGACTTCACAATATGATCCTGAACCGACTGGTTCTAAGGTTGCTAACGATCGCCGTCACACTTCTGGGCGTTTCAGTCGTGGTCTTCGTCATTATCCGCGTCGCTCCCGGCGACCCGATCGCCATGATGCTCCCGCCCGGAGCCACCCAAGCCGACATTGATCGCCTGCGCGCCTTCTACGGTTTGGACAGGTCGTTGGTGGAGCAGTACTTCATCTGGGTCTCCAGCGTGTGGCATGGCGACTTCGGCACATCGATCTCGTTACGCCAGGATGTCATGACGCTGGTGCTCGCCAGGCTCCCGGCGACGCTTGAGCTGTCGACGTTTGCGCTGCTGATCGCGCTACTGATCGGCGTGCCGCTCGCTGTCCTTGGCACGCGTGAGCAGGGCACCGCCGCGGAGGGGGCGATCGACGTCGCCAACGGCGCCGTGCTGTCCATTCCTGATTTCTTGTGGGGGCTGGTGCTGATCCTGCTGTTCGGCGTTCTGGCCCCCATCTTCCATATATCGGGCCGAGTCTCGCCGGACCTCAATCTACAGTTTTCGACGCAATTCTATCTGATCGAGAGCATCGTGCGGCTGCGCTTCGACGTAACGCGAGATCTGATGGGCCACATGGTCCTGCCAGCGCTGGCGCTGGCGCTGCCACTGGCGGCAATCATTTCGCAATTGCTGAAGATGTCGCTCAAGGAGGTGATCACGCTCGACTACGTGACGCTGGCGCGGGTCAAAGGCTTTTCGGAAACGCAGGTCATCCTGCGCGAGGCGCTGAAGAACGCAGCACTGCCGACGCTGACCCTGGTCGGCGTGCAGTTCACCTTCCTCATTGGCGGTACCGTCATTGTGGAGCGGCTGTTTTCCTATGAAGGGCTCGGCAATATGGCGATCGATGCGGTCATCAACCGCGACCTGCCGCTGATCCAGGGCATCGTGCTGGTCTTCGCGCTGCTGTTCGTGCTGATCAATCTCAGCGTCGATATGATGTATGCGCTGCTCAATCCGAGGCTGCGCCATGGATGAGGGTCGCGCACGAAGGCGAGGTGTGTCGCCGCGACTGTGGCTTGCCGGCGGTTGGCTGCTTTTGGCGCTGCTGGCGGCGATCTTCGCGCCGCTGGTGGCGCCGCAGGATCCGCTGGCGCAGGATTTGATGCTGGAGCGGCTGCCGCCCTTCTGGCTCGATGGCGCCGAGCCCGGCTATTGGCTGGGCACCGACAGCCTCGGCCGTGACCTGCTCTCGCGCCTGATCTTCGGCGGCCGCATCGCCTTCATCGTCGCCTTTGCCGCAGCCATCGCCGCCTGCCTCGTCGGCTCGACGCTCGGGCTGATCGCAGGCTATTTCGGCGGCTGGGCGGACCGCATCATTTCGCGCATCGTCGACATCTGGATGGCGTTTCCGCCGGTGCTGTTCGCCATTCTGCTGGTGGCGGTGCTGGGCACGGGCTTGAGCTCCGTCATCCTTGCCATTGCGATCATCGACTGGACGCGTTTCTGCCGGGTGATCCGCGCCGAGGCGATGGGCCAGTCGCGCATGGACTATGTCGAGAATGCTCGCATCGCCGGCTATGGCCGCATAGGCATCATGCTGCGCGAAGTGCTGCCCAATGTGGTGCCTTCGATCGTAGCGCTGCTGTCGCTGGAAATGGGCATCGCCGTCATCGTCGAAGCGATCCTGTCCTTCGTCAATTTGTCGATCTCGACCGACGATCCGACCTGGGGCGGCATCATCGCCGAGGGCCGGCTTTCCATTCACCAGGCCTGGTGGGTGCTGGTGTTCCCGCTGATCACGCTGATCCTGACCGTGCTGTCGTTCAGCCAGTTTGGCGAGGCGCTGAAGACGCGCTTCGATCCGGTGCTGCGATGAACGCTTGCCTCGACATCGCCAATCTGAGCGCCGTGTTGCCGAACGGCCAGCGCGTGCTGCGCTCGGTCTCGCTCTCCGTCCAGCCCGGCGAGGTCCGCGCGCTGGTCGGCGAGAGCGGCGCCGGCAAGACGATGATCGGCAAGGCGGTGCTCGGCGTATTGCCGTCGAGCGTGCGCATTGTCGAGGGCGACATGCTGCTCGAGGGCGAAGACCTCGGCAAGCTTCAGCCAAAGGCACGGCGCACGCTGATCGGGGCGCGCACGGCGTTGATCCCGCAGGATCCGCTGACCGCTCTCAACCCATCGCGCCGCATCGGCTCGCAGATGACCGACCGGCTGGTGCGCATCCTGGGCTGGAGTGGCGAAAGGGCCGATACCCGCATTCGCCAGTTGCTGGACGAGGTGCAGATCCGCGACCCCGACCGCGTGCTGAAGAGCTATCCGCACGAGCTTTCCGGCGGTATGCGGCAGCGCGTGCTGATCGCCGCCGCCTTTGCCGCGGAGCCACGGCTGATCGTCGCCGACGAGCCGACGACTGCACTCGACGTCACCGTGCAGAAGCAGATCCTGCGGCTGATCGCGCAGCTGCAGCGCGACCACGGCACGGCCATCCTGTTCGTCACCCACGATCTCGGCGTCGTCGCCAAGATCAGCCAGAAGGTCTCGGTGCTCTATGCCGGCAAGGTGGTGGAAGAGGCCGAAACGGCGGCGCTGTTCGCCGCGCCGCAACACCCCTATACGCGGGCGCTGATGGCCGCCACGCCGCGCTACACCGATCCCTTTGCCTCGCTGAAGCCGGTGGACCAGGCGGTGCTGGCCGGGCTTGCCGCCGAGATCGCCGCCACCGACCAGGCCTGGAGGCGACCGCATGGCTGAGCCGCTGTTTTCCGTGCGCGGGCTGAAGGTCGCCCTGCCCGACATGACGCGCAAGCCGCTGATCGGTCGCGCGCCGCTGGCTGAGATCTTAAAGGGCCTGGACTTCGATCTGCCCAAGGGATCGGTGACCGGCATCGTCGGCGAATCCGGATCGGGCAAATCGACGCTCGGCCGCGCTTTGGTGCGTCTTTTGGAGCCCAGCGCCGGCAGCATCAGCTTCGATGGCCTGGATATCACCCATCTGCCTGAGGCGGAACTCAGGCCGCTGCGGCGCAATCTGCAGATGATCTTCCAGGATCCGATGTCGTCGCTCAACCCGCGCCGAACCATTGCCAGCATCATCGCCGCGCCGCTGAAGCAGAATGGCCTCGGCGACAATCTGAAGGCGCGAGTCGCAGAAGCGCTGCAGCGTGTCGGCCTGCCACAGAGCTTCGCCAGCCGCTACCGCCACGAACTGTCGGGCGGCCAGCGCCAGCGCGTCGGCATTGCGCGCGCGCTGGCGCTGTCGCCGAAATTCGTGCTGGCCGACGAGATCGTCTCCGGGCTCGACGTCTCGACGCAGGCGCAGATCCTCACCCTTCTGGAGAAGCTTGCGGCGGAAATGGGCCTCACCGTCGCCTTCATCAGCCACGATCTGTCAGTCATCCGGCGGCTGTGCCGGCAAGTCATCGTCATGCGCGAGGGCGTGATCGTCGAAGCCAGCGCCACCGACGCTTTGTTCGAAAGTCCGAAAGAAGCCTACACGCGCGACCTGCTGGCCGCCATTCCGCTGCCAGAAATCGACCCGGACTGGCTGCACCCGCTGGCGGAGGCCCGGGCATGATATCCAGCCGCACGCCGAACAGCGGGCTTCGGAAGTGCGCCATAACGAGTAGGCCCGCTAACGGAGGGGTAATATGAAAAAAGCAATCGCCGGCACGATGTTTGCCATCGGCTTGTTTGGCTCGATGGCAGTGGCTTCGGCGGATTCAATGCCCGGCATGCGCGGGCACGATCACACTGGCATCACGGTTCCCGACATGAAGCAGGCAGTCGACTTCTTCACAGAGGTGGTCGGCTGCAAGAAGGCGATGTCGTTCGGCCCGTTTTCCGATGACAAGGGCACCTTCATGCAGGATCTGGCCGGCGTTGACCCGAAAGCGGTTATCGATCAGATCACGCAACTGCGCTGCGGCTATGGATCGAATATCGAGCTGTTCAAATACACGGCACCGGACCAGAAGGACCTGCATGCCAAGAACAGTGATATCGGGGGCTTCCACATAGCTTTCTACGTAGACGACGTCGCGGCCGTGAAGGCCTATCTGCAGGCCAAAGGCGTAGCGACGCGCCTCGGGCCGCTGCCTGTCAAAGAGGGTCCCGCGGCCGGCCAGACCATTATCTATTTTCAAACACCTTGGGGATTGCAGTTGGAAGCGATCAGCTATCCCACGGGCATGGCCTATGAGAAGGGTGCGGAGACGGTCCTCTGGAGCCCGAAAGAGCCAGCAAAGTGATGGGCTGATATGGTTCGGCTTGAGGTTTGCCCTTGAGCCGAACTCCTGATTCTTGCGAAAACCGCGCCTACTGACGCAAGTATCCGCCCTGTCCGACCCGGTTTCCGTGAAATCAGGACCACTCTGACCGGCCTACCAGCTCAGTCCCTTTGAAATCAATTGGTCTTCGATCCGGATGATAGGGGGCCGCAGCAGTCATGGACCGCCCTCGCTCAGACGCTCGATGGTCGCCTGCATCGAGGGTTCTGCATTCAATTTGTTCGCAGAACGGCAGCTTGGAATTTCTAATGTCGTTGCTCAACCTTAATAGCCAAAGCGGACGATGAATATGGTTGCCGGAGAACCGAATGACGTCAGATTAAAAAATGTCGACAGTCAATGGATTGTCCAGGTCGTCGAAGATGGGAAAGTAACGCGGCATTCATTCAAAGCTCAAGCGGCTGCCGAGAGTTACGCCGAATTCCAGCGCATCAAGCTCGGCCTGCCTGGAAGGCCACCAATTTGGGAATAGAACCTGCTCGATAAGCGCTCCGAGAGGGTTTGCTAGACATAGGGCAGGGCTGCATCGCGGCTGAACCACCAATTTGAGGAGGGGCTTCTCGAAGCTACCTGCCTGCTGGAATCGCCCGCTCTACGGCCACATTCGTCGCCCCGATCATAGGGATAATCCAGGACATCATGCTCCGAAGCGAACCCAGGGGTAGATCGCAGGTCAAGGGGTGGCATTGCGTAGCAGGTGTTCGAGCGTTTCGATCAGGGCGAGCGCACTCGCCGGCAGACGGCGACCGTTGCGTTTGATGATCTGCACACGACTCGCCTGCAACAGGGGGTCATCGATGGGCACGGCGACAAGGTCGCTTTTGGTCAGATGCTCTGGCACCGACGTTACCGAGAGCACAGTCGCGCCGAGATTGGCAACCACGCAGTCGAGGATCGTCTGGATCGAATTGCTTGTCATCACAACGGGTATCCGGCGGCCCGTCTGTTCCTGAATTTCGGCTAGCTGTTGACGAACGCGGAACCCGATGTCGGGAAGGATAATCCTGTGGCCGGCGAGCTCATCCAACGAAATGCTGGGGCGCCCCGCCAGCTCATGTTCAGGCCGGCAGATCAGGCAGGTGGGCTGTGAGAAAGAGCTGATCACGCGCACCCTCGGGTCACCGGTCGGCCCCATGACGACACCAAAATAGCATTCATCCTCAGCCACCAGCGGGATGATTTCCCGCGAAGACAGGCTGCGAACCGAAATCGAGATCTGAGAATAACGTTTCGAAAAACTTGCCAGCGCCTCGGCGAAGATCGTCCGCAACAGTCCAGTCCCGATCGCCACGTCGAGATGGCCGCTGCGCAGGCCCTTCAGGTCGTCAAGTTCCGTGAGCAGAGTCTCTCGCTGTGAAGCTCGATCGCGGTAGTATTCCAGAACACGCGCACCGGCCGCCGTGAGGCGCACGACGTGACGCCCTCGCTCGATAAGCTCGATCCCGAGTTCTTCCTCGAGGCTGGCTATGTGCCGACTGATCGAGGAAGGGGCAATGTCCAACGACTCGCTGGCCGCGCGCATCGTGCCGAGCCTGTAGGCTCGATACAGATAATCGATGCGTTCATCTTTGAACTCCCGCGACGTCTTGCTCTCAAGGGAGATATCGGACTTTGCGCCTGTGCTCCTCGTCGACTTCAGTGTTTTCTCCTGCCTCTGCAATTCGGCTGGTAGTCGCTGGTTACCCGGTGGTTTTGCCGCCGAAGAAATCCTTGAACGACGCTGCGCCCCTCGCAACCAAACCAGGCTGGACAGCGGCCTTGCCGCCTAGAGGTCCGCCGAGCGCGTTTTGGGCAGCCTGGGCGAGCGATTTGATTTGCCGATTCGCCAAAGGGATGAGGATGCCTTGCGCCAACGAGGCGAGTTTGCCGCTAACGATCGCTTCGACCGTCCAGTTGACGCGGCTGCCGCCGCCCAGCGGCTCGATCTCAAACATCATCTTAGCGTCCATTATGCCCAGCGCATGACGCCCACTCAATTGATATTTGACGAACTTCGGGCGCTCGGCGCCGATTCGCTTGGTCTGGACATCTGATTTTCCGCGAATCTGTGGCACGCCGACTTCCAGTGTCACTGTGAATTCGGTTTCGGACGTCTTGGTGAGCCCCTTGAAGTAGGGGAGGATCGGCGCGAACTTGTCCGGGTCGGTTATGAAGTCATAGACTGCTTCGGGATCGGCTGCGGCCTCGAACTGCCCGTTCAGATTAACGTTCATTGCTAGTTCTTTCCCATCTGGGATGCAGCGAGTACTGCATCGACTATTGGCGTGTAGCCCGTGCAGCGGCACGTGTTGCCGGCGAGACCCTTGCGAACGGCCGTTTCATCAGGGCTGGGATTCTCGGCGAGCAGCGAGGTGGCCGAAATCAGGAAGCCGGGCGTACAAAAGCCGCATTGCAGCGCGTGATTTTCCGAAAAGCACTTCTGGAGGATGCTGAGTGTGCCGTCCTTGGCGGCTAGTCCCTCCACGGTACGAACCGCCTTGCCGTCGGCCTGGACAGCCAACAACGTGCAGGATTTGGCCGCGCGCCCGTCCAGGAGAACCGTGCATGCTCCACAATAGCTGGTGTCACAGCCGATGTGGGTGCCGGTCAGTTCGAGGGAATGCCGGAGGAATTCGACCAGCAGCATCCGGGGCTCGACTTGCGCTTCGATGGCCTTGCCATTGACCGTGAGCCGGATTGTCTTCTTGTGCGTGTTCATGGCGTGCGGACTATCCATAATAGTGGTGGGTATCCCTGACCTCGATGCCGGCTCGCCGGCGTGCGATGACGTCGAACGCGCGAATGACAAGACCGCGTGCCAGATTGCGCTTGTAGGTTTCCGAGCCCTTGTTGTCGGAAAGCGGCTCAACGAATTGTGATGCCGCGTCGCCGATCCGCTTTGCAAGTGCCTCGTCGAACACCTTGCCGGCGGCGAATTCGTTGGCCGCGTCGAACGGCAGGGCGGTGAGACCCAGGCAACCGAATCCGATTCTCAGCGAACGGACAATGTCGCCATCCAGATTGACCTGCAGGGCGCAGCTGGCGGTCGGATATGCCGGCGCCGAGCGCTTGAAGGCAACGAAGGTCCCGAACCCGTCGAGCGATTCACGCGGAATAGCAATGCGCGTAATGATCTCGCCCATGGCGAGCGCGGGCGTATAGGCGTCAGCCAGAAGAGTGCGGATCGGCTGCACGCGGGTACCCTCGGAGCCCTCGCAGAGTGCTACGGCATCGAGGGTCGTCAGCAAGGCCGGCCAGCAGGCGCAGGGATCAGCCTCGGCGATACTCCCGCCGATGGTGCCCATGTTGCGGACCTGGGCGTCGGCGATGCCCAGCGCGCAGTCCTGAATGATGGGAAAGGTCTTGGCCGCCTCTGACTTGCCGGCAACCGCATGTCGCGTGAGCGCGCCAATCTCGATCAGGTTGTCGCCGAGCGTCACCTCGTCTGCACCTTGGATGCCGCTGAGATCGATAAGGAGTTTGGGCGCGAGAAGCCGGAGCTTCATCATCGGAATCAGAGTCTGGCCGCCAGCCATCAACTTGGCGTCGGGCCCCCCGTCTATCAGCGCAGCCGATGCTTCCGAGAAGCTTGCCACTTTGATGTAATCGAATCGGCTTGGATACATGCGCGACCTCTGCCACCTGTTTGGCACGATTTAGCCATCGAACAGGCCGGGTATCAATGCAGCCGCGTGGCTTGTTGGTTGCGCCGGCCGCAATGCGAATGAATGCGCATTGCGCAACAAATTGTCCGGACGCCGGCATCGAATGGCCTGCGTGGCCTGTCGTATATCCAATTCAGGGCACGACGATGCCGTGGCATTCAACCTATGACGAAGCTGGGACTTTTGTAATGACGTTAGCGCCGGATGGTCTCGAGCTTGGTCCGATCGGGGATAAGATCATCTTTGAGAACAGCCAGGTCCGGGTATGGAGCCTGGAATTGGCTCCGGGCCAACTCCAGCGCTGGCATGAACATCACCACACCTACCTCGTCATCCCGATCACGGCAGGCGAGAACGTGATGGAGTTTGTCAGCGGCCGCGTCGTGAACACGCATGAGCAGCCGGGGCAGGCGCTTTACCGGCAGCCGGGCGAGCCGCACCAACTGCGCAATACGAGCACCTTCCACTATCGAAATGTCCTGGTCGAACTCCTCGATCAGCCGAAGGCCGCCGTCTAGGTGATCCCGCAAAACAAACGAATGACGGAAACAGCAAATGGCGAGTTCTGACGCAACCATTCCAGGCACGCCAAACGGCATGCCTTCACTCGAAGAACTGCTCGTGAACACCAACGAGATGGAATGGCGGGCGAAGTCGTTGCCTGGTGTTTTTGAGAAGATGCTCTGGCGCGATGAGGCGACCGGCGCCTCTGTTGCCCTTATCAAATTCGCCAAGGGCGCCAGCATCCCTTCGCCGCACATGCACGCGTCGAACCAAATGATGTTCTGCCTGTCTGGGCATTACGAATACACGTCGACCGGCGTGACGCTGAGGGCGGGCTCCTTCTACCTCAATCCCAAGGGCAATGTGCACGGCCCAACACTCGCTCATGAAGAGACGGTCGTCGTGGAAATCTATGACGGCCCTCATTATCCGAAGATGCCGGACTGGTACACGGACGAGCAGGACGCACGATGACCAAGCACCGGGTGCCTGTCGCCGATCTCGTCGCGTTCGCGGCGTCGCTCTTCGCCACGAAGGGCGTACGGCCCGACGATGCCCGCTACGTATCGCAATGCCTTGTGTTGGCGGATCAGGAGGGTGTCCCGTCCCATGGCGTCCTGCTCGTGCCGATGTATCTGTCGCGGCTAGAGGCGGGCTCGGTTGATGCCAGGTCACAAGGCCAGGTGGTCTCACGCAAGGGCGGCGTTGCCGTCGTCGACGCGGAAAACGGGCTAGGGCAGCTGACCTCGCGAACGGCAATCGCTCTAGCGCTGGAAGGCGCCCGCGAGCACGGCCTCGGGGCGGCCGCGGTCAGGCGTGGCTTCCACTTCGGCACAGCCGGGCATTGGGCGAGCGAACTCGCTCGGGCAGGCTGCATCGGCATCGTCCTCTCCAACACGCGTCCGCTGATGCCGGGTATTGGCGGCTCCGAGCCACTCGTAGGCAACAACCCGCTGGCAATCGCGGTGCCTGCTCCGGACGAGCCAGTCGTCCTCGACATGGCGCTGAGTGCCGCCGCGATGGGCAAGATCAGAATCGCCGCCGCAGCCGGCCGCGCCATTCCCGGGGACTGGGCAACCGACAAGAACGGCGTTCCCACAACCGATCCCGCCGCCGCCATCGAAGGAATGCTGCTGCCCGCGGCTGGCCCGAAAGGCTTTGGACTGGCGGTGATGATTGATCTGCTTACTGGCGGCCTTTCGTCCGGCGGCGTCGGCTCCGCGATCAAGCCTTTGTATGGCGATCCAGGCCAGCCCTATGACTGCGCGCATTTCTTCCTTGCAATTCAGGTCGGTGCCTTCCGTTCGCCTGCGTCTTTCGAGGGACTGGTCGGCGAGGTGGTGCAGCGCATCCGGACCTCGCGCCCGGTTGACCCGGCTTCTCCAGTCATGGCGCCGGGCGATCCCGCCAACAATGCGCGGCGGCTCGCCGAAAGGGACTGTCCGGTTGATCCGGCGACGCTGCGTGCCCTTGAGCAGGCGGCTCAGCGAGCCAACGTGCCATTTCCGTTTTCCATTCCAACCTAGCGAGGCCGACATGCCCAAGAAATCCATCACATCCAGCAAGCTGGCAGTTCCGAACGGCCATTTTTCGCAAGCCAGCATCACGGAAGCCAAGGGCAAGCTTCTGTTCATATCCGGCATGACCGCCCGCAAGGCAGACGGCACAATCGCAGGCATCGGCGACGTTTCGATCCAGACGCGCCAGGTTCTCGATAACGTCAAGGCGGCCGTGGAGGAGGCCGGCGGCACGCTGGAGGACATCTGCCGGGTAGACGTCTATGTCCGCAACATCGAGCATTTTGACGCGATCCATAAGGTGCGCCGCGAATATTTTCCGAACGAGGCCCCTGCGTCGACAATGGTTGAGGTCAGCAAGATGGTGAAGCCCGAATATCTGATCGAGATCAGCGCCATCGCTGTACTTTACTAGTCGGAGTTGATCCTCAATGCGGTTTGCATCCATTCGGCACAAGGATCGCGTCCTGCCGGCACTCATCGATGACGGCGAGGCTGTGCTTCTGGAGGATGTCGCTCCGGACGTCGTTGGCATCATTGAAATGGGTGCCCAGGGACTGGCGGGCGCGAAGGCGGCGCTGGCCGACGCGTCGCGGGCGCGCGTCGATGACTTCACCTTCGCCGCGCCGATCACGCGCTTCCGCCGTGACGTGCTGTGCTGCGGCTGGAACTACTGGGACCATTTCGAGGAAAGCAAGGGTAAGCGCGAAGGCCAGGATGTGGACCGTCCCAAAGCACCGACCTTCTTCACAAAGAGCCCTTCGACAGTCATCGGCCCTTACGACCCAATCGCTTATGACCCCGGGATCTCCGCAAAATGGGACTATGAAGCCGAAATTGCCATTGTCATAGGCAAGGGCGGGCGCAGCATCCCGCGTGCACGGGCGCTCGACCATATCTTCGGCATCACCTTGGCCAACGACGTCAGCCAGCGTGACTTGCAGCGCCGGCATGGCGGACAGTGGTTTAAGGGCAAAAGCATCGACGGTACGATGCCGCTGGGGCCGACCCTCGTCACGCTGGACGAAATTCGCTTCGAGGACCTCTGGATCGAGTGCCATCTCAACGGCCAACGCGTTCAACATGCGTCGACCAGGCAAATGGCTTTCCCTATCGACGAACTGATCGCCGAACTCTCGTTCGGCATGACGCTGTATCCGGGCGATGTGCTGCTCACGGGTACGCCGGCCGGCATCGGAAATGCGCGTGAACCGCCGGTCTTCATGGGCGAGGGGGATCGCGTTGTAGTATCGGCGGACGGCATCGGAAGATTGGACAATACGCTCGTCCACATGGACCTTCGCGGACAAAGCGAAGTGTCGCTCGCCTGATATGCGCTTTTCGCAGTGGCGGCAGGTTAGGCGATATCATTGGGAGCGTTCGACCTTGAACACCAGCTTTGATTACATCGTCGTGGGTAGCGGTATCAACGCGCTGGTCTGCGCCGCCATGCTGGGCGGCAAGGGACAGCGCGTGCTGGTACTGGAACGCAATGACCGCATCGGCGGCTGCATGCGCAGCGACGAGATTACCGCGCCGGGCTTCGTCCACGACGTGATGGCAACGACCTTCATCCTGTTTGTGACCGGCCCCGCTTATTCCGTGCTAGGAGCAGATATTGAGCGCCTTGGCGTCGAGTTCTGCAACACTGATACCCCGCATGCGGTGGTCCTACCCGACGGCCGGCATCTGGTCATCCGGCGCGACCGGGATGACAATGTCCAGGCTCTGGACGCGCTCGCCGCGGGCGATGGCGCGAATTATCGTCGGGACATGGAAGGAATCGAGAAGGATGCCGCTTTGCTGTTCGGCCTTCTGGGCGGACGCCTGTGGAGCTTCGCGACACTCAAGCTGCTGCTGACGGAGGCCTGGCGGCGCGGGCCTCTCGGGCTCAAAGCCGTGATGGGCAATGCACTGACGCCAGCCCGTTCCTGGCTCGAGTCAAGCTACCGCTCCGATGTCGCCAGGGCTTTGTGGGCCCCGTGGTCGCTTCATGCTGGTCTTGGTCCCGAGGATGCTTTTTCTGGCCAGATAGGCAAGGTGATCGGATTCTCGCTGGAGGCTGGCGGCTCGCCGATCGTCAAGGGCGGGGCGGGCAGGCTGCTCTCTGCCTTCTCGAAGCTGATCGCGGAGCGCAGCGGAACGATCAGGACGCAGGCAGACGTGGTGAGCGTGATCAGGACGGGAGGTCGCGCCACGGGAGTACGCATTGCCTCGGGCGCGGAGTTTTCCGCTGCGAAAGGGGTCATCTGCTCGATGACGCCGACCCAGCTGTATGAAAGGCTGCTTGGTGGCGCCCAGGTCATGAACGAGCCGGACGCGGTCGCGAACTATCGCCACGGCAAGGGCAATTTCCAGATGCACTATGCACTCGATCGGATGCCGGCCTGGAAGAACGCCGAACTGGCCCAGGCTGCTTTGGTGCATCTCACCGCCGGCATCGACGGGGTTTCCAAGGCTTGCAACGAAGCCCTGCGCGGTATGCTCCCGGAACTGCCGACGATCTGCGTTCAGCAACCGCATGTGCTTGACCCGTCGCGCTGCCCGCCCGGCAAGGCCATCTTGTGGCTGCAAATGCCGGAGGCGCCCCGCTTCATCAAGGGCGATGCGGCCGGCTTGCTGGGTTCGCCGGAAGACGGACGGTGGACCGAGAGCCTGCGCGAGGCCTATGCCGATCGGGTGGAGGCTATGCTTGCCGCGCATATCGACGGATTCCAGGAATCCATAATAGCACGTCGAGCCTATTCGCCCGCTGATATCGAAGCTATGAATATCAATCTGGTTGGCGGCGATCCTTACGGCGGCTCTTCCACCATCGATCAAGCGTTTCTGTGGCGGCCGTTCAAGCATAGCGTCAACCACAAGACCGATGTCGAAGGTCTTTATCTGATCGGAGCTTCGACCCATCCAGGATCCGGACTGGGCGGCGGTTCCGGCTTCCTGCTCGCGCAGCATCTGACGGGATGACGACTAGGACCTGCCCGCCGCGCCTAGCCGAAACGCGAGCAAGCAGCTTGGGTGGCCCCGAAGGGACACCGGCACTCACTTCTGGTGCTTTGCCTGGAATTCGTCGTGGTAGATGACTTCGTCGAAGCGCAATTTGAGCCCGTGCTTGCCCAATAGTTTCTCGACGATTGCGTCGAGCGTCTCGCGATGCGCTTTCGCGCGTGCCTGCACGTAAGCCTCGCGCACCTGCGGCTCTTCCTCGGCAAGCACGAGATTCATCCGCTCGCGAATATATTGCTTAAGGTTGATGTGCTCGATGTAAACTTCTCGCACACCGACATCCACCGGCCGGCCGAACAATTGATCCAGCAGATCAGGCCTCTCCGCAAAGTGCGGCAGGAGCGGGCCGACAAAGGCGAAGGTAGGGATCCCCGCCTCGTGTAGAGCGGCTATCCGCCGAGCAGAGTGGCGCTCCAAGCGTTGTGGTCATACCTTCCGGCAAACAAGGACCCATTACCGCAGAGCTCGCACGTCCATTCACTCGAGGGCTGCGCGAACCAATCGCATCTAGGGCGAGACCATCTCCGCGCCATCGACAGACCGTCGCTTGCTGGTGATCAAGCAGCCGATCGGCGTCGTCGGCACGATTACGCCATGGAATTTCCCGGCTTCCATGGTGGCGCGCAAGATCTCGCCGGCCTTGGCGGCGGGCTGCACGATCGTGCTGAAACCCGCTGAACAGACGCCGCTGGTTGCCGGTGCAATGTTCGCCCTTGCGCATCAGGCTGGCTTTCCCGAAGGCGTGGTCAACCTGATCTACGCGTCCGAGGGCGATGCCGTTGGACGCGAACTCTGCACAAACCCCAAGGTCCGCAAGCTTCACCGGCTCGACCGAGGTTGGACGGCTTCTCATGCGCCAGTGCTCGGACCCAGATCAAGAAGGTCAGCCTCGAGCTCGGCGGCAATGCGCCTTTCATCGTCTTCGACGATGCAGACGTCGATGCGGCGGTCGACGGTGCGATCCAGGCCAAGTTCCGCAACGCCGGCCAGACCTGCGTTTCCGCGAACCGCCTTTACGTCCAATCGGGCGTTCACGATGAATTTGTCGAAAAATTCGTGGAACGGGTTCGCCAGCTTCAGGTGGGTGACGGTTTCAACCCAGGTGTCGCCATTGGCCCGCTGATCGACAGGCAGGCGCTCACCAAGATCGAATCACATATCGCCGATGCCGTCGCCAAAGGCGGTACAATTCGATGCGGGGGCAAACGCATTGGCAAGGACGGCACGTTTTTCCAACCGACGGTCCTCACTCAAGTCTCCAGCGAGATGACGATTGCGCACAGGAGGAGACATTCGGGCCGCTGGCCCCAACCATTCGCTTCGACGATGCGGATCAGGTCGTGCACGAGGCAAATGACACGATCTACGGCCTGGCCGCCTACTTTTATGCCTCGAACCTGCAGCGTGTGTGGCGTGTGGCCGAGGCCCTGGAATATGGCATGGTGGGCATCAACACCGGACGCATGTCGTCGGAAGCCGCACCCTTCGGCGGGATGAAGCAGTCCGGCATCGGGCGGGAGGGTTCGCGCCACGGGCTCGAGGACTACCTCGAAATGAAATACCTCTGCATGGGCGGCATCTGAAGCGCCTGGTTGAAGTTTGCAGCTGGGTAATCGAGCGAGCAATCCGACAATGTGTGAGTTTAGGAACGCTCTCGTCTCAAGCGGCGTTGAAGCCGCATTTCCCGCCTGTTTAATCATTCGTCCGCGCAATCAAAGGGTCGCGAATAAGTTCCAACAAATTCCAGTCTGCCAATTGTTCGACTTTCATCAATCAAAGTTGATATTTCCTAATATTTTAAA
The DNA here is from genome assembly GCF_059180695.1 of Mesorhizobium sp. U510. NCBI lineage: Bacteria > Pseudomonadati > Pseudomonadota > Alphaproteobacteria > Hyphomicrobiales > Phyllobacteriaceae > Mesorhizobium > Mesorhizobium sp. U510. Next base: position 44,713 of record NZ_CP180531.1, read on the forward strand.
GTCTGAATGGCGATTATTGCGAAGTTTTGCTGATTGCAATCGATGCACACCAATCAGTGTTGTATCAGTAATGTTCCTCTCTAACTCTCAGGTTCGACAGATCAATGTTAATCAACATCACCTCACCGCCTGATTGAAACTGGGCTGAAGACTCTGAACTCTTCTAAATCGCCGCGTCCCAAGTCAGACCATATCGGCCTTCGCTCGCCTCCCCTCTTAGCGCACTCACTTGTGCGGCATGCAATAAACTCCCTCGGATTCCATGAGTACCGCGCCACCCTTCAACTCGCTCAATGCGCCGACCCACGCTTGCGAATAAGTGCGGCTGGCATCCACGGCCGTCAGCCAAAGAACGCGATTGTCGGCCAGTTCAACTTTAACTTCCTGCTGCAAAGGGCTCCCCTGCACGGTCTGTTGATAGTGGCGTTTGATCCTGACATTGCTGGCCGGAAACTCAGCTTCGTTGCTGCCGTAGTTCAGCACAAATCCAGTGTGGTCCCCAGCCACTGAGCAACCGCCATCACGCTCGCACACGATTTTGGCAGCTGTGTTGCAGTCCCATTTTAGTGAAGCGGGCCACATAGGATTGTCCACGTTTGATCGCGGCTTGTCGCTCTGACCAGCCGCTGTCAACACAGCGCCTGTGTTCAAAATCACAGTGGACAGGAGAAGCACCTTGAACACTACAAACCTCCCTGAATTGTGACCCTCATAGCGACCCGTCCTGCGTGATCGCTTGCCTATGGCATGTTGAGATTGAACCAGCTTTTCTGGCGTATGCCGTTCGCATCGTCATACTCGATGAACCAGGGTTTTTCTCGCTTCTGCCGAGAGATGGTGAAGTAGGTGGGACCATTACCAGCGGAATGCCCTCTACCGTTGCCCGTGCTCTGGATTTCTGCCGTCACCAACTTACCGTTGATTTCAATTTGGGCCTGCCGAGATCCGTCATGATTCTGGCCGAGGCGGCTATTCATGAAAGTGACATACAATGTTAGCCTGTCGGACGCGATGCGGCAGATGTTGCGTTCTTGCCCCATTCCGGGCCGGTTGAAGTCGTTGCCGCCGACTGCTTGCCAGCCAGGCGGACAATCCTCATACTTCTCGAAGCTCGCGGCGCTGGAGTTGGCTTGCGGACACGTCGGCCAGTCAAAACCCGGGGCTTCCATAGCCGCAATCAACTTGTAAATTGGCGGGTGGCACGAGGGGGTACCCTGCCAGTCGCCGGAAAGACATAGGAGGACCTGACAGCCCGATTCCGACGCTTTCGATTGGGATGGAAGAGTCGCGGCGCCCACGATGGCGACGGCACCCACCAAAAGGAATTTCAGTATGGTCATAGCCTTTTCCTCGCTGCGGATTTTGACAGTTTACTATGGATGATCCGCGCGAAAAAGGACAGATCGAAAAGGCAGGTTTGTGCGACTACATCGATTTATGAAACGAGACGACGCGGGCGTGGTCAACAACCCGTTGCGCACCAACATTGCCCTGACGCTTGAGCGGGAGCGAGCCAAACGCGGCCTATCCCATATGCACATGGCCGAGCTGTTTCGGACCGCCGAGGGCGAAAAACTGGCCTATCGAACCTACATCCAGACCGTGCGTCAGAAAAACAATGTCACGCTGACGACGCTGCAGATCATGGCAAGCGGCTTACAAGTGTCTTTTGCAGGACTGCTCGCCGGCGGGAAGAAGGTTCCCGAATGGGCGCATCAGTTGGACGACAATGCGATCCGCAAACGGCTGGCGCACATCATCGACATTGAGCGACAGCGACGTACTTTGCACCGCTATGAGATGGCTGAGCTCATCGGCGTGGCGGAGGCGACATACATGAAACTGGAGCGCGCGAGCGGCAACATCAGCGTGGACACGATTGCCGCGATCGCCAAGGCGTTGAAACTTGATCCAGCGACCTTTCTCTTTTCCGATAAGATCCCGCCAGCAACTGACCACCTGCTTCTGACGCAGCCGGAGACGTAGATACTCATTCAGAAAGGGGTCGGAACAAGAGCAGTTCGAAATCGTACGCTAAGGTCGAACGGAGCAGGAACGTTATGCGGCAAGCCTTAGCCCAGCCGGGAGGCGAAGCGACCTGAAGCCTTCCGGGAGATGTTGCTCACTGTCCCAGGTGTAGATACCTGTCAGGTTGATGTGCTCCCAACTCAGCGGCGAGATATGCTTCAACAGCTTATCTGGGATGTTCCTTCCCGCTCGTTTGAGCTCTGTCACCGCGCGGTCGAGATAGACCGTGTTCCAGTGGACGATCGCGCTGACGACAAGATTGAGGCCCGATGCGCGGAATGCCTGACTTTCGAACGACCGGTCGCGGAGTTCCCCACGCTCATGGAAGAAGACTGCGCGTTTGAGTTTGTGCGCTGCCTCGCCCTTGTTGAGGCCGGCTTGGCAACGCCGGCGCAATGTCGAGCTCGAGTACCATTCGATCATGAAAAGCGAGCGCTCAATGCGGCCGAGTTCCCGAAGAGCCTTGGCCAGTTGGCTTTCCTTCGGTGACGCCGAGAGCTTCTTCAAGATCGTCGAGGGCACAACGGCACGGGTGGTTATCGATGCCGCCAGATGAAGCAGATCATCCCAGTGATCGAGGATCGGGGTGGTGTTGATCGGCGCCCCGATGTGGTTTGACAGCGCCGGGTATGCATCGCCTTTCTCGAACGTGTGGAACTTCCGATCTTTGAGATTGCGCAGTCGCGGTGCGAACCGCTTGCCGATCAGAGCGAATAGGCCAAAGACGTGATCGCTCGCGCCGCCGGTGTCGGTGAAGTGTTCCTGGATGTCGAGGGCCGTATCCTGATCGAATAGCCCATCGAGCACATAGGCCGCCTCGCTTTCGGTCGGGCTGATGGGCAGAATGCTGAAGTAGCCGTACTGATCTGACAGATGGCTGTAGAACTTCGATCCGGGCTCACTGCCGTAATGTAGATTGATATCTCCGCGCTTTGCGGCGCGGTCGCTTGCTCGGAAGAATTGGCCATCAGATGACGACGTCGTGCCATTGCCCCAAAGGCGGGAATGCGGATGGCGGGTGTGTGCGTCCGTCACGCAGGCCTGGGCTGCTCGGTAGGTCTCCGACCGGGCGTGGAAAGTACGCATCCAACTGATCTGGTGAGCGCTGATGCCTTTGGATGCACTGGCCATCCGTTTCGGACCGAGGTTGGTTGCATCGGCCAGTACGCCAGCCAGCATGGCCGAGACATTCCTCGGAGTGTCACCCGTGCGAACATGGGTGAAGCAATCCGCAAACCCGGTCCATTCATGCACCTCCCTCAAGAGATCTGGCACCTCGATCAACGGATAGCGCTCGCTGAGCTCGGCATTCAGATCCTCGGCTGCTGCGGGAACTTCGCCCGCTGTTGGTGTGACGATAAGCGTTCCACCTTCGAGACGAACACCGTCGAGCTTCCCGGATCGTGCCCTATGTGCCAGGCGCTTCAGGTTGAAGTCGAGCATCTGCCGCGCTTCGGCAAGCCACGCCGCGCCGTCACCTTGGACACCAAGTCCGAGGCGACCTTCATCTTTCAGGATTGTGAACGTTGACCGCGGCATCAGGTGCTCGTCGATCGGTCGGAAGGATCGGCTGCCATCGACCCAAATGTCCGCGGATCTAAGCCGGTCTCGCAAAGCCGCGAGCGTTGCAATCTCATAGAGACGGCGATCGGGCTTGTCCTGCCCGAGAATTAGCCGTCGATCACCTCGGCTGAGGTGGGTGACCGGGACGCGATCCGGAAGGGTGCGCCGCTTCTCGGCATAGAGCCGTTTCAGCAGCGAAATCGCCGCAAGAAGGGGATCGTGGCGGCGCGCTGAGCGGAATGTGAACGCTTCCAGGAACGCACCGGCGTACTTGTTGACGGTCGCATATTGCTCGGCCGCTAAGGTCAAAGGCGACGCCTCGTTGTCCTCGACCATCGACTCAAGCTCAGGCTTCATCCGAAGCAACCGGTGCCATCCAACTTCCTGATCGAGAACCTCCAATGCGTTCCGGCCATAGTCGTTCGCGGACTGAAGGGCTGTGATCGTGTCCAGGAACATGCGTAGCGCTTTGGCGGTATCCGGCCTGCAGTCCATGTGTCGCTGCTTCTTGCGGTTGTTGGCTTGCGAGAACAGCCGGCCTGTCAGCTTGATGAACATCGCCACTGCATCGTCCGTGAGCTTCTGGCCGAGCTTGATAATCTGCGCCACGATCAGCGCGTGTCGACGGCTGGCATTGAAGTCGTTGGCCAGCCATGCCGGTGTGGCGTTGCCCTCACGGATCATCTGATCCCACCGTCCAGACGATATGCGCATCTGCAATTTCGGTTCGATTTCTAGCTTGCGCAGGAAGGCGATCCGTTCGGTCAGCCCGACCAGGTTTGACGCACCTGGCGCATCCGGCGCTGATCGCAGCCAATGAAAGCGCGTCTGGCCGATGGCCGGGTCAACTTCCAACAGCTTATCCAATGATTGAAGCGTATCGACCGAAATTTCTTCGATCAGCGTTCTCTCCGCCCGCCGACGGGCAATGGCGCGGGCGGCAAGACCGATCCGTTCGATCGTGTCGATTGACGGCAGAAGAGATCCGTGGTCACGAAACATGGCGACAGTAGCACTCGCTATCGCCCCACCGTCGTCGGACATCGTGGCCGCCTGAATTGCAGCCAACAGCGCAGCTCTACGATCTTGCCCCGTCGCGCTCCGCGCGGCCAGATAAACCATCAAGCGAGCAATGTGATCGCGACGCGTTTCTTCACGGCGTGCATAGAGCGCAAACTTTCCACCGTCGGCGCCAATCTGCTCAGCAACGTACTTTAGCATTGCACGAGGCGGAGTTTCATCGGTCGCCAACACCCTGCCTGGATATCGCATCAGGCAGAGCTGAACAGCGAATCCGAGCTGATTGTGTTCTCGTCTGCGAAGTCCAATCTCAAGCCTGTCCGTCGACGACAACGAATAGTGTCGGATGAGGCCGTCCTCATCGGTTGGTATATCGAAAAGTCTCTGTCGATCCCGAACCTTGAGAAGCCTCCGTTTACCCATCGCGCAACTCCATCCACGACTAATCTGCCGGGAGCGTTGTCGAGTCGGACGGGCGACGAAATCAAAATTGGTGCCCTGCGATGGCAATCCACAGGGATCGGATGCTGCACAGCCGGACTACAGTAGAGTTCATGATCCGTTCGCCCTTAGCGCACGATTTCGCACTGCTCTTGTTCCGACCCCTTCCAGCGGTCTTAACCCAACCGCCTCGCCCGCGTCCCTAGGCCAAACTTAAAGCCAGTGGGACAAGACAAACCTGATCCGCGGCTTCTCTACAGGCCAGGCGACTGGCGAACTTCAGGAGATCCTGGATGGCCGCTGCTGCCATGAGGCCAACGCGCTTGTCCTGGATATCGGCGAACGTCAGTAAGGATAGATCTTCTCTTCGGCAATGCCTTGAATTTGCCCCAGAGCCGGGATCGCCTGGCTCGAATGCACCGAGTCGCCGAGGTCGATGTCGCATTGCATGCGCTCTCCTTCACGTGAAGGGAACCGCAATGCTTCCCGGCAGTTAATATGAGTGGATGAGCCGATTGGCAGCCTGTCGAGGCAAAGGCATCATGCGCGAAAATCAATCAGACGTCTTCGATCTGTTTTCGGAGATTTATTCCAACGCGGCCCAGGAAGAGATCAGCCTCCAGCAGTATCTGTTAGCCTGCCGCGAGGACAAGGCCATGTATGCGTCGGCCCCGGAGCGCATGGTCGAGGCGATCGGCGAGCCAAACCTGGTCGATACCAGCAAGGACGAGCGGCTCGGCCGCATTTTCTCCAACCGCACCGTCAAGGTGTATCCCTCCTTTTCCGACTTCTACGGAATGGAAGACACGATCGAGCGCATTGCCGGATATTTCCGCTACGCCGCGCAAGGCCTCGAGGAGCGCAAGCAGATCCTCTACCTTCTAGGCCCGGTCGGCGGCGGCAAATCCTCGCTCGCCGAACGGCTGAAGAAGCTAATGGAGCAGCGCCCGATCTACACGCTCAAGGTCGGCAACCAGATCAGCCCGGTCTTCGAATCGCCGCTCGGCCTTTTCCATCCCGACCGCATGGGCGATCTGCTGGAAGACAAATACGGCATAGCTCGCCGCCGCCTGAACGGACTGATCTCGCCCTGGGCGGCCAAACGTCTGGACGAACTGTCCGGCGACATCTCCAAATTCAGCGTCGTCAAGCTGTTGCCGTCAAGGCTGCGCCAGATTTCCATAGCCAAGACGGAGCCCGGCGACGAGAACAATCAGGACGTCTCGGCGCTGGTCGGCAAGGTTGACATCAGGCAGTTGGAGAACTTCAGCCAGTCCGATCCGGATGCCTATTCCTACAGCGGCGGCCTGAACCGGACGACGCAGGGCCTGCTCGAATTCGTCGAGATGTTCAAGGCGCCCATCAAGGTGCTGCACCCGCTGCTGACGGCGACCCAGGAAGGCAGCTACAACGGCACCGAGAATTTCGGCGCGTTCCCCTACCAGGGCATCGTCGTTGCCCATTCCAACGAATCGGAATGGCAGCAATTCAAGAACAACAAGAACAATGAGGCCTTCCTCGACCGCATTCTCGTGGTCAAGGTTCCCTATTGCCTTCGCGTCACCGAAGAAAGGCAAATCTACGAGAAGCTGCTGCGCGAAAGCGAGCTGGCGAACAGCCCCTGCGCGCCCGAGGTGCTGGACATTCTCAGCCGCTTCACCGTCTCGACCCGCCTTGCCAAACACGAAAATTCGCCGCTCTACACCAAGATGCGCGCCTATGACGGCGAGAACCTCAAGGAGATCGACCCGAAGGCGAAGTCGGTCCAGGAATATCGCGATGCCGCGGGCGTCGATGAAGGCATGACCGGCGTCAGCACGCGCTTTGCCTTCAAGATCCTGTCGCAGACCTTCAACTACGACACCAAGGAGGTCGCAGCCGACCCCGTGCATCTGATGTACATCCTCGAGGAGGCGATCAAGCGCGAGCAATTCCCGAAGGAGACGGAAGCCGCCTATCTCGAGTTCATCAAGTCGGAACTCGCAACGCGCTATGCCGAGTTCATCGGTCACGAGATCCAAAAAGCCTATCTGGAATCCTATAGCGAATACGGTCAAAACCTTTTTGATCGCTACATCGCCTACGCCGATGCCTGGATCGAGGATCAGGACTACAAGGATCCCGATACGGGGCAGATCCTCAATCGCGAGGTCCTGAACAAGGAATTGTCGCAGGTCGAAAAACCCGCCGGCATCGCCAATCCCAAGGACTTCCGCAACGAAGTGGTCAAATTCACCTTGCGCGCCCGCGCGCGCAACAATGGCCGCAACCCGTCCTGGACGAGTTATGAAAAGCTTCGCGAGGTCATCGAGAAGCGCATGTTCGGCCAAGTCGAGGACCTTCTGCCGGTGATCAGCTTCGGCTCCAAGCAGGACAGCGTCACGGAGAAGCGGCACAACGAATTCGTGCAGCGGATGGTGGAGCGCGGCTATACGCAGCGGCAGGTCCGCCGGCTGGTCGACTGGTACATGCGCGTGAACAAGGCGGGTTGAGCGACGCCCGAACGGTGCCATGCCGATCTTCATCGACCGCCGCCTGAATCCGAAGGACAAGAGCCTTGGCAATCGCCAGCGCTTTCTAAGACGCGCGCGCGAAGAGCTCAAGCGCAGCATCCGCGACAAGGTCCGCACCGGCAGCATCGCCGAACTAGACCGCCAGCATGCGGTGCCAATCCCTCGCAAAGGTACTGGCGAACCGACCTTCGCCGACGACAGCGAAAGCGGCCGGCGTCACCACATCCTGCCCGGCAACCGGACATTCAGCTCTGGTGATATTATCCCCAAGCCGGGCGGCGGCCGCGGAGGCGGGGGCTACGGATCGGGCTCGGGAACCGCCGAATCCGAAGACGACTTTCGTTTCGTGCTGTCGCGCGAGGAAGTGCTCGACCTTTTCTTCGAGGATCTCGAGCTACCCGATCTGGTCAAGCTCAACCTCAAGCAGGTACTGAGTTTCAAGCCGAGGCGGGCAGGTTTCGCGGCAAGCGGGGCGCCGACCAACATAAATGTCGGACGCACGATGCGAAACAGCCACGGGCGGCGCATCGCGCTCAGGCGCCCCAAACAGGCGGAGCTCGACGCGATCGCCCGCCAGATTGCCGAGCTGGAAGCCAAGCCGGCAAGCGCCCTGGTGCGCGAACGCATCGCCGCCCTGCGCGAGGCGCTTGACCGGCTCGAGCGCCGGCGCAAGCGAATTGCCTATGTCGATCCGGTCGACATCCGTTTCAATCGCTTCGATCCCCAGCCTTTGCCCAATGCGAACGCGGTCATGTTCTGCCTGATGGACGTCTCGGGATCGATGGGAGAGCGCGAGAAGGATCTGGCCAAACGCTTCTTTGTGCTACTGCACCTTTTCCTGACACGGCGCTATGAACGCATCGACATTGTCTTCATTCGTCACACCCATTTGGCCAAGGAAGTGGACGAACATACCTTCTTCTACCGCACGGAAAGCGGCGGCACCGTCGTCTCCACCGCCCTCGAGGAAATGCACCGCATCATCGAGCAGCGCTATCCGGTCGCCGAATGGAACATCTATGCCGCCCAGGCCTCCGATGGCGACAACTTCGCCGGCGACTCCGAGCGTTGCATAGAGCTGCTCGACCGCAAGCTCATGCGGCTTTGCCAATATTTCGCCTATGTAGAAATCATCGACGAACGGGAAAGCCACATTTTCGGCGCGACCGAGAACGGGACATCGCTTTGGCGCGCCTATAACGCCATCGACGGCAAATGGCCAAACTTCCAGATGAGGCGCATTGCCGCCCCGGCCGACATTTATCCGGTTTTCCGCCAGCTGTTCGCCAGGCAGCCTGGTCTACGCAAGAGCGCGTGAGGGACTTCGGCAATGGTCAGTCAGGCGTGCACGTCCGAACTGCTGTTTTCCGGGTCGGACTGGAATTTTGCGAAACTGTCGCGAGTGTACGAGGAGATCGAGGCGCTCGGCCTCGAAGAGCTTGGTCTCGACATCTATCCTGTGCAGATGGAGGTCATTTCTTCTGAACAGATGCTCGACGCCTATTCATCTCTGGGCATGCCGTTGATGTATCGGCATTGGTCGTTCGGCAAACGTTTCCTCTACGACGAACTTCTCTACCGCAAGGGCGCTCGCGGCTTGGCCTACGAAATGGTCATCAATTCCAATCCATGCATCGTCTACCTGATGGAAGAGAACACCATGGCCCTGCAAGCCCTGGTGACCGCGCACGCAGCACTGGGCCACAACCATTTCTTCAAGAACAATCATCTCTTCCGCCAATGGACGGATGCCGGCGGCATCCTGAGCTATCTGGATTTTGCCAAGAGCTACATAGCGCGATGTGAGGAACGGCATGGCGTGACCCCTGTGGAGGCGATCCTGGATTCTGCCCACGCGCTGATGGAGCAAGGCGTCTTCCGTTACCGGCGGCCACCGAAGCTGTCATCGGAACAGCAGCGCGAGGGGCTGCACGAACGCCTCGAATACGAGGAGCGTTCATTCAACGATCTCTGGAGAACGCTGCCGCCCTCGCCGGGAAAGAGCAAGCAGGACGCCACCGACCAAATCCTTGCAGAGCGGAAGAAGTCGCTCAAACTTCCGGAGGAAAACCTGCTCTATTTCCTCGAGAAGAACAGCCTCGTCCTTGAGCCTTGGCAGCGCGAAATCATCCGGATCGTGCGGATCATTGCGCAGTATTTTTATCCGCAGCGGCAAACCCAGGTGATGAACGAAGGCTGCGCCACTTTCGTGCATTACACGCTCATGAACACGCTTTTCGACCGTTGCCGCATCAGCGAGGGCGCCATGCTCGAGATGTTGCGCAACCACTCGAACGTCATCTTCCAACCGGCCTATGACGACCCCCGCTATTCCGGCATCAATCCCTATGCGCTTGGTCTGGACATGATGCAGGATATCCGGCGCATCTCCACCGCGCCGACTGCAGAGGACCGCGACTGGTTCCCAGACATAGCCGGCCGCGGCGACTGGCGCGATACCTTGCTCGATGCCTGGGCCAACCATCGCGACGAATCCTTCGTCCGCCAATATCTGAGCCCGGCTCTGATCCGGAAGTGGCGGCTATTCATGCTGGCCGACAACGCCGACGAGCCGCACTACGAAGTCGCGTCGATCCACAACGAGCGAGGCTATGCCAAGATAAGGTCAGCGCTTGCTCAAAGCTACGACGTGGGAGCGAGCCGGCCCGACATCCAGGTGATTGACGTCGATCTCCTGGGCGATCGGCGTCTGAGGCTTCAGCACACGGTGAAGAATGGTCTCATGCTCGAGGGCGGAAGCCGCGACTCGACCTTGCGCCATATCCGAAACCTTTGGGGCTACGATGTCAGCATGGTGGCGGTGGATGCTGAAACCGGTGCGATGCTCGGCGAACGCTCGACAAAGGAAGTTTGAGATCACAGCCCGCCACTTGTGAGCGGAGCGTTTTTGCGCTGCGACCACAGAAACAGGCCATAACTGAGGCCAGAACGATTGCTCGCGCTAGAGCCGGTCAGCCTGTGCTTCCGGCTCCAGTGGCTCATGCCGGCCCTCATACTGCCGAGTTCCGCCGATTTAGCGTGTCGCGGTCGATAACCCAGACGCCACGCGCTCGCTTGCGCTTGAGAAAACAACGAAGGCGAATACCAGGACGGCGGCAGCCACGATCAGTGAACCTACGGCGACGACGGGCTCGATTGCCGTATAGCCTTGGTGAAGCATCAGATACAGAGCTGGCAGCATTACCACCAATCCGACGTTGTAGAGGCCGTAGTGGACCATGGCGGTTCTCCGCGCTGCCTTTGCCGGATTAAGAGCGTAGTAGCCGCCAAAGATTGCGCTTGTGACCCATCCGAGCAGATTGATGTGTGCATGTGCAGGAAATGCACCGTGGTCGCCCGAGATTGCCATCTGCAAGCCGGCGCCGATCCCCAGAATGAGCCATACGATAGCTGTCTTAAAGAAAAGATCTGAGACCTTAGGCATGACACTTCCTCCCCAGAATGCCGATTTCAACAAGCTGATATTAGGTGTTACTGAAAAAGCAATGCAATCGAAATCCAAGGACCCTTCCACAAAACCACGAAGGCAGGAAACTGGTGTGAGTTGTACCCCGAGATTGTCGAACTTACCTGACCGCGATCGAGTCTCAACGGCGACGCAGTCTTTCGGGTGACCTACAGGCCACCGAGCCTTGCCGGCACGCGACAGAGCAAACGCAATCCAAGCCTGGCAAGAAGCGTTACGACGCGCGGGGCGTATGGCCGGTTGCTAAAGGCCAAATATGAAAAGCCCGGCGCGGGGGAGGGCCGGGCTTTCGTTGTAGGAGCGTCGCACTACTCATAACTGGCCTGCGACGTCGTACAAAGTATATTAGAATTTATAAATAATCAGTTTCCGAGTTTCTGCGTCTACCGCACCCCGGCGGGTCGTTTAGGCATTCTTGCCAAATCGGCATTCCAGCGCGTCGGCATCCGCGCGCAAAGCAGCTCACGCATCATTATTCGGGCGGCGGACACTCGAGGTAGAGAGAAACTTGGCCGAGTTGGGGGCGGGCTTGGTCCGTCGAAAACGGACCGCGCCCGCGCAATTCTGGTCCCGTGCGACCGGCCACGCGCCTGGCGGAGCCTACTCACTTGCTTCCCGGCCAGACATCTCTTCTACGAGAATCCGGAAGAAGACGTGTGGCAAGCTATGTGACGCGGGTGGGATCACAGGCTTGAGCGCACCGGGCTCCCACCAGTCCGCGTGCTTGCTCAACACTGACCATGCGTGATCGCGCTGAAGCTTGTGACCGATCTGGTCAGGCAGTTCTTCGAAGCGGCCGTCGACAATCACGCTTTTCCATCCGCGTCCCTGCGTGTGTTCGACAACGTGGGCGCACACCGAGGGGTTGGCACGCATCCAGTCGATCTTCTTTCCCGGTAAAGAGAACGCGTAGAGGTGACTGTCGGCGTAGGCGTAGTTGAAGCAGACGACGTAGGGTTGTCCGTCCTTAGCGCATGCCAAATGGCCGACACGATTGGCAGCCAGCAATTTCGTGCATTCCAAAGTAGAGAGCGTGCGGACCAGCATGATGCGACCCTCTATCCTGTTACATTTCACACCCTTGGCAGCTGAGCTCGCTATGACGTGGATCAAATTGTGCTAACTGAGCCGACATGCCTTTGCCGTGCTAACCAATCCTGTCGAGGGAGGCCGAAAGCAATGCTTGGTATGATCGCCACCTGCATTACATTCTAAGGCTGACGGGACTGGTTTCGGCCTTTCGATCCGATCTCGAGCTCATATCCGGAGGTTTCCGATGACCTGCCTGTTCGCACGCCTTGTTCGAAGACCGTCCTTGAGGAATTGCGGGCAATCCCGTGGGCAAGTTGGGACGACGAGCTGCGAGGCCTAGCGGGTGCCGTTCCGTTTCGTTTGAGGAGCTTCTTGGCGGCCAAAGTGTCACGATCTTCGCCAATGGCGCCGATGCTGTGGAATTGTGGGACGAGCTTCCCATTTCTCGCCTAATCGCGACGGAAGGCATAGACATCACCTTCGCCGCCACCTTCGCGAAGGATACACAATTCGTTCTGCACGGAGTCAACACCGCCCCGCCGACCGGCGCGACAGGCATGAAAGCTCGCATGGGCGTCGGCGTCGGCTGTGCGGCCTCGACCGGATTTGTCACGGTCTATCAGTTGACCGGGGAAAACACCTACACGGCCACCGCCGTCAATGCGGCGGATTTCAGTGGGGTCTCCAAGCAATATCGGCTTGTCATTGACCCGGGCTCCAGCAGCCTCAAGGTCTATAATGGGCCGCTGCTCGGCACGGTGGCGCTCACAACGCCCTATCTCGGCGGGTTCATGGGGCTGCGGTCTAACGTCAGCGGCAGTAGCCCAATCATTTCTGACTTGCGGTCTATTGAGCACTAGGCCCGAGGACAGGAGCGGTATCCAGCGCCATTGCCTCATCTCTGTGCGGTGACCGGTGTTCCCAAGAACTTCCACCCCACCGGGTCATAACAGTGCCCGTTGCCGTGGTTCCATCCTGAATAAAGACGGGCTTTCTGGCATAGGAATAATGCCACTCGCCGTCCCTGGGCACTGTCTCGATTGGGGTAGTTGATGATCTAGGTTAGAAGTACCAGCGCGGCCAGACAGACGGCGAGCATCTCTGTTTTGTTCAACTTGGTCATCATGCTGATGGGCAATATCACATGCTGGCCGACGATCTCAACCGTTGCGTCAAAATTCCAATCCCTGTAGGAGCAATGCATCTGGCGGGGGCTCGCCGGGTGTCCAAATTGACGACGCAGATCAAACGGCCGGATCGCTTTCCCTATCTCAGCGCCCTGCGCGGGATGGCTGCTCTATGGGTCGTGATGGTCCATGTAGCCCATATGCCTAATCCGCATTTGGCGCTTCCATGGTGGGCAGAGGGGTTCGTCGGAAACGGCGTTATGGGCGTTAATCTGTTCTTCCTCGTGAGCGCGTTTTCGCTTTGCCTTACAATGCCGAAGCATGACAAAGAAGAAAGGCCCTATCTAGGGTTCATGCTGCGGCGTTTTTTTCGGATAGCTCCGCTATTCTACCTCTTGATCATCGTGACACGCCTGATGCGCATCTTTCCTTTCAGATGGAGTGCGCTAGCCGCGAACATATTTTTCGTCTTCAACTTCATTCCAGGCAGCGGATATCAAACGGCGATGGTCCTGGCGGGCTGGACGATTGGCGTGGAAATGGCGTTCTACGTGATGTTTCCCTTCATATATGCCAGAACCAAAAGTGTGACGTTGGCCATTCGGGCGCTCGTTGTTGCCTTCTTAGTCGCCGCGGCTTTTCGATCTGTCATCGGGAACTTGGTGGCCGACTCCGCCTCGTACATAAATCAGTCCATCTTTGGGTTGGCGCCGATGTTCATGTTCGGGATCATCGCGTTTTATATGGTCCGGGCTGCTGGCGAATGGAAACATAAACGAGTGATCGGCGCTCTCCTGCTGGCTTCGGTGCCGCTTCAGTTCTATGTGATTATCCATGGCTTGGTCCCATTCGGCCCGGCCATCTATTGGCAAGGGCCGATGTTTGGGTGCCTCTTGGTGGGGCTCTACCTTCTCCCGCTCAGGCTGCTGGTCAACACGGCAACCGTGTGGCTCGGCAATATCAGCTATTCCATCTATCTCGTGCACAGCCCGGTAATCGTTGTGCTAGCCTACAGATCTACGGTGTACCAGCACCTTCACGCGTTGGGACTAGGCCCAGTTGAAACCTATGCACTGGCGCTGGGACTGACGCTGGCTTGCGTGATCCCTATTGCTGCCTTGACCTTCTACGGCTGGGAAAACTGGCTGAATGAATGGGGCAAGGGCTTCGCCTCGCGGGTGGCGGGGAGAAAAGAACAAACCCGCATAGTCGTTCAGGAAGCGGCCTGAGAGGGAAAGGCGCGCGCGATGGTAGTTGGAGCCAATGCTCTATAAAAACATCCAGGGTCTTCGCGCCGTCGCGGCATTGATGGTGATGTTCGCCCATATCTACCCAGCATTGCCGATGCAGGCTCAGTGGACGCTGCCTTATGTGGGCACCATGGGACCCAGCGGCGTTGATCTGTTCTTTGTGATTTCAGGGTTCGTAGTCTATTTGTCCGCCGACAGACTGGGCAAAAAGGCCGAGATCGTGGGCCGGTGGCGCTCCTTTCGAGAATTCGCCGTCAAGCGAGTGCTTCGAATCTATCCCGGCTATTGGGTCGCGTTTTTCGTCGCTTCGGTTCTGCTTCTGACAACCACGTTGGTCGTGGCCCCACCGCAGATATCAGAGAGACCCCTGTGGGGATTGCTTCTTCTGATTGACCAGCCCAACAACAGAATTGGGGCGGCATGGACGCTGCAGTATGAGGTGACCTTTTACGCAATCTGCGCGCTTGGAATCCTGCTGTTTCCACGGCGCATCCTGCTCATGCTAGGTCCGGTAGCAGTGGCTGTTTTCTTTGGGTGTGTCGCCGGCATCGTTAAGCCAATGGCATATCTTTTCTTGGAGTTCGTCTTTGGCATAGTCGTCGCCTTGTTGGTGCAGCGGAAGATCTCCGGGCACGCAGCGTCATCGCTGGCCGTAGGGGTCGGCGGCATGATTATTGGCGCGGTCTATTTCCATTCTCAAGGCGGCTGGTGGGCTCTTGGTCACATATGGCGTGTCCTGTGTTTTGGCCTGCCCAGCGCCTTCATCGTTTACGGCCTGGTAGCCATGGAGATCAGGGCCGGATGGGTATTCTCGAGGCCGTGGGTTGGTGTCGGGGATTCCTCCTACTCTCTGTACCTCTGGCACTATCCCCTGTTCGCGGTGCTGGCCGCCTGCTACGCGGACCTGGGGATTATTGGCAAAGTGCCGGTGGAGGTTTTGGCGCTGACTTCCTGTTCGATTGCCGTTCTCATCGGCCTTGCCAGCTACTACGCAATCGAGCGACCCATCAACAAGTCCGGATGGTTGGCCCGACTGGCTGGCGTGCAGTCTAAAGCCATGATTGGGCGTTCTGCCGAGGTCGCGGCCTAGCCACCTTCCGCAGTGCTTCCCGAACTACAGCGGCATCGTTGCCGTCGCCGCTCTTCAGCACAATCCAGACACCATCAACGAGCGCCAGCAGTCCGCCGTCATAGCTGGCTTTTGCCCATGGCATGCTGAGATAGCTTAGGTCCCCCGTTGGCCCATCATTGTCGGCGGCCCGCTGAGATCCATCGGGATTTGATCCGACAGCTTGTCATCCTTCCTCACCATCGCATCGGCCTCCTCTGGGGCCGGCGACCATACCATCATCACCCGAAAGGAAAACTCATGGCTGTTTCCCGTGAAAAGGAATCGCTTGCCCGCGTACTTGCGCATGAGGGCGGCTATTCGAACCATCCCAATGATCCCGGTGGCCCGACGATGAAGGGAACGCAGCGCGTCTATGACGGCTTTCGGAAGGGCAAAGGCCTTGCCACTCGCTCAGTAAAAAGCCTCACCACCGCCGAATTGAATGAAATCTATGTTCGTCAGTATTGGGACGCGGTGCAGGGCGACACGTTGCCGGCCGGCGTCGACTACGTGGTTCTTGACGGCGCGCTGAATTCCGGTCCCGGTCGCTCGATCATGTGGCTTCAGCAGGCGTTGCGACCTGCATATACCGGCCGCATTGACGGCGTCCTCGGCATGGGCGGCGTGCGGCGCTGAAGGCGGACAAGAACAACGACGCGCTGATCGACCCATCTGCAACGCCCGCATGGCCTTCCTCTGCTCGCGTTGCTGAAGTCCGAGCAATCGGCCAGGCATGGGCAACCGGCCAGGTGCCACAGGCGGCTAACTTCATAGACGGCGGCCAAGCTAAAGCCTTTGTCGATGATGCCAACGCCGCACCGTCAACCGCTCCGGCGGACTTGGCAACTGGCGCCGGCACCGGTGGCCTCGGTCTGTCTGGTTACCTCTATGATCTGGCAGAACCAGCTGTCGCCGCTGTCCTACACCAGCGAGTGGATCGGCAAGGTGGTCACTCGAAAGCGCGGTGCTGGCGATCGGCGGGCTCGGCTATCGCTGGTACGCCAATCGCAAGGCCAAACGTCTATGGGACGGGTCCGCAAGGATAAGACGGCCCGAGGGTATCCCGGAAGCGGTCACAGGCCCGAAAGTGGAATGGCTCAAGCCTGGTTTCAGGGCGCGTGTCCGCTACCTCCGAGGCGAAAACAAACTGCGCCATGCGTCCGTGCAAGATGTCCAGGAGACAGATGACAACGAAGCGGCGGTGAGCGACACCGTCCGCGATGAGTAAGCCCGGCCGGCTTCGGCGCAAAATTCGACACCGAGCCTGCGTAAGTGGTCTAGCCTACCCTGCTGTCCAGGTCATAATAAACTTGGACGAGGTCCTCAATGTCCTCGTCAGCGTCCTTGATAATGCGCTCTAATGCGGTGCAAAGCATTTCGAAGGCGGCGGCTAGGTCACCGGTAGCTCCTAGCGCTCGCGCCTGCCGCAAGGCCTCATTCGCAGTTTGAAATCGTATGTACTCTTCCATCGGCTGCGTCATGGCGGTAGCTCCGAATTGGGCGGCAACACGAACAAAAAACATCCTACTTGTCAGGTTTCAAAACCTTTAAAGCTGGTGCCAAATGAAGCTGCGCGGAGGGGCCAAACGATTTTGCGGGCTACAATATCGCTGAGGCGCTCACAAACTGTCCGCTGGAAACCAGCGAAGGAACAATTTTAGCAAGCGATAATTTTATAGGTTAGTTAGCCAGGGAGGCTATCTTGACCCAACGACGGATCGACAAAGAGCGCATCGAGCGCGCCGATCGAGAGGCGAAGTTGTTGATTGAGGCGGAAACGCTGGCACGAAATGCAAAGACGGCGCGATTGCGGGCGCTCCGTCTTTCCTCGGCACAACCCACGGAGAGGCCAGCTCCGGTGAAAACGCGCCGGCCGCCCGCTAAAAAGTGGTCGACGAAAATTATCGAAGTCAACTGAGGCAAAACAGCTTTGGATCCCGCCCGCTGCTGCCATCAGTCGATTGAACCCCGCCGCATCGAGTGTCGAATATTCTTGCTTTAGCTTTGGGCGGCGGACAATGAGACCTTTCTTGTATTGAGGGCAGATGAAACCGATCAGCACCCCCGTCGCGGCGGCCAGGATCCCTGCGGAACATTAGTCATTCCTAAAGATTGACTCACGCGGCAGGGCGGGTGCCCGCGCCCCCTTGTCGAAGATCGGACTCCGATCGGCCCGCGCTCTCTCCGCCAGAGAGTGCGGGCTTCGTCTACATTCAGGGAAATGATCGCCCGAACATGGTACGGTTCCATACAATTTACCGATTCGACTTTTCCGAGCCTGTGCCGACAGTAAATTAGTTGCGTGGGTTATCGAGGCGCATTGTGATGCCTCTCGCTGACAGTGGTATCCTGTCCACATTTTCCAGCAAGCGTTGTTCGAAGCCCTCGACGACAGGCTCCAGCATATCAGAACTTACCAATACAAGATTGTAAATTTCCATGAGCATTAGCGGCCCAGCACCTTTATTGCGAGGGGGACTGGCAGCGATGGCCGCTGGGCCTGCCCGGCGGGACGTTGAGGACGGGCGGCGCCGGCTGGCTGGCTGGAATACATGCGCTCATGCTAATATCAGCGCAACATACGAACGCGCATGGCTTAGCGATGACCGACAAGCCTGCAACAACGTGTCGTCAGCGTCTTCGAGAAGCCGAACTGGCGCACTGTGCTGACCACCAAGACAAGCAGAAGGCGTTCCGCCCGCTGGAGACTACCGGTCGGTTAGGCAGGCAGGACCTCCGACCGCTTGACCTGCCCCAGGGCGAAGCTGCTTTCTATCGAGGCGATGTTGTCCAGCCGCGTCAGCTTGTCCTTGATGAACCGCTCATAGGCCTCGAGGTCGCGCACCACGATGCGCATCAGGTAATCGCGCTGGCCGGTCATCAGATAGCAGTCGACAACCTCTGGCCAGCGCAGCACCGCCTGGGAGAAGCGGTCGAGATCGTCCTCGCGTTGCCGTTCAAGCTTGATCGACGCGAAAGCGCTGATCGGCAGGCCGAGCTTCTTCTGGTCGAGGACCACGGTGTAACCTTTGATGACGCCGGCGCTCTCCAGGAGCCTCACGCGCCGGGCGCATGGTGAAGGCGAAAGGCCGACGGCTTCAGCCAGGTCGTTCGTCGTCGCCTTTGCGTTCTTCTGCAGCGCGGCGATGATTTTCAGGTCGATTGCATCGAGCGTCGGATTTGGCACGTTTCCCTCATGTGGGCGTCATTTTTGGCTGGATCAGCCAATATCATCGATAAGCTTGCGCAAGAATAGCCACTTTTGACAGACCTTGGCCGCTATCTTTGAGCCGCGATTTCACGGGAGCCGACGATGACGATCCTTTCCGAGCTTGAACGCAAGGTTCTGTGGCTGGCTGTCTGGATGATCCATCATGCCAATCATGTTCGCGGGTCGCAGGACGGCCTCAAGGTCGGCGGTCATCAGGCGTCGTCGGCGTCCGCGTCGACCTTGATGACGGCGCTCTACTTTCAGATCCTCAGGCCTGAAGACCGCGTTGCCGTCAAGCCGCATGCGAGCCCCGTCTTCCATGCCATCCAGTATCTGTTCGGCAGGCAGACGCTCGAGCAGCTGCAGAATTTTCGCGGCTATCGCGGCGCGCAGTCCTACCCGTCTCGGACCAAGGATATCGACGATGTCGATTTCTCGACCGGGTCGGTTGGACTGGGCGTGGCGCAGACCCTGTTCTCCTCGCTGGTCCAGGATTATGTCCGGGCAAAAGGCTGGAACGCGGACCAGCCGGAAGGCCGGATGGTCGCCCTTCTCGGCGACGCCGAAATGGATGAAGGCAATATCTTCGAGGCCCTTCTTGAAGGCTGGAAGCACGGCCTGCGCAACACCTGGTGGGTCGTCGACTACAACAGGCAGAGCCTTGATGCGGTGGTGCGCGAAGGCCTTTGGCAGCGCTTCGAGTCCATCTTTCGCAACTTCGGCTGGGATGTGGTGATCCTGAAACATGGGACATTGCAACAAGCGGCCTTCGAGGAAGAGGGCGGCGAAAAGCTGCGGTCCTGGATCGATGCATGCCCCAATCAGCTCTATTCGGTGCTGACCTTCCAGGGCGGCGCCGCGTGGCGCCGGCGCCTTCTGGATGACCTGGGGGACCAAGGACCGGTGACCCGCCTGATCGAGAAGCGCAGCGACGAAGACCTTGCCGCCTTGATGGCAAACCTTGGCGGCCACGATCTGGCAAGCATCATCGATGCCTTCGAGCAAGCGCGCGGTCATGATCGTCCGACCTGTTTCATCGCCTATACGATCAAGGGCTTCGGCCTGCCGCTCGCCGGCCACAAAGACAATCACGCGGGATTGATGACGCCAGCGCAGGTCGACGCGCTGCGGCAAGGCATGGGTGTGCGCGAAGGGCATGAATGGGATTTGTTCGAGGGCCTTGCATACGATGAGGCGGCGATGCGGTCCTATCTGGCGTCGTCGCCTTTCGCGCAGGCAGCTACCCGTCGCCATAAAGCTCCAGCCGTGCCCGTGCCGGTGCAGATACCCTGGGGCGCACAGGCCTCCATGTCGACACAACAGGGCTTCGGCCTCTTGATGCACGAGATCGCCAAGTCAGACAGCGATTTTGCCAAGCGTGTCGTGACCACGTCTCCGGACGTCACGGTCTCGACCAATCTCGGCGCCTGGGTGAACAGGCGGGGCCTGTTCGCGCGCGGCGGCCAGGCAGACCTCTTCCGGGAAGAACGCATTCCCTCTACCTTCAACTGGACGTTTTCGCCGTCAGGACAGCATTTCGAACTGGGCATCTCGGAGATGAACCTCTTCACCATGCTCTCGGCGCTGGGTCTGTCGCACTCGCTTCACGGCGAGCGCCTGCTTCCCGTCGGAACGCTCTACGACCCCTTTATCGAGCGTGGCCTCGATGCGCTCAACTATGCTTGCTATCAGGATGCGCGCTTCATCCTGGCGGCGACGCCTTCTGGCGTGACGCTGGCCCCCGAGGGCGGAGCGCATCAGTCGATCACCACGCCGCTGATCGGCATGGCGCAGGACGGCCTGGCGACATTCGAGCCGGCCTATGTCGACGAACTGGCAGTCATCCTGCGTTGGGCATTCGACTACATCCAGCGCTCCGGAGAGGCCGAGCCCGATGACCAGACCTGGCTGCGCGATCAAACGGGAGGTTCGGTCTACTTCAGGCTCTCGACGCGGGTGATCGAGCAGCCGACACGCCAGACCGGGAATCCCTTGGCGCGCGACATCGTCGATGGCGCTTACTGGTTGCGCAAACCCGGGCCGAATGCCGCTGTGGTGATCGCCTATTCTGGAGCTGTCGCGCCGGAGGCGGTGCAGGCATTGGGGCTGATGGCCGGTGACCGGCGCGATGTCGGGCTTCTTGCCGTCACCTCTGCCGATCGGCTGAACGCCGGCTGGTCTGCCGCGGCGCGGGCGCGCCAGTATGGCCATCCCCGCGCCACCAGCCATGTCGAGCGCCTGCTGGCTGGTCTGCCCGCCTCATGCGCCATCGTGACGGTGCTGGACGGGCATCCCGCGACGCTCGCCTGGCTGGGTTCGGTCCATGGCCATCGCACGCGCGCGCTCGGCGTCGAGCATTTTGGCCAGACCGGTACGATCGCGGACCTCTACCGGTATTACGGGATCGATGCGCAAGGCATCATGGCTGCGGCGCAATCGGTTTCGGCCGGCCGGCCGCTGAGGCACCTCGGCTCCGCCGCCTGACGATCGGCCAGCATCGCCTCGTCCCCTGCTGATACAACAGGAAGCCGTCAATACCGGAATTCCTTGAGAGCGGCCGTCAGTCGTCGGCGCCATCTTCCCGCGTGGCGAGAAAGCCTGGGGAAAGATGAAAATGGCTGAGGCCGGCGATCTCATGGGTCGTGAAGCGCTGCGGTCGCCGGTGGGGACGGCGGTGGCGATTGCGCATCACGGCGAACTCATCCAGGGCGTATTCAAGGATTTTGGCGGGCGCCTTCATCGCGGGCTCGTCACGCTGCCGATTGCGAGCTTGAGATCGGAGGCGCGCTTTGCCAGGAGCGACGACGATGCGGTCGTTGTCCACCCCGATCACAAGGTCAAGGCGTCGGCCGCCGCGCGGCTCACGCTCGATTTCCTGAACGTCACCGGCGGCGGCGAGCTGACGCTTCAAAGCGCAATCCCCGTGGGGCACGGCTACGGCTCATCGACGGCTGACGTTGTCGCTTCCATTCGCGCTGTCGCCGCGGCCGTTGACGTCCAGTTGCGGCCGTCAAGCATCGGGCGTCTGGCCGTGGCTGCCGAGCGCGCCAGCGACGCGATCGCCTTCGACGATCACGCGGTGCTTTTCGCGCAACGCGAAGGCACGGTGATCGAGAATTTCGGAGGCTCGCTGCCGCCGCTGCTTCTGGTCGGCTTTAAGGCAAATGGCGGGGTTCCGGTCGATACATTGCAGCTGCCGCCCGCACGCTACGACAGTGCCGAGATCCAGGAATTCGGCGTGCTGCGGGCGCTGGTGGCGCGGGCGGTTCGCCTTCAAGATCCCTATCTTCTCGGACGCGCCGCCTCGGCAAGTGCGGTGATCAGTCAACGGCACTTGCCAAAACAGGGCTTCAACGAGATCGCCGAGATTGCCAGGCGATCCGGGGCGTGCGGGGTGCAGGTCGCCCATAGCGGTTCGTTGTTCGGCCTGATCTTCGATCTTTTCGCATCGAATCTGAAGCGACGGGCGGCCCTGGTTGCGCAGCAGATAAGACGTGCCGGCTTCAAGGATGTCGAAGTCCATCTGGTCAATGCGGAGGGCTGGTCATGGTGACCCGCGACGTGGACTATTTCAGGGATCTTGAGACCCCGCGCCTTGCGCACCTTGCGCCAAATCTAGTGGCCGCGGCTTTTCCGCTCATGAAGCTGATGCCGGCCCGCTTCATTCTGGATCGGGCAGCGTCGAATGGCGAACTGAAGGCAGGCTCCCACATTGTCGAGACGACATCGGGCACGTTCGGCATGGCGGTCGCGCTGCTGGCGGCGGCGCGTGACTATCGCCTTACACTCGTCACCGCTTCAACGTTGATCGATGCCAAATACAAAGCCCGCCTGGAGCGCATCGGCGCCACGGTCATCGCCCTTGACGATCCGCGCGGCGACGGCAACCAGCCTGGCCGGCTGGAGCGCCTCCAGGAAATCCTGGCCAACGAGCCGGACGGCTTCTGGACCCGCCAATACGACAGTCCGGGTAATTGGCTTGCCTATGCGCGGCTGGCCGAACTTTTCATCCGGGCAATGGGCAAGGTTGACTGCCTGGTCGGCTGCGTCGGTACGGGCGGCTCGCTATGCGGCACCGCGTCCTTTTTGCGAACGGTCTTTCCGCATCTGACGGTGTTTGCCGTCGATACCCATCGCAGCATCCTGTTCGGACAGCCCGTCGGCAAACGCATGCTGCGGGGCCTGGGCAACAGCGTTCTGCCGAAAAATGTCAGGCATGAGCTTGTCGACGAGATCCATTGGGTTGGCGCCTATCCGGCGTATAGGACCGCGCACCGCTTGCTGCGCGAGCACGGCCTCTTCATGGGGCCGACCAGCGGCGCCGCCGCGTTGGTGGCGCATTGGGTTGCAACGACCCTTCCGGATGCGCAAGTGGCGGTCATCATGCCTGACGAAGGCCATCGCCATGCCGAGACTGTCTACAATGATGAATGGCTCAGCGCTCTGTCTGGCTGGCCCTGCAAGGAACCGTCCGAGCCAAGGACGCTGACCACCATTGCACCGGCCGCGGAGACGCAATGGACACGCTTTCTCTGGCTGCGTCGCAGTCTCGACGATGTGCTCAAAACGCGCGAGGCAAGCGACGTGCCACCGGCTGTTGGCGCGGCGGAAAATCTATGAAGCGAGATCCAGCCCGTTTTTGTCGAGCCAGCGCCAGGCATCGTCCGTCGTCTGGAAGATCTGATCGTGTTCGTTCGATCCGGCGGACCGATCGAGGTCCTTGAGACCGCTGGCTGTAACGACGGCCACGACATGGTCTGTGGCTGCGATGACACCTTGGTCCTTCAATGTCGATATCGCCATCAGCGGCGTGACAGACGCCAGTTCGGCAAAGATCCCTTCGTCCCGCGCAAGGCGTTCCTGCATCGCGATCAGGCCGTGATTGTTCACAGGGACGGCGTGCCCGCCGGATTCGCGCAGGGCCTTCAGCGCCTGAAAGGTGCTGCGCGGCGTGCCGATCGATACGGCCAGGCTGTCGAACAGCATCTTGCGTTCACTCAACGCATCGGCGCCGCTGGCCAGAGCGTCCGCCAGCGACCCATGCACCTCCGCCGCGACGAGACGAGGCAGGCGCGCGATCGACCCTTGCGCGAACAGCTCGCAAAAGCCAGCCCACACGCCGGACAAGGCATCGCCATAGCAGACCGGCAGGACGCACCAGTCTGGCGCCGTGCCATCCGATTGCTCGACGATCTCGTAAGCAATCGTCTTGTAGCCCTCGATGCCGAGTGGATGGCTGCCGACGACCGGACCGTGATAGGGCGAGGCGATGAACCAGTCGTAGCGGGCAGCCGCCTGTTCAAGCAGCGACCATCGGTCCATTTTGCTGACCAAGGGCAGGACCGTCGCGCCATATTTCCGGATCTGCGCCAGCATCGCGCCGGCCGATCCCGCAAACGTGGTGACGACGCATTTCAGCCCGGCGCGGGCAGCGTAGGCCGCCAGCGAAGCGCCAGCGTTTCCCGATGAGGCGGTCGCCACGATCTTCGCGCCACGTGCGCGCGCCACGCTGACCGCGATCGTCGAAAAGCGATCCTTGTGCGACCAGGTCGGGTTTCGGCCTTCGTCCTTGATTGCAAGGTCCGGCACGCCGAGAAACGCGCCGATGCGCGGTGCGGCAAGCAAAGGCGTCAGACCCTCGCCGAGGCTCACCGCCTCCGCCTCTGTGCAAGGCAGCATATTCGCAAAACGCCACAGCGAGCGCGAGCTGGTGGCGCCGGCTAAAGGGTCGGGCTGCGGAGCTGCATAGACGGGCGCAAGATTTGCCGGCGCGGTGTCCTGGCAGCGCGCGCATCCCTTGGAGTCGATGGTGACGTCGGCGGGATAGGAAGTGCTGCATCGGATGCAGACGAACTCCAGGACGCGACCTGTGTCCATAACGGGTCGGTTTTGCTCGCCTGGGAGATGCGCGGACATATCGTGTGCGAGGTCGCGAAACGGCCGGCTCGCCATGGCTATTCCTTATCCAGGAAACGATGAAATCGCTGGTTGTTTCAAACAGCCAACAGCAGCGATGTCAATGCGGAATGTGCACTATAGTGTGTCGCACCATAGTGCGCGTCGTAGCATCCGTTGTTTGATGAAACTTCGCGGCGTTTTCGGCCTGAACGTGCAGCGGCTCCGGAGAGAGAGAAAACTCTCTCAGGAGCAGTTGTCTTTCGTTTCGGGTCGCACGCGTGCCTATATCAGCAGCGTCGAGGCCGGCCGGCGCAACGCCACGCTGGATACAGTCGAAATTTTGGCCAAGGCATTGAATGTCGAACCGCAAGAGTTGGTTTCAGCAAGCCCGGAAAATAGGCGAGCTAGCCGGGTGACGAAACCGGCCGCTTCCAAGTCGACCGATTGAAGCCAACGTCATCAATGCAGTACTGATCCGGTCTCCACTTATCTCTTCGTTTTGACATGCGATTGACTCCTTCAGTGTACATTCGATCCGCCTCCTATTGAAGATGGTATCAAGACACGCATAGGTTGTTGTGCGGGTAGGGCTTGACTGTAGTCGAGGTCTGCCAATGGAGAACAAAATCGTTTCTGACCTCTTTGCGGCGATCTCGAAGATCGACACCGCGCGGTCGGCCGATGCCATCCTTCAAGCTTTCCGCTCAGCCATGGAGCGCTACGGATTGCGCAATTTTCTGATCACCGGACTGCCTGTGCCGCACGATACGGACTGGCAGCGTGAGATTCTTGCTGATGGCTGGTCTCCTGAATGGCATCGTCGCTATGTCACCGAGGAGTATTTTTTGCACGATCCTTGTGTCGCCCAGTGCCGGCACTCGCCACAGCCCTTCCGATGGGGCGAGCTGCCGGCCGCAAGGCTGGTTGCACGCGCGAAGCTGGTCATCGACGAGGCGGCCGAGTTCGGGATGAAAGAAGGTATCTGCGTCCCCATTCATGTCCCACTGGCCGGGCCGGGCGTCGTCACGATGGCGAGTGACCGGATGGAGGTTCCGCCAAGCGCCATGCCCCTTATCGAAACACTTTGCGTGCATACCTTTCGCCGCCTCTCAGCGCTGGGAACACCCGGCGATGGCGATGAACCCACGCCCTTGACGGCGCGCGAGCGCGAACTCCTGGAGTGGAGCGCGCAAGGCAAATCCACCGATGACATCGCTTGTATCCTCGGCGTCACCAGGAACACGGTCGAAAGCCATCAGCGCAACATTCGAGGCAAGCTCGATGCAATCAACGTGGCGCATGCCATTGTCAAGGCGCTGCGACGGCAGGAAATCCAGATTTAGCAATACCTGAATACCGTCATACGTACGGCAAGTCGATTTTCCTACGACGCTCCGCCTGGATCCGGCATTTCCACTCTGGGCGATACGATGGAAAACGTGGTTGCTTTGGCCGGCATGATGCCGAACCAGAATCTTCAACCGCGCAAGATTTGGCTCGGGGCAAGGTGAGTGAGATTGACCACCTCAATGGGTATATCGCTCACCAAGGTAAAGCTCTCGGTATTCCAACACCAGTGAACCGGGCTCTACATATCATGGTCAAGTTGATGGAGGCAGAGACTCATCAAATGAATCTGGCCAACAAATGACCTGGCCAACAAATGACCTGCTCGCCGTACTGAAAGGTCCGGCGGCGCCGTGGGTCGCGCCCGCCGAGAATGACATAGGTCGAAATCCGCGCACCCGGAATTCTAGTTCCATATATCGGCGGGATTCCTGTTGCTTCGCAGTGGTCAGGGTTCAGCGTTTCGAACCATGGTAATTGAGGTTCGCTTCGGTGAAGTGGATGCCGTGCAAGCTTGGGAACTATTTTTCGCATTCATCGCGATATCCTTTCCATCATGGATGACTGATCCGGCCGTCCTCTGGGCGGCCGGGTCGCCCCCGCTAAATTCCCATGACGAGTGCACCGCCGCTGAGACCCGCCCCTGCGGCCGCCAGCAGGATTTTCTCGCCCAGCCGAAACGGCTCCTCTTGATTGGCCAGCGATAGCGACAGCGGGATCGTCGCAGCGGAAGAATTGCCATGGTCGGCGATCGTCTTGACGATTGCTTGATCTGCTATGCCGAGGTTTCGCCCGACCGCATCAAAAATGCGGGCATTGGCCTGGTGCGGTACGAACCGATTGATGCCCTGCGGCTGCAACTGGGCCGCGGCGAGCGCCTCCTGCGAGCAGGCAGTCATCATGTCCACGGCCTTGGCGAACACTTCGCGTCCGTCGGTCATCGTCATGCGGGTTTGCCCGAGGTCGAGGTCGCCGTGGAACGGGATGGTGCTTCCTCCAGCGGGTATCTGGATCAGCTCGTAGCGCGAGCCATCGGAATCCACCGAGGCGCCGAGAATGCCCCGATCTGGGTCCTCGCACGGACCGATCACGAGGGCGCCGGCGGCATCGGCGAAAAGGACCGAGCTCGCGCGCTCGGCTGGATTGATGCGGCGGCTGAGGATGTTGGCGGCGATGACAAGGCTTGCTTTGCCATGCAGGCGCGTGAAGCCATCGGCGAACATCAGCGCATAGATGAAGCCGGCGCAGGCACCGGTCAGATCGACTGCGCCTGAGCGGCCAAGGCCGAGCTTGTGCGCGACCAAGGGTGCACTGGGCGGCAGAAGATGGTCGGGCGTCGAGGTGGCA
Source organism: Mesorhizobium sp. U510 (assembly GCF_059180695.1). Classification (NCBI taxonomy): domain Bacteria; kingdom Pseudomonadati; phylum Pseudomonadota; class Alphaproteobacteria; order Hyphomicrobiales; family Phyllobacteriaceae; genus Mesorhizobium; species Mesorhizobium sp. U510. Next base: position 72,088 of record NZ_CP180531.1, read on the forward strand.
AGCAACAGCAGACCGACGTCGCTACGGTCGATGCCGGCATTCGCCAGCGCCATGTCGCCAGCCTGCGTGGCAAGACCAGACAGCGTGTCTTCATCCGCTGCCCAGAAGCGCGAACGGATTCCTGTGCGCCTTTCGATCCAGCCAGGTTCGAGGCCGAGATTGCTCTCGATCTGGGCATTCGCCACCTTGCGGCCAGGCACGTGATGGCCAAACCCCAGAACGCGCGACGACTTGCTCATGGCCTCGAACCGAAACGAGCGCCGGCCTCCTCGATGGCGTCATAGACTCCGCCCAACTCGTCGCTGGTGATGCAATAGGGCGGGAGAAGATAGAGGACATTGCCGAGCGGGCGCACAAGCATCCCTCGGTCAATGAAGAACGCGCGCAGCTTCGGCCCGATCTCGGCGAGATAACCCGCGGAATCGGTTCGCAGGTCGAGCGCTGCGATCGTTCCCGTCGCTCGGCTGTCGGTAAAATACGGATTGTCCCGAAACCGTCGAAGCCCCGCGGCCTGCATCACGCTCAAGGCCGTGATCCGCTCGGCCACTGGCTCGTCGCACCAGATCTCGACATTGGCGAGTGCTGCCGCGCACGCAATCGGATTGGCGGTGTAGGAGCTCGAGTGGAAGAACGTCTTCTTGCGGTCCGTCGAATAATGAGCCTGGAAGATGGCATCCGTGGCGAGCGTGGCGGCCAGCGGGATGGCGCCGCCGGTCAAGCCCTTCGAGGTGCACAGTATGTCAGGAGAGATGGACGCCTGCTCGGAGGCGAACATGGTGCCGGTGCGTCCCCAGCCGGTCATCACCTCATCCGCGATCAGCAGCGTGCCGGAGGCCTCGGCGATCTTCTTCAATTCGGTCAGCACCCAGGCCGGATACATCAGCATGCCTCCCGCGCCCAGCACGAGCGGCTCGACGATCAGGGCGGCGGCGCGCCGGTCGCGAGAAACCGCCTCGAACCGATCCAGCGTCTCCTGCTCGTGTCCGGCGGCCGGAAAGGGGATGGTGTCGACCTCGAACAGCAAGGGTTCGTAGGCGGCGTTGAACACGCCGCGGGCACCGATGCTCATCGTGCCGACGGTATCGCCATGATAACTGTGCTCCATGACGGAGATGCGCGAGCGCGGCGCGCCGATGTTGCGAAAATAGCCGAGCGCCATCTTCAGCGCGACTTCGACCGAGGTCGAACCGCTGTCGGAATAGAACACCCAGTCGAGGCCCGACGGAGCCAGGCCGACAAGCGCCCTGGCCAGGCGTTCCGCCGGCTCGTGCGTGAAGCCCGCGAAGATGATCTGGTCGAGGGCGGACGCCGTCGTCTCGATGCCCTTCATGATGCGGGGATGGCGGTGGCCATGCGTGACGACCCACCAGGACGAGATGGCGTCCAGGATACGCGCGCCGTCCGCCTTGTGGAGATAGGCGCCTTCAGTCAGGACGATTTCCGGGATCGCAGGTTCGAGCGCGTGCTGGGTGAAGGGGTGCCATACGCGGGATTGCGACATCATCGATCCCCTCCAATCAGTGCGGGATCGAAATTGGCAATCATCGCTTGCCTCAGTGCCTTGGGCGTCAGCGGATCGAGGTGCGGCAGCCTGCCGAGTTGCGGCACATTGCCGAATTCCGCTATCGTCCTTTGGCTGTCGGCCATTTCCTCGCCGATGAAGGCAACGCCGATCACCGGGATCGAGCGCGCCCGCAAGGCCTCGATTGACAGCAGGGTGTGATTGATGGTGCCGAGCGCGGTGCGGGCGCACAGGATGACTGGGAGTTTCCACTCCCGGAAAATATCAATGAACCTTGTCTGTCGATTGAGCGGCACCATCAGCCCGCCGGCGCCTTCGATTATGAGCGGACCAGGCAAGTCCGGAAGCGACAGCTTTGCCGCCTCGATCGCGACGCCGTCGATTTCGGCTGAGCGATGCGGCGACAGCGGCATCGTCAGGCGATAAACTTCCGGCAGGACGCGCCCCATCGGCAGGCCGGCGAGCCGCTCCACAACCTCGCTGTCGGTCTCGCCGTCGAGGCCCGATTGCACCGGCTTCCAGTAGAAACCGTCGAGCAGGCCGGCGAGCCCAGCCGCAAACACGGTCTTGCCAATTCCGGTGTCGGTTCCGGTGATGACGATGCGTTGGGTCATGCCGCCTCCGGTCATGTTTGGGCCAACACTTCGACCAGCGCTTCGACCATGGCGGAAATGTCGGCTTCGCCGACGTTGAGCGTCAGCGAGATACGCAGGCGCGACGTGCCCTCGGGCACGGTCGGCGGACGAATGCCGCGGATGTCGAAGCCGCGCGCCTGCAGTGCCGCCGCCACAGTCATGGTGCGCCTGTTGTCGCCGATGACAAAGGGCTGGATCTGCGACCCGCTCGACACCACCCCACACCGCTGGGCCAATAGAAGGCTTACGAAGGCAACGCGTTCATGCAGCCGGTTACGACGGATCGGTTCTTCGGACAGTATGGCAATCGCCTCGCGCGCTGCCATGGCCATCAGCGGCGATGGCGCGGTGGAGTAGATGAATGGCCGGCAGCGGTTGACGAGATAGTCGCAAAGGAGTCCCGGCCCGGTGACGAGTGCACCGGACGCTCCGAGCGCCTTGCCGCAGGTATGGAGCGCAATGATGTTGTCGCGGCGCTCGAAAGCGGCAGCCAGCCCCCGGCCGTCCGGCCCCCAGACGCCGGTGGCATGGGCCTCGTCAACGACAATGAATGCCTCGTGGCGATCGGCAAGCGCAATCAGGCTCTCCATGGGCGCACGGTCGCCATCCATGCTGTAGAGGCTTTCGACACCGATCCAGACGCGCCCCATGCCGCCCTCGGCGCGCCAGCGGATGATCGCATCCTCGATAGCATCGACGTCGTTATGTGCGGTGAGCTTGAACTCGGCGCGGCCAGCGCGGGCCCCCTCATGCATGCTGGCATGGGCCAACTCGTCGAGGACCAGCAGGTCGCCCTTCTGCGGCAGCGCGGTCAGCAAAGCGAAGTTGGCGATGTAGCCGCTGCCGAAGAATAGCGCGCGCTCGCTCCCGAAAAATGCCGCCGCGTCCGTCTCCAGCGCCTCGTGTTCCAACGCGTTGCCGCGCAACAGCCGCGATCCGGTCGCGCCTACCGGCATGCCCCGCGCAATCGCCGCCGCAACCGCATCGCCAAGCCTTTTAGAGGCGGCGAGCCCGAGATAGTCGTTCGACGAGAAGTCGAGCCCGGCGCGGGGCGACAGCGTGCGCAGCCGGTCCTTGCGCGCCAGCCCCTGCAAGGTCGCGTCATAGCGGGCAAGCGGTGTCCCGTTCATTGCGCCCCGAGTTCCATCGGTTCGATGCCGAGACGGCGGAACAAAAGGGTATCCTCGTCCTCGCCCGGATTGTCCGCCGTCAGCAGCGTGTCGCCGACGAAGATCGAGTTGACACCGGCAAAGAAGCACAGCGCCTGCATCTCGTCGGTCATGGCGGTGCGTCCTGCAGAAAGTCGGACATGCGATTTAGGCATCATAATGCGCGCCAGCGCGATCACGCGCACGAATTCGATCGGCTGGATCGGTCTGGCGTCGGCAAGCGGGGTGCCGGCGATCGGGATCAGCATGTTGATCGGAACGCTTTGCGGATGTTCTGGCAGATTGACCAGCGTGACCAGCATGTCGATCCGGTCCGCCGGCTCTTCGCCCATGCCGACAATGCCACCGCAGCAGACCTTGATGCCGCTGTCGCGGACATTGGCGAGCGTATCCAGCCGGTCGGCAAAGCTGCGTGTGCTGATGATCTCGCTATAGTAGCGCTCCGACGTGTCGATGTTGTGGTTGTAGTAGTCGAGGCCAGCCTGTTTCAGGCGAGCGGCCTGATCGAGGTCGAGCATGCCGAGCGTCATGCAGGTCTCCATGCCGAGCGCTTTTACGCCCTCAACCATAGCGACGACCGCATCCATGTCGCGCGCCTTGGGGTTTCGCCAGGCGGCACCCATGCAATAGCGCGTGGCACCGGCGTCACGCGCCTTGGTCGCTTCGGCGATGACGCGCCTGACCTCCATCAGTTTCGACGCCTTCAGACCGGTTTCGTGATGCGCCGACTGGCTGCAATAACCGCAATCCTCCGGACATCCGCCCGTCTTGATGCTGAGAAGTCGGCTGAGCTGGACCTTGTTGGGATCGAAATTCTGGCGGTGGACGGTTTGCGCCTGAAACAGCAGGTCGTTGAAGGGCGCGTCGTGAAGTGCCCGAGCCTCTTCCAGGGTCCATCTCCGGCGGCTCTCGTTGGATTGCGCCTTGGGCATCGGCAAATCCGAAATTGCTGACTGCATTTCCATCCCTGTTCTGTGCGGCTAAATGTTTCGACGCTTGCCTTCCATGAGATCCAACACAGCGCGCGCTGCATCCAGCACATTGGTGCCTGGACCGAAAACGGCGGCGACGCCGTGGTCAAGCAGGAATTCATAGTCCTGACGCGGCACCACGCCGCCGCAGACGACGATAATGTCGGCAGCTCCCTTGGCAATCAGCGCGTCAATCAATTGCGGCAACAACGTTTTGTGGCCAGCCGCGAGCGAAGACACGCCGACGACATGGACCTCTGCGGCGATAGCCAGATCGGCAGCCTCGTCGGGTGTCTGAAACAATGGTCCGGCAATGACCTCGAAACCGATATCGCCAAAGGCGGAAGCGATGATCTTGGCACCGCGATCATGTCCATCCTGGCCGAGCTTGGCGACCATGACCCTCGGCTTTCCGCCACGCACCGCCGTGAAATCCCCGAGACGCGAAACCAGCGTCTGGAATTCCGGTTCATGTCTATAGGCCGCACCATAGACTGACCTGACCACTTCGGGGACCGCTGTATGATCGCCAAACACCTTGTGCATTGCGTTGGAAATCTCCCCAACGGTTGCGCGGGCCCTTGCCGCTTCGACCGCTGCCTCGAGAATGTTGCCTTCGCCGCTGGCCGCGACCGCGCCAAGCACAGCCAGCGCCTCGCTGGCACGGCGCGGGTCGCGCTGGCGCCTGGTCTTCTCGATGCGGGCAATCTGCGACTGGCGTACGGCGGCGTTGTCGATATCGAGGATGTCGATCCGGTCTTCGATATCGAGACGGAACTTGTTGACGCCGACGATGACCTCTTCGCCCTTGTCGACGGCCGCCTGACGGCGTGTCGCCGCTTCCTCGATCATGCGCTTGGGCAGGCCGGAGGCAACGGCTTTGGTCATGCCGCCCATCGCCTCGACCTCTTCGATCAGTGCCCAGGCTTTTTCGGCGAGCTCATTGGTTAGGCTTTCAACATAGTACGAGCCGGCGAGCGGATCGATGACCTTGGTCACCCCGGTCTCGTGCTGCAGGATGAGCTGTGTGTTCCGAGCGATGCGCGCCGAAAACTCCGTAGGCAAGGCAATTGCCTCGTCGAACGAGTTCGTGTGAAGCGATTGTGTACCGCCGAGCGCCGCAGCCAGCGCTTCATAGGCTGTGCGCACGATGTTGTTGTAGGGATCCTGCTCCTGCAGCGAAACGCCCGATGTCTGGCAATGGGTGCGCAGCATGAATGACGATTGCTTCTTCGGTTCGAACTCTTCCATGATGCGCGACCAGAGCAGCCTCGCTGCCCGCAGCTTCGACGCCTCCATGAAGAAATTCATGCCGATTGCGAAGAAGAACGAAAGCCGCCCGGCGAAATCGTCGACATTCAGACCCTTGGCGATCGCCGCGCGGACATATTCGCGCCCGTCGGCCAGCGTGAAGGCAAGTTCCTGGACCAGCGTCGCTCCGGCCTCCTGCATATGGTAGCCGGAGATCGAGATCGAGTTGAACCTTGGCATCTCCCTTGCCGTATACTCGATGATGTCGGCGATGATCCGCATCGAGGGTTCGGGCGGATAGATGTAGGTGTTGCGGACCATGAACTCCTTGAGGATGTCGTTCTGGATGGTCCCGGACAGCTTTTCGCGCGCGACACCCTGTTCTTCTGCCGCGACGATGAAGTTCGCCAGGATCGGGATCACCGCGCCGTTCATGGTCATCGACACCGACATCTCCTCTAGCGGGATGCCGTCGAACAGGATTTTCATGTCCTCGACCGAGTCGATCGCCACGCCGGCCTTGCCGACATCGCCCTCGACGCGGGGGTGGTCTGAATCGTAGCCGCGATGGGTGGCTAGATCGAAAGCCACAGATAGCCCCTTTTGGCCGGCGCCGAGCGCCTTGCGGTAGAAAGCGTTGGATTCTTCGGCTGTCGAAAAGCCGGCATACTGGCGGATCGTCCAGGGACGGCCGGCATACATGGTGGCCCGTGGCCCGCGCAGGAACGGCTTCAGTCCCGGAGACGAACCGAGATGCTCGATGCCTTCGAGATCGGCGACCGTATAGAGCGGCTTGACTGGGATACCTTCAGGCGTTTGCCAGACTAGTGAATCGGGCGATGCGTTCAACTCGCGCTCTGCAAGCGCCCGCCACTTGTCACTGTCCACGTTGTCGACCACCATCTTGTTCATTCGAATTCCATGATGAGTTCGTCAACCGCCAGGCTGGCGCCGGCCTCAGTGGCAATGCGCAGGACAGTCGCCTTGCGCTCGGCGCGCAGGACGTTTTCCATTTTCATGGCCTCGACAGTGGCAAGCGCTTGCCCTGCCTCGACCTGGTCTCCCGCCTTGACCGAGATTGAGGTGACCACCCCCGGCATTGGGCAAAGCAGCATCTTGGAGGTGTCCGGCAACTGTTTTTCCGGCATCAGCAGCGCCAGTTCCGCAATGCGGCGCGAGCGCACATAGGCGACGACATCCATGCCCCGCCAGCGCAGGCGAACGCCCGTCGCCGCGGGTGCCGTCTTCACGCCCATCGCATCTTCGCCCACGGTGAATTTCGCATGAGAGCGACCGGGTAGCCAGTCGCTGGCTACGGAGATCGGTGCACCCTTTGGGAAGCTGACGACGATCCTGTCGTTTTCTTCCCCAACCGTGATTGCAAAGTTTTGGCCAGCAAGAGTCGCCACCCAGTCGCGACCCACCACCCGACGGTGATTGTCCAACGCGCCGGAAGTCAGCACACTGCGCTTCTGTGCCTTCAGATTCATGAAAGCGGCGATCGCCGCCAGCTTCCTGGCGTCGTCCGCGGATGGTTTGATCCCCAAAAAGCCTTCGGGATATTCCTCGGCGATGAAAGCCGTTGTAATCCGGCCGTCACGAAAACGCGGATGAGCCATGACCGCGGAGAGAAATGGAAGGTTGTGGCCGATGCCTTCGACTTCGAAGTCGTCGAGCGCTCGTGCCATGGCCTCGATCGCGGCCAGCCGGTCGGGCGCCCATGCGCACAACTTGGCAATCATCGGATCGTAATACATGGAAATCTCACCGCCTTCGAAGACGCCGGTGTCGTTGCGCACAACGGTGCCGTCGTTTCGCTTGCCTTCGGCTGGTGGGCGATAGCGTGTCAGCCGGCCTGTCGACGGCAGGAAGTTGCGGAAGGGATCCTCGGCATAGAGCCGGCTTTCAAGGGCCCAGCCATCGAGTTTCACGTCGTCCTGGGTCCAACGCAGCTTTTCACCGGCGGCCACACGGATCATTTCCTCCACAAGGTCGATGCCGGTGATCAGTTCGGTCACCGGATGCTCGACCTGGAGGCGAGTGTTCATCTCGAGGAAATAGAATTTCTTCGCGCCGTCGACGATGAACTCGACCGTGCCGGCCGAGAAATAGCCAACGGCCTTGGCCAATGCCACTGCCTGTTCGCCCATGGCCTTGCGCGTCAAGGCGTCGAGGAAGGGGGAGGGTGCCTCTTCAATGACCTTTTGGTTGCGCCGCTGAATTGAGCATTCGCGTTCCCCGAGGTAGATCAGGTTGCCATGCTGATCGCCAAGCACCTGGATCTCGATGTGGCGCGGTTGGGTAACGAATTTCTCGATGAAAATGCGGTCGTCACCGAAGGAGGACTTTGCTTCATTTCTTGACGACTGGAACCCTTCGCGCGCCTCCGCGTCGTTCCAGGCGATCCGCATCCCCTTGCCACCGCCGCCGGCCGAAGCCTTGATCATCACCGGGTAGCCGATCTGGCCGGCGATGCTGGCGGCTTCGTCGGCATCTGCGATCAGTCCCATGTGACCAGGTACGGTCGAAACGCCGGCCGCCGCCGCGATCTTCTTCGAGGTGATCTTGTCGCCCATCGCTTCGATGGCGAACGGTGGCGGTCCGATGAACGCGACGCCGATGGCTTTCAGCGCTTCGGCGAAATTGGCGTTTTCCGACAGGAAGCCGTAGCCTGGATGGACCGCGTCAGCGCCACTGGCTTTCACGGCATCGAGGATTTTTCCGATTACGATATAAGACTGGCTAGACGGTGGCGGGCCAACATGCACGGCCTCGTCAGCCATCTTGACGTGCAACGCATCACGGTCCGCGTCGGAATAGACAGCAACTGTCGCAATGCCAAGTCTCTTCGCTGTCTTGAAGACGCGGCATGCGATCTCGCCGCGATTGGCGATGAGAATCTTCTTGAACATGGGTGATCTATTGCTCCACGACAAATGTCTTGTGGGCGCGAGACTGCGTCCACGTTAACCCGGCCAGGTCCAGGGTTTTGGAAATGTCGATGGTGCAAAGGCACCAGTCCATTTCACCGGCGTGCTCCAACCAAACCAGGCCCTGAGGTCCGCCGATGAGTTCAGAAAGTTGCCGCGGCGTCGCGTAGGTGCGTCCGCCGCAGGATACGTGAATGCACATTGCTCTCACCTCTAGAGCGGCATCGTGTCGTGCTTCTTCCAGCGTGCATCGACGCTCTTGCCGCGCAAGGCGGCAAAGGCGCGGGCAATGCGCCGGCGCGAGGAATGCGGCATGATCACCTCGTCGATGAAGCCGCGTTCTGCCGCCACGAACGGATTGGCGAAGCGTTCCTCGTAGTCGCGGGTGCGCTGCGCAATTTTGTCCTTGTCGCCAAGCTCCGAGCGATAAAGGATCTCGGTCGCGCCCTTGGCACCCATTACCGCGATCTCGGCTGTCGGCCAGGCATAGTTGACGTCGGCGCCGATGTGCTTCGAGGCCATGACGTCATAGGCGCCACCATAGGCCTTGCGTGTGATCAACGTCACCATCGGCACCGTCGCCTGGCTATAGGCAAACAACAGTTTCGCCCCATGCTTGATGACGCCGCCATATTCTTGCGCGGTGCCGGGCAGGAAACCGGGTACGTCGACCAGGGTCAGGATCGGGATCGAGAAAGCATCGCAGAAGCGCACGAAACGTGCTGCCTTGCGCGAAGAGTTGATATCGAGGCAGCCTGCCAGCACCATCGGCTGGTTGGCGACGACACCGACCGTCTGGCCCTCGATGCGCAGGAAGCCGGTGATGATGTTTCGGGCGAAGGCTTCCTGTATCTCGAAGAAATCCGCCTCGTCGGCGATCGCCAGGATCAGTTCGCGCATGTCGTAGGGTTTTGCCGCGCTGTCGGGGATCAACGTGTCCAGTCGCATCTCGAGCCGCGAAGGATCATCGTGGAATGGACGCATCGGCGGCTTTTCGCGATTGTTGAGCGGCAGGAAGTCGAACAGCGACCTGACCTGCTCCAGCGTCTCGACATCGTTGTCGTAGGCGCCATCCGCAACCGACGATTTCGTTGTGTGCGTGCGCGCGCCACCAAGTTCTTCGGCGGTGACGATCTCGTTGGTGACGGTCTTCACCACATCGGGGCCTGTCACGAACATGTAGGAGGAATCCCGCACCATGAAGATGAAGTCGGTCATGGCCGGCGAATAGACCGCACCACCGGCGCACGGCCCCATGATCACCGAAATCTGCGGCACCACGCCCGAGGCATCGACATTGCGCTTGAACACGTCGGCATAGCCTGCAAGCGAAGCCACACCCTCCTGGATGCGCGCGCCGCCTGAATCGTTCAGGCCGATCACTGGCGCGCCGTTGCGCACCGCCATATCCATGATCTTGCAGATCTTCTGGGCATGGGTTTCCGACAGCGAGCCGCCGAGAACGGTAAAATCCTGCGAGAAAACATAGACCAGCCGGCCGTTGATCGTGCCCCAGCCGGTGACGACGCCATCGCCGGCGACCTTCTGGCCCGCCATGCCGAAGTCAGTGGCGCGGTGGGTGACATACATGTCGTATTCCTCGAACGACCCCTCGTCGAGGAGAACGTCGAGACGCTCGCGTGCCGTCAGCTTGCCCTTGGCGTGCTGGGCGTCGATGCGCTTCTGCCCGCCACCGAGGCGGGCCTCGCCACGGCGTGCTTCAAGCTGTTCGAGAACGGCGCGCATCAGCGGCCTCCTTGGTGCAGGGCGCTGCTGTATGAAGGATCATCGTTCCACCCCCGGACCAGACCTTGCGCACGGCGCGCCGGTCACATCAGGCAGCGTTCATAAATTCCCATCGATCCCGGCGGAACGCTTGAACAGGTGTGGTTGTGTAATGTAAGCTTTTGAAAATTGTAAATTGCGAATTTGCAAACATGGCAACTCGAAAACTCTATGTCGGCCGTAAGATCCGCAACATCCGCGAGTCCCACAAGGTCACGCAATCCGTCTTTGCCGAGCGCATTGGCATCTCGACCAGCTATCTCAACCAGATCGAGAACAACCAGCGGCCGGTTTCGGCCGCCGTGCTGCTGGCTCTGGCCGAGACCTTCCAGATCGATATCGGCGCCATTTCGCTGGGCGACGACGACCGGCTGCTTTCGGCGATGACGGAAGCGCTGGCCGACCCGGTCTTCGACAACTACAAACCCAACCTCCAGGAATTGAAACTGATCACCCAGAACGCGCCGGGCCTCGCCCGTGCGCTTATCGCTTGCCATCAGGCCTACCGTCGAAACAGCGAGCAACTGGCGAGCTTCGACGACACGCTTGGACGCTCCGCATCCTTTGCCGAGCCGACGCCCTACGAGGAAGTACGCGACTTCTTCCACTTCGTGGACAACTACATCCACGAACTCGACCTCGCTGCCGAAAAACTGGCGATGCAGCTTGGTATCTCGGAGCGCGAAACCAGCGGCATCCTGCCCGGCTATATGGAAGAGCGGCACAAGGTCCGCATCGTCCGGGCCGAATTTGGCGAGGACATTCTTCGCCGTTTCGATCCAAAGTCGCGGGTGCTGTTCCTCAATCCCTATTCGCCGGCTTCAACCCGCAATTTCCAGATCGCCTTCCAGATCGCCGAGCTGGAGATGGACGCGCAGATCACGGCAATTGCCGGCCATGCCGGCTTCCGGACAGTCGAAGCCCTGGAAATCTGCAAGATCGGCCTGATGAACTACTTTGCCGGCGCACTGACCTTGCCCTATCAGTCGTTCCTGACGGCGGCGAAGGAATTGCGCCATGATCTCGACCTTCTGGCCGCGCGCTTCGGCGCCAGCCTGGAGCAGGTAGCCCATCGATTGAGCACCTTGCAGCGTCCGGGTCTCAAGGGTGTCCCGATCTTCTTTGCCCGTATCGACCGCGCCGGCAACATCACCAAGCGCCACAGCGCGGCAAAGCTGCAATTCGCTCGCTTTGGCGCCGCCTGTCCGTTGTGGAATGTGCACCAGGCCTTCGAGACGCCCGGCCGCATCATCCGCCAGCTTGCCGAAACGCCGGATGGCGTGCGCTATCTTTGCGTGGCGACCGAACTCGCCAAGGGCGGCGGCGGCTTCAACGCGCTGCAGCGACGTTACGCGATCGCGCTTGGCTGCGAGATCACCCATGCCGACAGCTTCGTCTATGCCAACAATCTCGACCTCGGCAATCGTGCGGCCTTCGATCCGATCGGCATTTCCTGCCGCATCTGCGAGCGGACGAATTGTCAGCAGCGCGCGGTACCGCCGCTAAAGCGCAAGCTGACGGTAAATCATAACCAGCGCGGCGTTCTGCCGTATTCGATCAGTTGATTCCAGGTGAGCGGTTCCCATCCTGACCACCGAGAGGCAGCATTATTATTGTGGATCAGCCACACCGATATGGATACAGAATACATAGGGTGCCAAAGAGGGTAGCGCGCTGACGGCCATCTCCTGGGGCACAGGGTGCATTCCATGCAGACGATGAGGATGCGATGTCGAGGTTTCAACAAATCATAGTCCCCAAGAGACGCCTTGCGGACGAAGTCTACGCACAGATACTGAGCGCGATAACCGAAGGGGCGATCCCGCCAAGCGAGCGCATTGTTCAGGAGAAGCTGGCCGCGGACTTCCAGATCAGCCGCACCCCGGTGCGCGAGGCACTGCTGCGCCTCGAGCAGGAAGGCATATTGATAACTGTTGGCAGCGGCGGCTTCATGGTCCGTCAGGTCGCCGACGATGAGGCGCGCGAGATCTATGCCGCAAGGCAAGCAATTGAGGGCCATAGCGCCCGCGTTCTGGCGCTCGAGCTGGACGCCGCAAGGCTCGATCGCATCCGCTCGGTCATAGAAGCACAGGAAAGCCGCAAGATCACCACCGCCGGCGAATACTACGACGCAAACAAGGCCATCCACCGGTCATTTGTCGAACAGACCGGCAACAGGTATCTGCTCGAGATGTTCGACTCGATGTGGAACAGGAGCGTGTCCTTTCACATTTTCACCACGACGATGAGTGAGTCCTATCTCAAAGCATCATTGCGGGAACATGCAAAACTCCTGGATGCGGTCAGGAAGGGCGATGCCGACGCCGCAGCGCAAGCGATGCGGTCGCATATTGACGACGGCCTGGAACTCCAGCTGCAAGCCATGTCGGTGGCGCGAAGCCTCAACAACAGGACGTAACCAGGTCGGTCGAGGCGCCGGCATCACTGTGTGTCTGGCAGGTTCAGGGTCGCGGCGGCAACGCTCCGGCGGTGAGCTGTTGAAGCTCGCCCAACAAGGTTCCCGCCAACCGCTGACGCGGGCTTCTCTCGAGCATCACCATGGTCAGGCAGCGATGCTTCTGCGGCGTTCCGAACCGAATGCGCCGTAGCCGGTTGCCGTCGCTCACACAGGCCCTGGTCGGCGTGATCGAAATGCCGAGCCCGTGCGCGACTAGCGATTCCACCGCTTCGATCGAATCGATCTCCATCACCGGCTGCACATGGATCTTGCGGTCGAGCAGATGCTGTTCGATCTGCTGTCCGGCCCAAGTTCGCCGGTTGAACCAGATGAACGGATGCGCCCGCAGGATGTCTTCATCCGATGCTTCGGCAATCGAAAGCGGGACGATGACATTGAGCGGTTCAAGGCAGATCGGATAGGACGCCAGCCCCTCCGGCAGGACACGCGGCTCCGAGACAACAGCCAGATCGATGTCGCGGTTGCGAACGGCCTGCGCAAGGTCGCCGGAAAGCCCGCTGCGGATGCGGACAAGAAGTTTTGGGTGGGCGAGGCGAAGTCGGGCGAGCGCCGGCGGGATCAGGTTCACCAGGGCCGACGGCACGACGCCGATCGTCACGGTGCCGACAAAGGTGTCGTCGCTGGCAAGAGCGCGGATGTCATCGGCGATTTTCAGCATCCGTCGTGCGTGCTCGACCAGGCCAAGGCCTGCATCGGTCAGCGTCGGCGGGCGCGTGCCGCGGTCGACGATCTGGATCTGCAATTCCTCCTCGAGCGCCTTGACCTGCAGACTGATAGCCGAGTGGCTGAGGCCCAGGGCATTGGCCGCAGCGATGAAGCTGGGCTGTTCGGCGATCGCCACGATAGTCTGAAGAAAGCGCAGATTTACGACGAGTTTTTTAGTGTGAGTTTTCCAAACTTTAAAATATACAATATCTCGCTTTTGTCAATTTTCCATTCGTCATATGCCTGCTCGCAACAAGGAGACCGCGCCCAGGATGGCCGGTGAACCAACTGGCAGGGAGGCGCTGCGTGCATATCCAAGGACCTCTGGCGGGCGTTCGCATTCTCGACCTGAGCCGCATTCTCGCCGGACCGAGCTGTACCCAGCTTCTGGGCGATCTCGGCGCCGACGTGATCAAGATCGAAAGGCCCGGCGCTGGGGACGACACCCGCGCCTGGGGGCCACCTTTTCTCGAGGATAAAGATGGCAATCCGACCGGGGAAAGCGCCTACTACGTCTGCGCCAACCGCAACAAGCGCTCGGTGGCGCTCGACATCGCCACGCCGCAAGGAGCAAGGACGGTCCGCGCGTTGCTGGCGCATTGCGATGTGCTGGTCGAGAATTTTAAGGTCGGCGGCCTGAAGAAATACGGCCTGTCCTACGATGACCTCGCCCGGGAATTCCCGCGCCTGGTCTATTGCTCGATCACCGGCTTCGGCCAGACGGGGCCGAATGCCGAGAAGCCGGGCTACGACCTGCTTGCGCAAGGCTATGGCGGCATCATGAGCCTGACCGGGCCGGCCGCGGGAGAGCCGACGAAAGTCGCTGTCGGCATCGCCGATGTCATGACCGGCATGTATGCGGCCACCGCCATCCTGGCGGCGCTGCGCCACAGCGAAAAGACGGGAGAAGGGCAAAGCATCGACATCGCCCTTGTCGATTCCCAGATCTCCTGGCTGATCAACGAAGGCACCAACTATCTGTTGTCGGGCAAGCTGCCGGTGCGCCGGGGCAATCAGCATCCCAATATCGTGCCCTACCAGGTTTTTGAGACAAGCGATGGCCACGTCATCGTGGCGGTCGGCAATGACAGTCAATACCAGCGCTTCTGCAAGCTCATCGAAGCCCCCGAACTTTGCCGCGACGAGCGGTTCGCGACCAATGCCGCCCGGCTGGAAAACCGCGCGACACTGATCCCGATGATCGCGCGGAAACTGCTGCTTTGGAGCCGGGACAGCCTGATTGACGGCCTGGAAGAAAACGGCATTCCCGGCGGTCCTATCAACACATTGAAGGACGTCTTCGACAGCGATCAGGTCGCGGCGCGCGACATGAAGATTTCCATGCCCCACCCGCTTGCCGGCAATGGCACCGTCGATCTGATCGGCAATCCGATCAAGCTGTCAAAAACGCCGGTGACGTATCGCCGACCGCCGCCGGTTTGCGGCGCCGATACCAAGTCCGTGCTTGACGAACTTCTCAAACAACCCGCCGCCGGCGAACCCCCCGCCTCACGCTAACCCAGACCAGGAGACATTCGATGTTTCAGCTGACCGCCGACCAGAAGCTGCTTCAGGACGAGGCGCGCGATCTCGCCGAAGGACACGTGCGTGCCCGAGCGGCGGAAGTCGATCGTACCGAGGAGTACCCGTGGGATACGACCAAGAAGCTGACCGAGGCCGGCTTCATGGGCATGACGATCCCGAAGGACTATGGCGGACGTGGCCTGACCTACCTGGATGCCGTCCTCGTCATCGAGCAGATGGCGCGGACATGCGGGGCAACGGGTCGTATCGTGGTCGAGGCCAATATGGGTGGTATCGGCGCGATCATGGTCTATGGTTCGCATGAGCAGAAAAAGCTGGTCGCGCCTTACGTCCTTGCCGGAGACAAGCCGGCAATCTGCATCACCGAACCGGGCGCCGGCAGTGCTGCGACAGAGATGACCACAACGGCCGTAAAGAGGGGCGACCGCTACATTCTCAACGGTGAAAAGCATTGGATCACCGGCGGCGGCGTCTCCAAGGTGCACCTGATCTTCGCCCGCGTCATCGAGGACGGCCAGGAGCAAGGCATTGGCGGCTTCATCGCCATTCGCGGCGAAGCCCAGGGGTTGAGAGTTGGCAAACGTGAACCGGCCATGGGCCTGCGCGGCATTCCCGAGACTCACCTGCACTTCGAGGATCTGGAGATACACGAAAACATGGTCGTCCGCCCGCCTCACGGTTTCCGCCGTGGCTTCGCGGCCTTGATGAGTGCGTACAATGCCCAGCGCGTCGGAGCCGCCACGGTGGCGCATGGCATCGCCCAGGGAGCTTTCGAGATTGCCCGCGACTACTCTAAGACGCGCGAACAGTTCGGCCGGCCGATCGCGGAATTCCAGGGCCTGCAATGGATGCTTGCGGATATGTCGATCGGCCTCGCGGCGTCGCAGGCTCTCATCTACAAGGCGGCGATCAACGCGGGCACCGGCTTTCCCAGCATGCAGGAAGCCGCGCAGGCCAAGATCCTCGCTTCCGAAACGGCGATCAAGGTCACCAACGAGGCGCTGCAGATTCATGGCGCGATGGGCTATTCGCGCAATTTGCCCATGGAACGCATGGCCCGCGATGCGCGCATGTTCACTATTGGCGGCGGCACCGCTCAGATGCTGCGCAATCAAGTTGCCTCGGCAGTTCTCGAGATGAAGCTGCCGCAGTCGCGCGACGGTTATCGCGACCTTGCGGAAAAGGCGTGAAAGCCGATCCGGCTGGCCTGAACAAACCCCCACAGAACAAGGAAGGCAAGTGCCCACCCTCGATTCTGGAGCCTAGTTCGGCGGAGCCGGACGGCAATGACGACCTTGGTCTGGCCGCGTTTTCTGACGCCCGAGGGCGCGCGCGAAATCATGCCCGGGATGGTGCTTTGCCTGACAGTCGCGATGGCGGCGACCTTTCTGAGCACTCACTATAGCGCGCCCGTCATACTGTTCGCCTTGTTGTTAGGAATGGCGTTCAATTTCATTGGCCCGGCTGGAAAGTGCATTCCCGGTGTGGCCTTGGCTTCCCGGCCGGTTCTGCGGATCGGTGTGGCGCTGCTCGGAGCGCGCATCACGCTTTCGGACATGCTGGCGCTCGGACCCCTCCCGATTTTTCTGGCGATTGGGGGCCTGGCGACAACCATCCTGCTGGGCCTCGGCCTCGGCCGGTTTTTTGGCCGCCCGGCCGCATTCGGCATTCTCACCGGCGGTGCGGTCGGCATTTGCGGCGCATCGGCGGCGCTGGCGCTGACATCCGTCCTGCCCAAGGGAGAGCGCGGCATATCCGAGCGCGACACGATTTTCACCGTTGTCGCCGTGACCGCGCTAAGTACGGTCGCCATGATCGCCTATCCTGTCCTGGCTTCATTTTTCGGCTTCGATGACAGGCTGTCCGGCATCTTCATCGGGGCGACTGTGCACGATGTCGCCCAGGTGGTCGGCGCCGGCTACTCGATCTCGCGGGAAGCCGGCGACACGGCAACCATCGTCAAGCTGTTGCGGGTCGCCATGCTGGTGTCCGTGGTCGCCACCATCACCCTTCTCATGACCCGTTCGGGACCGGGTACGCGGGCCAGATTTCCGCTTTTCCTGATCGGCTTCGTATTGCTGGTGATCATCAACAGTGTCGGCCTGATTCCAGCGCAGGCTTCAGCAGCCCTGGCCGATGCGTCGCGATGGGCGTTGGTGATAGCCATAGCCGGGCTCGGCATGAAAACGTCGCTGAAGGATTTCTTCGAGGTCGGCCCCCGGGCGATGGCGATCATTGTGGCGGAAACCGTGTGGATCGCAGCCTTCGCCGCAATCGTCCTTTCCACCCTCGCCTGACAACAAGTCCGGTCCATTCACAAGCTGCTGCCCCTGTGGCCGATTCCGAAAGCCCTGGCCTAGCCGAGCATTCGGCCGAAGATCGAAAAGACAGCCTGCGACACACGGCTTTCGACGCTCATCTCGGGATGCCATTGCACGGCGAAGATCGGGTAGTCGTCAGCCGCAACCGCTTCCACAACATCATCGGGTGCCAAGGCCTCGATGCGAAGGCCTTCTCCAAGCGTCGCAATGCCTTGGTAGTGAATGGAATTGATCTCCACCATGCCGGTTCCGAGCTCCCGGTGAAGCAGGCCGTCCGGCGCGACATCCAGCGGATGGCTCCAGGAAAACTGGCCCGGGCCATCGGTGCCGGCCGGGGCGTGATGGCGCAACATTCGGTCCTCGGCGCCAAGCCCGTCCTGCAGCGTGCCGCCCAGGGCGACATTGATTTCCTGCAGGCCTCGGCAAATCCCAAGCACGGGAAGCCGGCGGGACTTGGCCTCCAGGATGAGATCAAGGGCAACGTGATCGCGTGAAGGGTCGAACGGGCCGGCGCCCTCGCTCGCGCCATACCGTGCCGGCTCGATGTTCGACGGACTGCCGGTAAGGATGATGCCATCGAGCTTCGCCAGGATAGACGATGCCCGAGCCGCTGTGGGGATGGGCGGAACCAGAAGAATGTCGGCGTCGAGTTGCTCCGAGATTCCGCTCACATAACGGCTGGGCAGATACACGCCCGGCTCACCCCGGAAATCGCATGAACAGGACATGACGCCGATGCACGGACGCATGGTGAAATCCTCCTTGTGGAGTGTGGGCGATGCCAACGACCGACGCGGCCGGTTTCGCCGGCCTGTCGGCTGGTCAGTGCGTAGCGGCTTCCGAACCACGCTTGCGGAAGAAGTCTGTCAGCGGGCTTTCGGGCTTCATCAGGCTGCGTTCGGCAATCAACCCCTCGACCATGGCCCGATCGCCGGAGCGTATGGCGGCCTCCATCAGCGTCAGGTTGATGACATCGCGCTGCGCGATGGAGCCGCCGAACAGATGCGCCGAGTGCCGCGCCTTGGAAATCTGTGCCTTGGCCGTCTCGTAGTCTCCCCGCCCGAAGGACTGAAACCCTTTCACGATTGGCAGGCCTGCCGCGCGGATCACGATGGAGCTGGTGGACGGGCCATCCGCATTGGCTTCCAGGGCAGCGATCAGAGCCTTGGCTTCGGCGTCACGCCCGGTCGCGGCGAAGGCCATCATCGCGTGCATGTCGGTGAAGGCAAGATAGGCCTGGTCGATCACCTCGGTGTAGCGCTCGGCCACCGGCGTCCAGCGGTCGCCGCAATCCACCCCGTCCATGGCCAGCCGCCACAGCATCGCCGCGCTGTCATGCATGTCCATCAATGGCGATGCCTTCGTCACCGTCATATAGCGGTCGTGGCTCACCAGCGCCTTGTCGAAGTCGCAGTTTTCCAGGTGATAGAGATTGAGATGCCAGCGATTGTGGGTGGAGAGGTAGTTTTCGCCGGCCCAGTTCTCCTCGGAGCGTTCCATATAGCTGATGCCGAGCTCGGTCTTGCCTTGCATCTCGTAGCAATGCGCCAGCCCGTGCACGCCCCACGTATCGCGCGGGTTCAATTCGACGCAGCGCAGCGCCGTCTCCTCGGCTTGCGGGTAGTGGCCCGACTCTTCCAGCCCGAAGGCCAGCATTCCCAGGATGTAGGAATATTCCGGATCGCCCTCGTTCCAATGGTGCATGACCCGCGTCGGGCGATCACGGGTGGAACTGGCGGTGCCGAGCAGGAAATCCGTCTGGTGACCGAACTGCAGCGCGCAGAGGTCGCGCGGATAGTCGAGTAGAATATCGGCATAGGCCTGGGACGCCGCATGGAAATCGCCTGAAAGCCACAGCCTGATCGCCTTGATATGGCCAAGCTCGCGCTCGTTGGCGTGCGGCGCGAGGCGTTCGAGCACCGCGAACTCGCGCGCAAGATCGCCCTGACAGCGCTTGTCCGAGGCGGTCAGGAATATCCCCGCCAGAAAGCAGCGCCCCATGATGAAGTCCGGGTCCTCGGCCAGCACCGCGCCGATCATCGCGCCAGGGTCGGGCGCGTAGCCGAGCATCCGCACCGCCGCTGCATGGAAGGCATCGACTGATGCCCTGTTGCCATGCGACACCGGCGCGCCGAAACCGTCAATCAGACCCATTGTTAAACTCCTCGGTCTTGTTTCCCGGATGCGCGGGCCTTGAGGCCCGCGCACGCCATAGTCAGAGGTTGCCGAGGTAGCGGTCGCGCTCGACCGGCGTGACTTGCCGGAAGACGAAATCCCGCTCGCGCTCGGCCTGCTGGATCAGGATCGCCAGGCCGTCGCCCATCACCTCGCGCATGAAAGCCGATGTCTTGGCCAGTTCGATCGCCTTGTCGATGGTGTTGGGCAGAGGCTCGGCATCGGTGCGCTTGGAAGCGTCTCCGGTGGTGGGCTCGCCGTTCGGCGACAGTCCCTCGTCGATGCCGTCGAGCCCGGCCGCGAGTTCGCAGGCCAGCAGATAGTACGGGTTGCAATCGGCCGCGCCGTCACGCTTTTCAATCCGCACGGCGCTGTCCTTGCCGTCTATGATGCGCAGCGCCACGGTGCGGTTGTCATAACCCCAGGCGGCGTTGATCGGGCAGAACACGCCCGGTACCCGGCGCCGGTAGGCATTGGGCGTCGTCGACACGGCCAGCGACATCTCGGCCATCCGCCTCTGCATGCCCGCGAGGAACGATAGTCCCAGCTTGTTGATCGTGCCGTCCTTGGCGAAGGCGTTCTTGCCATCCTTCCACAGCGAATAATGCGTGTGAAAGCCCGAACCCGACTGGTCGATGAAAGGCTTGGCCATGAATGTCGCCAGGTAGCCCTCGCGCCGTGCAATATCCTTGATCATGTTGCGAAACAGGATCACCCGGTCAGCGCCGATCAGCGCTTCGTCATAGCGGATGTTCACTTCGACCTGCCCGGGCGCGTATTCGGGATTCGATTGCTCGATCGGAATGCCGATGGCGGTCAGGTGATTGCGGATCGGGCCTAGCACATGCTCCATCTCGGCCGAGCGGTTGATACCGTAGACCTGAATGTCCCTGGTTTTCGGCAGTTTGGTTTCCGGATCGACCAGATAGAACTCAAGCTCGGTTCCCACCAATACGTCGAAGCCCATGGCCTTGGCACGCGCGACCTGGCGCTTGAGAGCATTGCGCGGATCGACCGGAACCGGCTTGTGATCCATGCCTTCGGTATAGGCCAGGCAGATCGCCACGCCTTCCTCCCAGGGACAGGCGACCGGAGCGGCGAGCGGAAACATGTGCATGTCGGGATAACCATTGTCGAAGCCGCAGAACGATGTTTCCCAGATGTCGCAGGTCATATCCATCGCGAACATCGCACCGATGATGGCGATGCCGTTCTCGCAGGCTGCGGGCCAATGCGCAGCCGGAATGCGCTTGCCGCGCATGATGCCATTCATGTCACCGAAGCCGAATGACACGGTATGGGTGCCGGGAGGCAGGTCGAAGATGGGCTTGCTTTTGGTGCTGGCGTCGTTGCTCATTCGGCTTCCTTGGCGACCTGCCGGTCACCGCTCCTTCTGTTGGTTGATGCGGCCGCCGGGCAACCCGGCGGCATGGTTCTTGTACTTCTCAGTTGAACACGCGGCCGAGGTTTGCGTATGTCTCGGGCCGAGCCGTTTTCAGCCAGCGGGCAAAGACGATTCCGACTAGGCCAATGCCGGCGATAATGATCGGATAGGCCTTGACGAAGATCGATTCCGAACCGCTGACCAGCGAGAGATTGCTGGCCATCAGATAGAGGCAGAACGCCAGCGCAATTGTCGAAAGGGCAGGGGCGATCAGCCGCCGCCAGGCGCTGACGCCGCGATAATCGGCGCTGAAGAACGCGATGACCGAGACCGAGACCACGCACTGGATCATCAAGATGCCGATTGCCGTGAAGGCTGAGCACAGACCAACGATCACCGTCGGGTCCAGACCGGCCGTGGCAAAGAACAGCACGATCGCCGCCACCATCAGCATCTGCACGATGCCGGCCGCTTGCGGCGATTGATGTTCGGCGTGGGTTGCAGCCATCTTGCGATACAGAAGTCCTTCCCGCGCGATGACGAAGAAATAGCGGTTGATGGTGTTGTGGAACGACAGCACGCAGGCAAACAGACTGGTGATCATCAGGACCTGCAGCACCACGCCGGCAAAGCCGCCAAGGTGCTTTTCCATCGAGACCTGGTAAAGTCCGGTGAAATTGGCTGCGGCCGCCGCGACAATGTGCGACGGGCCGTAGTCAAGCGAGATCACCCATGTCGAGAACGCATAAAACACTGCGATAATCGCTACAGCCAGATAGGTGGCGGCAGGAATCGTCTTGCGCGGGTCGCGCGCTTCCTCGCCGAAGATAGCGGTCGCCTCGAACCCGATGAAGGCAGAGACGATGAACACCAGCGCAAGGCTCAGATTGCCGGAGCCGAGCGAGCTGAAGCCGAAGGGTGTAAGCGTTATCCCCTCGGGTCCGCCGCCGCTGGCGAGGATGGCAACGCCAAGCAAGGACAGCACCAGCACCTCGGCCATCATGAACACCCCCAGGACGCGGCCTGAGAACTCTATATTGCGCATGCCGCAAAGATAGACCACCACATTGAGCATGATGCAGTAGATCCACCAGGGAATGTCAGCCCCGGTGTACTGGGCCACGATCGCGTTCGAGAAGATACCAAACAGCGTCATCGCCATCAGTTGCACCGCAATATAGGAAGCAATGGAGATCAGCGCCCCACCGACGCCCATCGGCTTGCCAAGACCCTTGGCGATATACGGATAAAAGGATACCGCCCCGCCGATATGGGCGCTCATCGTGGTGAAACCGACGCTGAACAGAAGATACATTGCCCCAACCAGGATGAAGGTCAGCGGCACCCCGGTGCCATTGCCGGTAGCGAAGGCATAGGGCGAAACACCGACCACCACCGCCAGTGGCGCGGCGGCGGCGACGACGAAAAAGACGATATGCCAGATGCCCATGGCATCCTTGCGCAGCTGACCGTTGCCGGCTTCTAGAACAGACATGGATTTTTCCTCCCTTATGGTTGTTGGTCCCCTCCGCCGCGTCCCTCCAGACACGACGAAGCCGTCTTCATGTGCCGGCTCTTCCTCCAGTGCGCATCAGACCTCCAGTTCCAGGTCCGAGGTCGGCCGTGCGCAGCAGAGCAGCACATATCCCTCGCCGGGTCGTTCGAACGGCTCGACTGGATAGTCGAAGGCGCCGCTCACCACCCGCGTCTTGCAGCTTTCGCAGCTGCCCGAACGACAGGAATAGTCGGGGAAGAGGCCTTGCTCCTCCGCAAAATCCAGAAGCGACGGCGTAGCGCTGGACCACCGTGCGGATACGCCCGATTTGGTGAAAGTGACAAGCGGGCCGTCGTGTTCCGCATGGCTCGCGGCGTGGCGCGGGGTGAAATCGGCGGAAGATCCGAACAGCTCGTAGCGGATGTCGTCGGCCGCGACGCCAAGCTCGAGCGCCATATCGTAGGCGCGCTGCATGAACCGGCCGGGGCCACAGAGATAAACCTCGCAGCCGGCGCCGGGCATGAGCGCGGCCAGCCTGTCGCGATCGAGGTCGCCGATACTGTCGCAGCCCTGGCAATCAGGAGTGCCATGCTTGTAGCAGATGTGGACGCTTATGTTTGTCGCTCGTACCGCCAGATCGCGGACCTCCGGACCAAAGACGTGATGCGCACTGTCGCGGCAGACGTGCACAAAGGCGACACGTCGTCCCGTGACCGCCAATTCCTCGGCCAGCAGCATCATCGGCGTGATCCCGACCCCGCAGCTGAACAGCAGCACCGGCTTGTCGGATCCTTCGCGCAACCGAAACTCGCCGCGCGGCGCGGAGGCACGCAGCCTGTCGCCCGGCTTCACCGCCTCATGCAGCCAGCCGGAGACGCGCCCGGGTGGCAGATTGGGCAGCCCCTTCGGCGCGTCCTCGCGCTTGACCGTCAGCCGCAACTCGCCATCGGCCAGGCCGGAAACCGAGTATTCGCGCCGCAGCGCGTCGGCGCCGTCCGCGACAGGCGCCTCGACGATCAGATGCTCGCCGCCGCGCACCGTCATTGCGCTTTCCGGCCGTAGCCAGAATGACACGATACCGGCGGCTTCGACCTGGCGCGACAGCACGGTGTAAGCATGAAACTTGCCGGTCATGCCGAGAACCGTACGGGCAGATGCTCGACCCCGTTGACGAAATTGGTCAGCACATATTCCGGCTTGCCTGTCAGCCCGATCTTGAGGTTCCGGTCGAGGATCTCGTTCAAAAGCTCGATCAGCTCCAGCCGTGCCAGTCCCGCCCCCAGGCAAGTGTGCACGCCACCGCCGCCAAATCCGGCATGAGCCGGCAGCTTCGGTCGGGTCACGTCAAAGCGCTGCGCGTCGGGAAAGCGCGCCTCGTCGAAATTGGCCGAGGCGTACCACATCACCACCTTCTCGCCGCGCTTGATCGCGGTGCCCGCCAGTTCGGTATCGCGCGTGGCGGTACGGCGGAAATAAAGGATGGGTGAGGAAAATCGCACGATCTCCTCGACTGCGTTCGACACAAGGTCGCGGTTCTGACGCAGCATCTCGAACTGCTCGGGATGCTCGGCCATCAACAGTGCCAGGTGTGACATTGCCGTGCGTGTCGTCTCGTTGCCGGCAAAGATCAGCAGGCGAAAGAAGTTGGTGTACTCGCTGTCCGTCAGCCGCTCGCCGTCGATCTCGGTGGAGACGAGCTGCGAGACCAGATCGTCCTGCGGTGCGGCGCGGCGCTCCTCGCCCAGCTTGCGGGCGTATTCAGTCAGCGCATGGGCGGCGGGGCTGTTGAAAGGCAGAAGCCTGAGCGGCGTGGTGTTGCCGTAGGCATGCGGATCGAGCGGCTCGGCCGACGTGCCCGCCACCAGATGGTCGGTGAGTTCGATCATCAAATTGCGGTCGGCCTCGGGCACGCCGAGCATGTCGCAAATGATGCCGATCGGGATCGGCTTCGACACGCCGGCCACCCAATCGCCACCGCCTTGCGCCTGCATGGCGTCCAGGAGATCGGCCGCGCGTTTGCGCACGGTCGGGATGTAGCGCTGGATGGCGCGCGGAATGAACCCAGGGTTCACAAGCCGCCGCAGGCGGGAATGGAACGGCGGATCCATGTCGATCATCGAGGCCCGCGCCTCCAGCGCATCGTCGTCGATCGAATAAATCTGGATATGCCCCATGGCCGAGCTGAATAGCTCGGTGTCGCGCGATACGGCGATGACATCATCGAAGCGGCCGACCGACCAGAAGCCATCGCTCCGCGAGCCGTCGATCGGGTTCCACGCCAGCCCGTCCATGGCGCGCAATTGGGCGAACGCTGCCTGGGGGATTCCCTTGTCGAATTGCTTCGGATCGGAAAGATCCCAGCCGAGCATCTGCCGTTGAAACATGAACCCTCCCCGTTCGCTGCAGCCGTCCGGCTTCCTCCCCGAGGGCTGCATTTTCATTTGCTTAGCAGGACTGAATTCAGTATTCAATAGTCTTGTTGGCGCGTGGCAGAGCACCGATAGCTCGCACACACGCCCTTTGGGAGAAGGCTTCATGTTCACATTGATGCAGGGAGGCGCCTTGCCGTCCCACAGGGAATCGGGTGCCGGCCACCCACTGGTGTTTCTGCACAGCATGGCCGGATCGGCACAGTCGTGGCAGCCGCAGATCGCGGCTTTCAGCGCCACGCACCGATGTATCGCCTGGGATATGCCAGGCTATGGAGACTCGCCGGCGATAGGCGCGATGACGCCGATGGCTGAGGTGGCCGACCTTCTCGCCCGTTTCCTGCGGGAGAAGGTACAGGTCGAGCGCGCGCATCTGGTCGGGCTGTCGGTCGGCGGCATGATCCTGCAATCGTTCGGCGCGCGTCACCCAAGTATGGCGGCAAGCCTGTCGATCATGGACAGCTCACCCAAATTCGCTTTTGGCTCGTCGATGCGGCCCGAGGAATTCATCGATCCGATCCTCGCCGAACTCGACGGCGGTATCACGGTGCATGATTTCGCCAATGCCATGGTCCGCGCCATCATGGCGCCCGAGACCCCAGAGGCGATCCGCGCCGAAGGCGTTGATGCCATGAAGCGCGCCCGGACCGAGGGGCTCGCCTTGTGCACCCGGCTGATCGGCGGGCATGATGGCATGGCGGATCTGCCCCGCATCGCCGCGCCGACCTTGGTGCTGGTTGGCGAGAACGACAGCGAAACGCCGCCTTCCTATTCCGCCGAAATCGCAGCGCGCATCGATGGCGCTGACATGCAGGTGATTCCCGGTGCGGGGCATCTGTCGAACGTCGAAAACGCTGGCGCCGTCAACGCCGCGCTTTTCGCTTTCTTGAGCCGTCGCGGCTGAGCACACGTCAGGAGAATTTCCTATGAAAGCAGCTGTCCTACGCGCGCCCGGCGCGCCGCTCGAGATCGAGACCGTCAGCCACGCCAATCCCGGCTTCCGCGAAGTGCTGGTGGAGGTGGCGGCGACAGGGCTCTGCCACACCGACCTGCATTTCATGCAAGGCCATCTGCCGGTGCCGATACCGGCGATCCTTGGCCACGAGACTGCCGGCATAGTGCTGGCGGTGGGCCCCGGAGTCTCCGCCTTCGCTGTTGGCGACCACGTCGTTGGCTGCCTCTCGGCCTTCTGCGGAGCTTGCGAATTCTGTCTCTCGGGCCGCCCTTCGATCTGCGAGGGCGGCGATCAGTTGGTACGACCGGCGGAGGAGCCGACGCGGCTGTCCGCCAACGGCCAGTCGGTCGCGCAGTTCATGAATCTCTCCGCCTTTGCTGAACGGATCCTCGTCCATGAGAATGCCATCGTGAAGATCGACAAGGCGATGCCGCTCGATCGCGCCGCGCTGATCGGTTGCGGTGTGACAACGGGCTTCGGCGCGGTTGTGCACACCGCCAAGGTGCAGCCCGGCCAGTCGGTTGCGGTGGTCGGCTGCGGCGCGGTGGGGCTGTCGATCCTGCAAAGCGCGCGGATCGCCGGCGCCATCGATGTCATTGCCATCGACGTCAACGACGCACGGCTGGAAATTGCCCGCCGTTTCGGTGCCACCGCCAACATCAACCCCACGGGCCGCGACGTGGTGGCCGATGTGCGGGCGCTGACCGGAGGCAAGGGCGTTCACGTCGCCTACGAGGCGGTTGGCGCGCCAAAGCTGGTCGAGCAATCTTTCCTGATGACCCGCAAGGGCGGCACCACTGTAATGGTCGGCCTGATGAGCGACGGCGCGCGGATCGAATTGCCCTTCGCCCCTTTCATCGCCGAACGTCGGGTGATGGGCTGCGACATGGGCTCCAACCAGTTCCGCACCGACGTGCCCCGCCTCGTGCGTCTTTACCTCGACGGCCGGCTCAACCTTGATGATATGATCACCGCGCGTATCCCGCTTGCCAGCATAAATGACGGATTCGAGGCGATGAAGCGCGGCCATGGCATCCGTTCGGTCATCGACTTCCGCGGCTAGCTCTTTGCGGTATCTAGAGTGACTGCGATTACTGTTTTGACATAAGCCTACCGGCTTGGTCGAACAAATGAAACCGCTCGCCCTTATGTGAAAAGCTTTTGTCGTCACCGGAACAATGCTCGGATTTTCCGAATTTCCGGGCAACCACCGGTTCCTTCAATCCGATGTCAACATAGACGTAGATGTCAGACCCAAGGTTCTCGTTTATGGAGATTGGTGACTTTAACATCGGACATAAGTTCTCCTGCGTAACGACAAAACTAGCGCGATCATTCTGGTGTTGCGCGCGTTCACGCTTCGTCGTTATCACGACCTCTCGGATACGCGGCCACCCGCTCGGCCTTTTCGGTTGAGTTTTTCACGGAAGAAGAAAGGCACTGGGGTACCTCGAAGCCGTTCGCAAGTTTCAGGGGCCTTGGCGTGCGACTTTCCACAACGGCTTCAAACCCGCCGACAGAGGACACCACGACTACTTCGTCCGGATTGTGGTCGGCGGTCGTCAAGTGCACTTCGAGAAAGTCAACTACTAGTCAAGCCGGGCATGCGGGATTGAGCGCGACGCAGGCTACATCTACTTCATGGATCGCATAACTGTCGCGTAGCTGGCGAATCACGCTCAGGGCGGCTTCCCGTAGCAAGTGCGCTGCTGGCGCAACTTTGACATCTAAGTTCGCTGTCGGCGGCGACTTAGGCTTTGGGGATGGCAACCCCAACGGCTGACTTTGGGCGCAAGGCTGCCGTCCACACTCGATGCATTCCCGCTTTATCCATAAGCACCGAAACTTGGGCTGAGGCACGACTCAGAAAGGTCGAAAGGATTAAAAGAAACCCAAGGATATTGTCATCGCGCCCATTCGCGCGGTAGTCAGCCCTATGATGTGTCGAACCCGGTTGATGGACTCATGAAGCCGCTGGTCCTGATCTCCTCGAAGGACCCGGATTTTTTCCTGGTTTTCGGGCACATACTGTCGGTAGCTGGCTTCGAGATTCGACTGATCACGGGAGACCGGGAAATCGCACGTGCCATCGAGGCCGCAGCCCCGCTTGCCGTCGTCATGGACTGCCATCCAGGCGACCGTGCGGTGGTCAAACAGTGCGCCTGGCTGAAGTCTGCCCCCGCGACCAAAGCGACGCCGGTCGCGGGCCTGGTTGCCCCGCGCTCCGGCAAGCTGCATCTAGATTTGATCAAGGCTGGCGTCGACGAAATATTTTCGCGGCCGTTCGCCCCCGAACAGTTGCTGACATGGCTGCACGGCAAGGCGGGCCTTGCGAAGCTGTCGCGCGAAACGGATTCGGGTGAGTTGGTTCAGGGCGATTTCCGGCTGGAGCGGCAGACCCACCGGACATTCTTCAGGCAAAAAGAAATCGTGATGCCACCGATCGAGTTCAAGCTTTTGCGCAGCCTTTTGGCGCAGCCTGGCAAGGTCTTCAGCCGCGAGGAACTGGTCGCGACCGCATGGCCTGAACATGCCGCCGCAACCGACGTGCGGGGCGTCGACGTCCATATCGCCAGGCTGCGCAAAAGGCTTAGGGGCTCTGTGGGGAGCGATGTGATCCGGACGGTCCGCTCGGCTGGCTACGCCTTCGCACCGGATTGGTGACCCGCTCGGCCATTCCAGCAGTTGACACTCGCGCGCACGATTGCCAGTCCACACGCAGCTGCTCAATGGCTCAGGATGGTATCCAGGAACAGCCGGGCGCGTGGGTGAGCGGCTCGAGAGAAAAAGTCTCTGGACGAGGCATGCTCGACAATGCGGCCTTCGTCCATGAAAACGATCTCATCGGCGACTTCGCGTGCGAAACCCATCTCATGGGTCACGCAGACCATGGTCACGCCGCTTCCTGCGAGCGCGATCATGACGTCGAGGACTTCCTTGATCATTTCCGGATCGAGCGCCGAAGTGGGTTCGTCGAACAGCATGATGCGGGGATTGAGGCAAAGCGCGCGTGCGATCGCCACCCGTTGTTGCTGGCCTCCCGAGAGCTGGGCCGGAAAGGCCTGCGCTTTTTCGGGGATGCGGACCGCGGTCAGATGCTGCATGGCGATCTCTTCGGCCTCCCGTGCCGGTTTCAAGAGAACCCGGCGCAGCGCCAGCGTGCAGTTGGCAAGCACCGTGAGGTGCGGAAACAGGTTGAAACTCTGGAACACCATGCCTGTCAGCCGGCGCGCCGTCGCAGTGTCCCGGGCATTTCTTCCCAGTGCTATCCCGTCGAGCTGGATCGTTCCCTTCTGGAAAGGCTCCAGACCGTTGATGCAGCGGATCAGCGTTGACTTGCCGGAGCCGGACGGTCCGCAAACGACGATGCGTGAGCCTGGCCGTACCGACAAATCGACGTCTTTCAAGACGTGCAGGGCGCCGAACCACTTGTTGAGACCTTCGATCCGCACATGAGGTATGGTTTGAACGGCCGGGATTGGAGCTGGGGCCTGAGTGAGCATCAGCGGCGTCCAACTGCAAGCAGGCGCTGCTCGACGCGCTTCACGCCATAGGCAACGATCAGCGCCAGGGCGAGGAACAGGATGCCGGCGACGGTCAGCGGCTCTGCGTATCGATAGGTCTCGGAAGCGATATCGAAGGCCCGTCCGAGCATTTCCGGCACGGCCAGGATCGCGAGATAGGGCGTCGCCTTGAGGATCGAAACAACATAGTTGCCCAACGGTGCAGCGACATTGCGCAACATCTGCGGCGCGATGACGAAAACGACCGTGTCGCGGCGGGTAAGCGACAAAGCTCTGGCCGCTTCCTGCTGGCCTTTCGGGATCGCGTCGATGCCCGCTTTGAACACCTCCGCTAGATAGCCGCTATAGTACAGGCTCAGCCCCAGTATACCAACCGTCATGGCGCCAAGCCGGATCCCATAGAAGGGCATGACGAAATACAGGAAATAGAGCCAGGCCAGAACCGGCGTCGAGCGGATGAAGTCGATCAGGAAGCGGACGGCGAGGCCAGTTGCACCGCCCCCGCGGCGGATCATTTCGAAAGTGAAGCCAAGCACTGATGCGCCGAGGCAACTCAAGACCGTTGCGAGCAGGGTCGTTCCGATCGCCCCGATGATCGTCGGGACGGTCGATAGTGCGAAATCGAGGTTAAATCCCACGCAGCGTTCCTCTTTCAGGATTGACCCGCGCCTCAAGCCAGCGGCCGGCAAGTGCGATCGGATAACAGACGACGAAGAAGGCCAGCAGCAGCGCCGAATAGATCGCGACGGGGTCGTAGTCGGTCTGCGCGATTTCCTTGGCGCGGAAGGTCATGTCCGTCAGCGTGACCAGCGAGACGAGGGACGTCGCCTTGACGAGCTGGATGAGGTTGTTGACGAAGGTCGGGCTCATGGCGACCAGCGCCTGCGGCAGCTCGATCAGGAGCAGGATCGCCGGGCGCGAGAGGCCGAGCGCCATGCCCGCCTCGCGTTGGCCGGGGGGCAGGGACTGCAGCCCGGCGCGAACCGCCTGGCTGGCATAGCCGCCGGTGTTGAGACCGAGCACCAGTGCACTGACGGTCAGCGCCGATAGGGTGACCCCCATCACCGGCAGCACGTAGTAAAAGAAAAAGAGCAGGACGACGACCGCTGAGCTGCGCCAGAATTCGATCACGGCGGTAACCAGAAAGCGGGTCATGCCGGTGGTCAGAAACTGCGCGACGCCGAAGACGAGCGCGAAGGGGACCGCAAAGACCAGGCCATAGGCCGTGACCTCTGCGGTGATACCCAGCCCTTGCAGAATGCCCAGCCAGATGTCGAGCATGCTCACGGGGTGCCACCGCTCTTCGTCGAGGCGGGTGGCGACGATGTCGGTATGGTTTCGGCGTGCCTGAGAAAGGCGGCGTTGCGCTGCAAAATCGCGCCCTCCGGACCGGACCTCATGGCAATCCTCCGCGCCGTGAAAAGGATGATCGCCTGTTAGGGCAGGCCATCGATGGCTCTCTCATAAACCTCGCAGGAGTCGGGTGTCAATAAACATAGACATATTATTGCGAAAGTTCATATTATGGCGCCGCTGCCGTCGGCGCCGCCGTTGGCCGGTAATTGCACGCTACGCTACGATGACGGCTGATACCCGTTGAATCGGACCGCTCCAGAGCTCTTTTGATCGTCCCCGACCGGGCGTTGTTCGACGCGTTCCCGGCTCAAACGGGGACAGGATGGCTATATCGCACAACGATACCGAAGGACGCGCGCGCAGCTCGCGCATGCTGCGCACCGCGCTCGGGCCAGCCATCGCCAGGTTTCTCGACGATCCCGCGATCGTTGAAATCATGCTGAACCCGGATGGCCGCATCTGGGTGGACCGGCTTTCGGAAGGTTTGGCCGATACGGGGGAGATGCTGGCGCCTGCCGCTGGCGAGCGGATTGTGCGCCTGGTCGCCCATCATGTCGGCGCCGAGGTCCATTCCCGTTCCCCGCGTGTCTCGGCCGAGTTGCCGCAAACCGGCGAGCGTTTCGAGGGCTTGTTGCCGCCCGTCGTCGCAGCACCCGCCTTCGCAATCCGCAAGCCTGCGGTGGCCGTGTTCGCGCTCGATGACTACGTCGCGGCGGGCATAATGTCCGCCGGTCAGGCCGCGATATTGCGCGCCGCGGTTGCCGGTCGCGCGAACATCCTTGTCGCCGGCGGCACATCGACTGGCAAGACCACCCTCACCAACGCCCTGCTGGCCGAAGTGGCGAAAGGGATGGATCGGGTCGTCATCATCGAGGACACTCGCGAACTGCAGTGCGCCGCGCCCAACCTTGTCGCAATGCGCACCAAGGATGGCGTGGCCACGCTCGCCGACCTGGTTCGCTCTTCGCTGCGCCTGCGGCCCGATCGCATTCCCATCGGCGAGGTGCGTGGCTCCGAGGCCCTCGACCTGTTGAAGGCATGGGGAACCGGGCACCCGGGCGGCATCGGCACCCTTCATGCGGGCTCCGGCATCGGCGCCCTGCGCCGCCTTGAGCAGCTTATCCAGGAAGCCGTCGTCACTGTTCCGCGCGCGTTGATCGCCGACACGATCGACCTCGTCGCCGTCCTGTCGGGACGTGGCACCGCGCGACGGCTCAGCGAACTCGTCCGGGTCGAGGGCCTCGGCCCTGACGGCGATTATCGCATTGCTGAAGCCACACCGATCAACCCAGGAGAAACCTCATGATCCGCCTACTTGCACGCTGCCACCGCCACTTGGCGGCGGGGGCCGCCGCCCTTGCCGTCAATCTCCTGGTCGCGTCGAGCGCCCATGCGTCAGGCTCCTCGATGCCGTGGGAACAGCCGCTCGAAAAGATCCTGCAGTCGGTCGAGGGACCGGTCTCCAAGATCATGGCCGTCATCATCATCATCGTCACCGGCCTGACGCTGGCCTTCGGCGACAGTTCGGGCGGCTTCAGGCGGCTCATCCAGATCGTTTTTGGCCTTTCGATCGCCTTTGCGGCGTCGAGTTTCTTCCTGTCGTTCTTCTCATTCGGCGGCGGAGCGTTGATCTGATGACAACCGCTTTTGAACAACTCGACGCGGTGCCGGGGTGGACGGTGCCCGTCCACCGGGCGCTGACCGAACAGATCCTGCTTGGCGGCGCGCCGCGCGCAATCGCGATCCTGAATGGCACCCTGGCGGGCGCTGTCGGTCTTGGGCTGCGGCTGTGGCTGGTCGGTCTCCTCATCTGGGCAATCGGACATTTCACGGCGGTATGGGCCGCCAGGCGCGATCCGCTGTTTTTCGAGGTTGGACGCCGACACCTGCGGCTTCCCGGACATCTGTCGGTTTGAGGGCGCCGCTATGATGAGCCTTGCCGAATACCGCCGGACCGCTGCTCGCCTTGCCGATTATCTGCCGTGGGCAGCACTCGTGGCGCCGGGCGTCGTGCTCAACAAGGATGGAAGTTTTCAGCGCACCGCAAGGTTTCGCGGGCCTGATCTCGACTCCGCCGTCGCGGCGGAACTTGTTGCTGTGGCATCGCGCATCAACAATGCCTTTCGTCGCCTCGGCTCGGGCTGGAGCATCTTCGTCGAAGCGCAGCGGCACGAAGCCGCCGCCTATCCCGAGAGCCAGTTTCCCAATGCGGCCTCCAGCCTGTTCGATGCCGAGCGCAAAGCCGATTTCGACGAGGCGGGGGTTCATTTCGTATCGAGCTACTTTCTCACATTCATGGTCCTGCCGCCGCCCGAAGAGGCCACGCGCGCCGAGGGGTGGCTTTATGAGGGTCGCGACCAGTCGGACGCGGATCCGGGCGAGATCGTGCGCGCCTTTGTCGACCGGACAGAGCGCGTGCTCTCCCTGCTCGACGGATTCATGCCCGAATGCCACTGGCTCGATGACGGCGAAACGCTGACCTACCTGCATTCGACGATCTCGACCAAACGCCATAAGGTGCGCGTCCCCGAGACGCCGATCTACCTCGATGCGCTGCTGGCCGACGAGCCGCTCGCAGGCGGGCTCGAGCCGCGCCTTGGCGACCAGCATCTTCGCGTGCTCTCGATTGTCGGCTTCCCGACCGCCACGACACCCGGCCTGCTTGATGACCTCAATCGGCTGGCCTTCCCCTACCGATGGTCGACCCGCGCGATCCTGCTCGACAAGGTCGACGCTGTCCGCCTGCTGACCAGGATCCGGCGGCAATGGTTTGCCAAGCGCAAGAGCATCGCCTCGATCCTGAAGGAGGCGATGACCAACGAAGCCTCAGCCCTCCTCGACACCGACGCCGCCAATAAGGCGGCCGACGCCGACACGGCGCTGCAGGAGCTCGGCGCCGACATGGCGGGTATGGCCTATGTCACCGCGACCGTCGCCATCTGGGATCCCGACCCGCGCGTCGCAGACGAGAAATTACGGCTTGTCGAGAAGGTCATCCAGGGCCGCGACTTCACGGCGATTGCCGAGACCGTCAATGCCGTCGACGCCTGGCTTGGTTCCTTGCCCGGGCACGCCTACGCCAATGTCCGTCAGCCGCCCATCTCAACGCTCAATCTCGCCCACATGATGCCGCTGTCCGCCGTGTGGGCGGGGCCGGAACGGGACGAGCATCTGGTCAGTCCTCCCTTGCTCTACGGCAAGACCGAAGGCTCGACCCCGTTCCGGTTGGTCCTTCATGTCGGTGATGTCGGCCATACGCTGGTCGTCGGCCCCACTGGTGCCGGCAAGTCGGTGCTGCTCGCGCTGATGGCGCTGCAGTTCTGCCGCTACCGCAACGCTCAGATATTCGCCTTCGATTTCGGCGGCTCTATCCGCGCCGCTGTGCTTGCCATGGGTGGCGACTGGCACGATCTCGGCGGGCACCTCACCGAAGGCATGGATGCCTCCGTTTCGCTTCAGCCGCTCGCCCGGGTTCATGACACATACGAGCGCGCCTGGGCGGCTGACTGGATCGTTGCGATCCTGATGCGCGAGGGCGTCCCAATCACCCCGGACGCAAAGGAGCATATCTGGGCGGCGCTGACGTCGCTTGCCTCGGCTCCCGTCGAGGAGCGCACCATCACCGGGCTCAGTGTGCTCTTGCAGGCCAATGACCTGAAGCAGGCATTGCGCCCATACTGTGTCGGAGGCGCTCAGGGCCGATTGCTCGACGCCGAGGCCGAACACCTCGGCCAGGCATCCGTGCAGGCCTTCGAGATCGAAGGACTGGTGGGCACGCAAGCCGCGCCGGCTGTCCTGTCCTACCTGTTCCACCGCATCGGCGATCGGCTCGACGGGCGTCCAACGCTGCTCATCATCGACGAAGGCTGGCTCGCCCTCGATGACGAGGGGTTTGCCGGGCAGTTGCGCGAGTGGCTGAAGACGCTGCGCAAGAAGAACGCCAGCGTCGTCTTCGCCACGCAGTCGCTTGCCGATATCGACAATTCGACCATCGCGCCGGCGATCATCGAAAGCTGTCCAACCCGGCTGTTGTTGCCCAATGAGCGCGCGGTTGAGCCGCAGATCACCGCCATCTATCGGCGCTTCGGCCTGAACGACCGCCAGATCGAAATCCTGGCACGAGCGACACCCAAGCGCGATTACTACTGCCAGTCCCGTCGGGGCAACCGTCTCTTCGAGCTCGGCCTGTCCGAGGTCGGGCTGGCACTTTGCGCCGCGTCCTCGAAGGGCGATCAGGCCCTGATTGGCAGCATCATCGCCGAGCATGGCCGCCACGGCTTCCTGGCGGCCTGGCTGCGTGCCCGTGACGTCGGCTGGGCCGCCGACCTCATTCCCAACCTAACCCTTCTCGAACCTGAAAAGGATCCGCAACCATGACTGTTCGTCAAAGCCGCCCACGCGCCCTTCTCATGGTCGCGGCGATGCTCGCCGCGCCGGTCGCCATCTCGCCGATGATGACGGCGCCAGCCTATGCCCTCATCGTGTTTGATCCATCGAACTATTCCCAGAATGTTCTGACGGCGGCGCGTTCCCTGCAGCAGATCACAAACCAGATCACCTCGCTGCAGAACCAGGCCCAGATGCTGATCAACCAGGCGCGCAACCTGGCGAGCCTGCCTTTGTCCTCGCTGCAGCAACTGCAACAGTCGGTGCAACGCACGCAACAGCTTCTCGGGCAAGCACAAAACATCGCCTTCGACGTCCAGCAGGTCGACAAGGCCTTTCAGCAGCAATACGGCAGCGTCTCGCTCTCTGCATCCGACCAGGAGCTCGTCACGGACGCGCGCTCGCGCTGGCAAAACACGGTGGGCGGCCTTCAGGACGCCATGCGCGTCCAGGCGGGCGTCGTCGGAAACATCGAGACCGGCCGCGCGCAGATGTCGGCGCTGGTCGGCGCCAGCCAGTCGGCGACCGGAGCGCTGCAGGCGACGCAAGCTGGCAATCAGCTTCTTGCGCTGCAGGGCCAGCAGCTCGCGGACCTGACCGCTGTGGTCGCCGCCAACGGCCGCGCCCAGGCTCTGACCGAGGCCGAACGCGCTGCCGCCGTCGATCAGGGCCGCGAGCAACGCCGCCGCTTCCTGGCGCCCGGCTCCGGCTACGAGGCAGGTTCGGTCCAGATGTTCAACCGCTGAGGGTCGATGACCATGGACGGCAAAACGCTCGCTCGCACGGTGGCTGTCATCTTTGTCGCGGCCGCCGTCACGGCGGCCGCACTCGGTATGAGCCGGAAGGAGGACAGGCCGGCGGGCGAGGGCGCGAACACAACCGCAGGCTTGATGCCAAACCCGCTTCGCAATGGTCTGCGCCGCTGCCAGGCCCTCGGCGAGGCTGCCCTGCGTGACGATGGATGCGCGCGGCTATGGGCCGAACAGCGCGATCGCTTCCTCGGTCTCAAAGAGACATCGGGGCGTTCGACAGGCGAGCCAGACGCTATGCGCTGGGGTCAATAGACATGGGCAATACCGGTGTCATTGACCAATTCCTGGCCACCTTCACCCGCTACATCGACAGCGGTTTCGGCCTTCTCGGTGGCGAGGTCGCCTTCGTCGCCACCACGCTGATCGTCATCGACGTCACGCTTGCCGCGCTCTTCTGGAGCTGGGGCGCCGATGACGACATTCTTGCGCGGCTTGTCAAGAAGACGCTCTTCGTCGGTGTCTTCGCCTATCTGATATCCAACTGGAATGGTCTCGCTCAAATCGTATTCGAGAGTTTCTCCGGTCTTGGTCTGAAGGCGAGTGGAACCGGTTTCTCGGCACAGGACCTGCTGCACCCCGGCAAGGTGGCGCAAACCGGTCTCGATGCGGGACGACCATTGCTTGAGGCGATCTCCGGTTTGATGGGCTACGTCTCCTTCTTTGAAAACTTCATCCAGATTGTTTGCCTGCTCTTTGCCTGGGCGCTCGTCCTGCTCGCCTTCTTCATCCTGGCGGTGCAGCTCTTTGTGACGCTGATCGAGTTCAAGCTGGCGACGTTGGCCGGCTTCGTGCTGATCCCCTTCGGCCTCTTCGGCAAGACGGCCTTCATGGCCGAACGCGTGCTAGGCAACGTCATCTCGTCCGGCATCAAGGTTCTGGTGCTTGCCGTGGTGATCGGGATCGGGTCGACGCTCTTCGGCGAATTCACCCAAGGCTTTGGCGGCGAGAGCCCCACCATCGACCAGGCCATGGCGATCGTGCTGGCGGCGCTGTCGCTGCTTGGCCTCGGCATCTTCGGTCCCGGTATTGCCAACGGCCTCGTCGCGGGTGGACCGCAGTTTGGCGCCGGTGCGGCCGTTGGCACCGGCCTTGCGGCGGGGGGCATGTCGGTTGCGGGCTATGGCGCCGCCGGCCTGGCAGCGCGAGGCGGGACGACCGCATTCTCGGGCGCTGTGTCAGCCGCTCGTGGCGCCACGTCACTCGCTGGCGGCGGTTCAGTCGCTTATACGCTTGGCTCCGCCGGCCAGGCTGGCGCGGCAGGGATCGCCTCCGGCTTGGGCGGCGTTGCAAGCGCTGGCGCTTCGGCAGCCATCTCCCCCCTCAAGCGCGCCGCCGCAAACACCGGTCAGTCGCTGAAGTTAAGCTTCGCCTCTGGCGCCAGTTCGGTAGCTGAAATCACCGGCGGGTCGTCGACCATGGGAACGATCGGAGGCGCCGGGTTGTCAGCCAATGCACCTCCGTCCAGCACGGAAAAGCCATCCGGCACTCAAGGACAGCCGGAATGGGCCAGACGCTTGCAGCGCTCTCAGCGCCTCGCCCACGGCGCCCAGACCGCGGCCCACGCGGTGCGCGCCGGCGACAGCCATGGCGGCGGCGCGTCGATTTCTCTTTCTGAAGGCGAATGATCCATGAACATCTTCAGGCGGCCCGCCGTCCACTACGGCAAGACCCCTCGACCGGAAACCCCCTATCAAAAGGCGCAGCAGATCTGGGACGAGCGCATCGGCTCTGCCCGCATGCAGGCACGCAACTGGCGCGCCATGGCGTTCGGGTCACTCATCTTGTCGGCAGGCCTTTCCACGTCACTGGTCTGGCAATTGGGCCGCGGTACTGTCGTGCCCTGGGTCGTGCAGGTCGACAAGATGGGCCAGGTTCAAGCGACCGCGCCCGCGATCGCGGATTATAAGCCGACTGATCCTCAGATAGCGTGGCATCTCGCCCGCTTTGTCGAACAGGTGCGCTCCATCCCCGCCGATCCGATCATCCTGCGCCAGGACTGGCTGCGCGCCTATGATTGGACCACCGACCAGGGCGCCGCAGCGCTCAACGATTACGCTCGCGCCAACGACCCTTTCTCCAGGGTCGGCAAGCAACAGGTCGCCGTGGATATTTCTTCGGTCATCAGGGCTTCACCGGGCTCCTTTCGTGTCGCTTGGATCGAGCACCATTACGAAAACGGCCAGCTTTCCGGCACCGAGCGCTGGACCGCGATCCTGACGATCGTGACACAGATGCCAAACGACGCCGAACGTCTTCGGGCCAATCCGCTCGGCATCTACGTCAACGCCATCAACTGGTCCCGGGAGATGACCCAATGAACCTGCCATTGTGTGTCATCGCCACTCCGGGTTTGACAAGATCGGCGTTTGCCGTGGTGTTGCTATCGGGCTCCATACTTGCCGGTTGCGCCACGCCGCAGAAGCCACCTCAGATCTCCTATGATGACGACGTGCCGCCTTTGCCCGCCGCTCCGGCAGCCGCGCTCGATGAAAGACCAAAGCCGCTGCACGTTCCACCAGGGTGGGTCGCGACCCGCGGCGGTGTCGCCGGCAGCACGCCGGTGGCGCGCGTCGAGAACGCCAACGCGGCGGCGCGGGTCCAGCCGCGTCGTGAGGGCTATTACAACGCCATTCAGATTTATCCCTGGAGCGAAGGGGCACTCTACCAGGTCTATGCCGCTCCAGGACAGATAACAGACATCGCGCTTGAGCCTGGCGAAAGCCTGACCGGCGAAGGTCCGATCGCGGCGGGCGATACAGCCCGCTGGATCATCGGTGACACCGAAAGCGGAGCGGGCGTCGCCAGGCGCGTCCATGTGCTGGTCAAGCCTTTGCGCTCGGACATCAACACCAATCTCGTCATCACCACCGACCGGCGCAGCTACATGATCGAGCTCCGATCGGGCGAGAAGCCGTATATGCCAGCCGTGTCATGGGCCTATCCCCCTCCGCCGGCGGGACAAGCGCGGGTAATCCCGGCGACACCGGTGATTCCCGCCATTGCCGAACGCAAATACCGCTATGGTCTCACCGGCGACGCGCCCCCCTGGAGGCCTGTCGGCGTCTATGACGACGGGAGGCGGGTCTATGTCGAGTTTCCAGGCGGGATCGTGCAAGGCGAGATGCCGCCCATCTTCGTCATCGGCCCGGACGGCGAGGCCGAGATCGCCAACAGCCGCGTCTACCAGAACACCCTGATCGTCGACCGTCTCTTTGGCGCGGCGGAATTGCGGCTTGGCAGCGGCAAGCGGCAACAGACGGTCAGGATCGTCCGCACCGATGCGAGGAGAGGTCTGTGGATCTCAGGCACCAACGCGGCGCCGAATGCAAAGAACGCATTTCGTCAAAGGGGAGGGGAGCAATCATGAAGGAGAACGAAATCCCGGCTGCCCCCATGCGGCTTCGCGCCGATCCGCCGCGTGTCACGCGCCTGTCCCGCAAGGTGCTCGCCGGCATCGGCCTAGGTGCATCGCTTGGCGTCGGCGGCGCGCTGATCTACGCGCTTCAGACGGGTGAAACGCGCAGGCATGGCGACGAGCTCTACTCGACGTCGAACAGACAGCCCGCCGACGGACTGGCCAGCCTGCCGCGCGACTATACCGGTCCCGTTCTTGGGCCGCCGCTGCCTGGCGATCTTGGCCGGCCGATGCTTGATGCCCAGAACAAGGGACAGCCCGTCGTGCCGCCAACGATCGCCACACCCATGGTCGATGAGGCGGAACAGCGCCGGCGGACCGAAGAGGAGGCGGCCCGAACCTCGCGTGTCTTCTTCCAGACAGGGCAGTCAACCGCGGCGATGGCCGAAACCCCGCCCGGAGGAACTTCCCCGCCTAACCTTGGCGGCCCCGACCTTGCCGGTCAGATCGGCCAGTCGACCACGCAGGACCGCCAGCTCGGCTTTCTGAATGCGGCCGCTGATCGGCGCACCGTGGCGCCGGATCGCGTCACGCCGGCGGCGTCGCCCTATGTGCTCCAGGCAGGGGCCGTCATTCCGGCAGCACTCATCACCGGCATCCGTTCCGATCTGCCCGGTCAGATCACCGCGCAGGTCACCGAGAATGTCTATGACAGTCCCACGGGTCGCTCGCTGTTGATCCCGCAAGGCACGCGTGTCATTGGCCAGTACGACAATGGGGTCGGCTTCGGCCAGCGTCGCGTGCTGCTCGTCTGGAGCAGGCTGGTCTTTCCCAACGGCCGCTCCATTGTTCTTGAACGCCAGCCTGGCACTGACACCCAAGGCTATGCCGGCCTTGAGGACGGCGTCGACTACCATTGGGCCGACCTGTTCAAGGCGGCCGCACTCACCACCATCCTCAGTGTCGGTGCGGAGGCCGGCTCGTCCGGCCAGGAAAGTGACACCGTGCGCGCCTTGCGCGGCGGCGCCTCCGACAGTCTCAGCCAGGTGGGCCAGCAGATCGTCCAGCGCCAACTCAACATCGCACCGACATTGACGATACGACCGGGCTTTGATGTGCGTGTCGTCGTTACGCGCGATCTCGTGCTCGAACCCTATGGAGACTGAAATGGCCAAGCTGAAACTCGGTCCGATTGCAGATGACAAGCCGGTTAAGGTCACGGTGGAACTGCCTGCGCCGCTGCACCGCGATCTGTCCAGATATGCTGAGATCCTTGGCCGCGACGCGGGGCAGCCTTCCACGGATCCTCTTCGCCTGATTGTGCCCATGCTTGAGCAATTCATCGCGACGGATCGGGGCTTTGCCAGAGCCAAGCAGGAGCGGAAAGGTTGAGCGCCACGCCGCATGGCAAAACGAGCAATGCCAAAAAGACGCGGTCGCGTATAGTCATCAATATGCTTAAGACCGTTTGAAATGTCGGACGCGGTCTTCGAGAACAGCTCGATCGCCAACGCTGCTGCCAGTTCGCAGACGTGGGCGACAGGCGCCAAAGTCGATCTGTGATTGCTCAGCCTATCGCAGCCCCGTACTGGAGCCAAGGGACACAATACCCGCGACGAAATAAACGTATCGGGCAAGAACCACCGTCAACGCCGGTCGCGCACTCACCAACCTCGTAGCGGCCATGAAATGCGCGATTGGAGGTGTCCATCTCCAAGATAGACAGCGCGCGGCGCGATCCAGGTCGCGAGCGCCCTGGCAAGGACGAAGCCATACCCCGCGGGCCTTCAAGCGCCCAACGAGGAGGCCGCGGCGGCAGATGGGAGGCCGGAGGCCAGCGTCGAACAGGATAGCGGAGCCCGCGTCAACGGAACTTCCCGCGCGGAATGTCATTCTCAGAGAGACGCGCAAAGGACTTGAATATGGTTCTGGTGGAAATACTGCTCCCCTTGAGCGACAATTTCGGGACACCTTTCCCAACGACGCTTTACCGTGACGTTCAAGAACGCCTGGCCGAGAAATTTGGCGGGGCGACCGCTTACATGCGTTCGCCGGCCAATGGCTTGTGGCACGAAGGCGGAGGCGGCAGCCACCACGATGACGTCGTGTTGTTCGAGGTCATGGCCGAGACTCTGGAAGCCACGTATTGGCAAACAGTGAAGGGGAAGCTCGCCGAGGAATTCCGCCAGAACGATATTGTCGTGAGGGCGACCAATATTACGCGCCTCTAAAACCTTCGACGGGTTTTAAGATTTGAACGAACCTGTTTGCGTGATGCCGAGACTGCATCCCCGTCACTCTCATGTGCTGTTTTCGCAATTTGTCCGCAAAGCCGGAAGCAGGCTAGGACAGCGATCATTTCCTGTCTCGGAACCGTTCGCTTTACCGTTCGCAAGTGGGCTCGTTCAGCGTCATTTGTACGTTTTTTACCAAGCCAATGTCTGGGCTTGCGCGCTGGAACCATCCTGCGGCGGATCACATTTTGTGAAACAACCACAAGGGAGGTTTTCATGCGGAGAAAGATTGACAAACGTCGAATAAAACGCGCGGCCAGAGATGCCCACCGGATCATTCATGCCGACAAAAGGCTCAGGAATCCAGGACGGGAAGGTTGCGCGAACAGTGGCTTTCTGGGGCGATGAAAAGGCCAACACCCATAAGAGAACTGCATCACGGGCCGCCTCTCTGCAGGAGATGGAAAGGGAATTGCGTGGAGCAAAACGATGAGTGAACGCGGCGCAAAATTCCTTCGCCAATGGCTGATGAACAATATGTCGGGAATTGTTGGTGCCAATGTGGTCACGCTTGCTGAAGCAACGAAGAAGCTTCTCTCCGACGCCAAAGCGATCGGCATCCGTAGCGAGGAGCTCAAGCTAGACAACGGGAGCACGTACGAAGCAGTACTCGACGCGATCGTCCAACATCGGCAGGGGCAGATGTCTCGGGAGATATCCCGGCGAACACCAACGTGAGAAGGCTTGAACAATAGCCCGCGAACGCGACCATCAGACCTCCCGCTGTCTGAATTCACCGCTCGGAATGAAGCTGCCCGCTTCGGGGTGAGGAACGGTCCGGGCGCGCGTTTCCCGTCGCCTCTAGCCTTTCTTCAGGCCGTGATTAGCCCGCAGGAAGGGGAGAATCCATCTTCGGATCCATTATGGTGAAACGACAGCTCAGTGATGCCGTCGACAGGGAATTCGGCCCGGGCCACTCTCTCCCGCAGGCGGCACTCCTGCCGATAAGGATGGAATTTCGCCAGTCGAGCGGGAGCAACCTTCGCAACGTCCCTGCTCTGACCACGACGAATATCGAAAACGCTATAGGAACGGAAAGTCGCGCTTGAGCTTATGAATAAACGAACACGCGCGGCGTCAATTTTCTGCCCTGGTGAATTTGCAGACGGCACTCCGGAGACCGCCAATGCGGATGCATCTATTCAGAGACGAGCCCATCCATAAACCTGCCGCCGAGGTCAGGGCCGACGGCCTCAAGCGGATTGAAATAGACGCCGACTCCGACAGCCTCTGCCGCATTGTTGTCAACGCCATGGGAAATTTCGATGTGGGAGCGCGAACGTGAAATGTCAGCGCGCCGTTCACTTTTTACACCTGTGGATGGAGAGATACGATCTGCTGGACGGCCGGCGCGTGGGTAATGCGGACATAACGGAACTCGCCAAACGGCTCGCGGTCGAAGCAGAGGCGCAAGGCATCACCGACAAAGACATAGTCGAAAATTGGGATGATCTTCACAGCAGCCTTATCGATATCATGCGGCGACGTCATCCGGCTCCGAAGTCAACACAGTAGGTGGCCCCATGCGATCGAAAATGACCCGGGTGGCAACATTCA
This sequence comes from Mesorhizobium sp. U510, assembly GCF_059180695.1. Taxonomy (NCBI): domain Bacteria; kingdom Pseudomonadati; phylum Pseudomonadota; class Alphaproteobacteria; order Hyphomicrobiales; family Phyllobacteriaceae; genus Mesorhizobium; species Mesorhizobium sp. U510. The sequence continues at coordinate 115,123 of NZ_CP180531.1, forward strand.
ACGTGAATGGTGTAAACGGTCGGCTGCCTGTGCTGCTGAAATGGCTGTCGGAAACCGGTGCCGACATTGTTTGCCTGCAGGAGTTAAAAACCTCGGACGAGAAGTTCCCTGAAAAAGCGATCGAGGCCGTCGGTTACGGCGCGATCTGGCACGGTCAAAAATCATACAATGGTGTTGCCATCCTGGGCCGGGGGCAAGTGCCGCTTGAACGACGACGCGGGTTGCCGGGCGACCCGGACGACACCCATAGCCGCTATCTTGAGGCGGAGGTCGATGGCCTCGTCGTCGGTTGCCTTTATCTGCCAAACGGCAATCCAGCGCCGGGGCCAAAATTCGAATATAAGCTTAGATGGTTCGACCGTCTCATTGCCTACGGACAGCTACTGCTTGAGGAAAACGTGCCGACGGTTCTGTGTGGCGATTACAATGTCGTCCCAACCGAAATAGACGCGGTCGTGCCGCACCGCTGGGTTGGCGATGCGGTGTATTTTCCCGAGACCCGCAAGGCCTATGCTGACATGTTGGCCGGCGGATGGGTGGACGCCGTGCGCACAATACATCCGGAAAAAGGCATCTACACTTACTGGAATTTCACCTGCCGGGGAGGTTACGATCGCAGTTCTGGCCTGCGCATGGATCACCTCCTGGTGAGCCCCTCACTTTCCGGTCGGATACACTCAGCTGGCGTCGATGTTGAAGTGCGCGGATGGGAGAAACCAAGCGACCATGCTCCCGCCTGGGTTGACCTCAGCGGTCGCGAGCCGCTTTAGGCGCATTGGCTCTATAGCATCTAAGAGAAGAACAGGGCGGCTTCGCCGCCCTGCGGTTTACATCAGAGGTCGCGCCCGGGTCCCCCGCCGGAGGTCGTCGTCAGGATAGACGTCGGCCGCGGGATCGAAACCGGTCCAGCCGGCGGCTTCATACGCAGAGCGCCTGTCAGCGATGTCGACCGAGTTGTATTGCTTGAGGATCTGTTCGGCGTTCGGAACAAGACTGTCCTCGACCCTGGCTGTGACCATCGTTCCACCGCGACGGACACCCTCCGCATAGACATGGGCATCGTTTTCCGGGACACCGGCTTTGGTCATAGCCCCGATAATGCCGCCTGCGGCCCCACCAACCAGGGCACCACCGACCGCGCCGACAGCCGTGGCCGCCAGCCATCCAGCCGCAACGACAGGTCCAAGGCCAGGGATGGCCATCAACCCGAGGCCAGTCGCCAGGCCGCCGGCGCCGCCCACGACGGCGCCAAGGCCAGCTCCGGTGGCCGCATCCTCACCCGCCTCGGCGTCGTCGGCTTTGTACCACCCGGTCGCGTTGTTGGCCACGAGGCTGATCTCATCGCGAGGCACGCCAGTTGCCACAAGTTCGCCTACGGCATCGTTGGCGTCATCATAGTCGTCGAACAATCCCGTTACGGTTTGCATCGCATTTATCCTTTCTTTTGATCACTGAGTGTCGGCAACGACGTTGCCCTGATAGTCGAGAGCGACTGGAGTCGACTTGCCGTCCTTGCTCGCCGTCCCGCGCCAGATGCCCTTGTCGTCCTTCTTGAGTGCAGAGACGTCGGTATAACCGGCCTTCTGGATCGCGCTTTTTGCCTGGTCTTCGGTGAAGCTGTTGGCGCCGGGTACCGGAGCTGCGGGATTATTGACGCCGCTGGTTGAGACTGCGGGCGTTGTGCTTTCGTTGGCAGGCGCCTTGGTTTCAGCCTTCTGGATCATGTCCCGGTGCATCTTGAGTGTAGGCAATGTCTCAGAAGCGAAGGATTTCAGGGCGGCGTTGTCGCCATCCTTGGCGTACGCCTCGAACAGACTGACAGCATCGGCATGAGCAGCCTTCTGCATGACCGCATATGGCTTATCGACTGGTGCTGAAGCTGATTTCAGCTTGTCGAGGTCGCTATTGTGAGAAGCATCGAGATCGGCAGGCACCTGCAATTTCTGTTCGCCGGCGATGCTTTCGAGCTTGGCGTTGGCAGCCCCATGATCGGAGATCATCTTCTGGGCGAAGTCCTTCAGCGCCTGGTCCTGAAGCTTGTCTTGGACGACCTTGCTCGACTGGACCTCAAACATTCCGCCAATCGCGGCCTTGGTTACGAAGTCTTGCGCAGTCTCGGCGGCGAATGACGGCAATGCAAACCCCAGTGAGGTGGCAAGCGACAGAGACGTTAGGCGAAAGGTATTTCTCATGCAGCTACTCCTTTGTTGGAGACGACGATGAGAGCCAAACCTCCTGGCGATTGCTTGGTTCCAATGGCAGACAGATCGAGTCGATGTGAAGCTGGCGCGCAGGATCGGGAGCGGACGCGAAAGGCCAGGCGGAAGGATGCCTGACGAGTGCCACAACCCGCCGTTCTGTCAGGCGACGACATGAGCGACGTGTAGGCGCTGTCTTGGGAAGTCGCAGTGAGATTGCAGTGAGCGTAGTGCTTTATCGATCTGGCGCCTCGCCGGATGAACCTGCCATGGTTCGTGCGTCGGAATTGGCACCAACCAGGATCAATTATTCGGTCCCGTTTCAGCGAGGCGAAAGCTTGGCTTTGCCATCAGATCGAGGGCGGCGTCCTTTGCCATGGCCCCTGCACGCCCGCAACGACCGGTCACCCTAAAAACCAAGCTTAACCTTCGCGTAGCGCCGATGATCGCCAGGCGCGCTGGGAGGGCAGCAGCCCACAAAATCGCCGTGAGCCCGCTTAAAGAAATCCGGCGAACTCGCAGGTTGGGGCAGAACCTATCGCTTCACGCTGGTTGCTGACCAGCTTGTTCGGTGAAACTGTTCCCGAGGAGGACCGTATGGCGCGCAGGCAATGACCAAAAGACCAATATAGCAGCTTCCAGATCCGGTGAAAGTGCGGCCTCTCCCTGGAGGTACGAGCAGCCGAAGACGAACATCCTGGTCGCAATTCTATCGCCTGTGGCGAGACCTGCGGCCCGCGATTGATAACCTGACGCCTTCAGGGCAACGATTTGCGGCGACGGCTCGAACGGACTATAATTGATAATGAGCAAAAAGACCGATGATCTCAAGCGAGAGATTCAGAACGCTGTCGCTGTGTTAGGTGAATGCGAGGCGGCAATGTGTCTCGGAGAGAGCAGCCGCGCTCACGATTTGGTTCGAGATACGATTGTCAGGCTCGAAAGTTTGCTGCACGACGCTCAGAGCATCCCTCGCACTTAACCGGGCTGGACGGAGGGCGCCGCACCAAACGTGCCCCGTGTGCTGCAGAGGATCAAATGGATCGGCCGAAGTGACCGGAACTGCGAAGCTTTGCCAACAGCATCGCTGCCGTCCCTCGGAAATCAACGCGCGCATGCTCGCTAAGAGGAGATGATTCCCAAGCGGCCAGCTCCGCTACCAACACGGCGGTCTCGCCGTTTACCGACGCGCACCTCAAGTCTCCGGTCTTCTCCATCAAAATTATTGCGGTGCCAGCGTCGTCATATCCGATAGCGGCCATTCGTTGGACTTGGGTGTCACCATCGATACGAACGTCGAACAAGACCGTTCCGGATGTTTTCGCCGCAGCGTCAGCGACGCGATCGGCGAATGGCCGATGCATACCGTCGCCGTCGCAAAGCGACTGCTCGAATAGCACCATTTCAACATATCCTGCGACCATTCGGCCAAGGTGCCCGCATCACCTCGATTCGCAATGGGCGCGGCGGGGATATCCACACAGCATCCACGGTTAATTATTCTGGCGAGGGATCGCTCAAACCCATGGTGCGGATGGTCCACCTTCGTTTTTGAACTGAGGCTTTGCCGGACAGCTACAAATCAACTTCCAGCGCTGTCGGAAGCGGGTGAGGTTCCCCCGGACAGCGGGACGCGGGCGGAAGGTTCCGGCCCAACATTCCACCTAGTTGCTAATGATGAATTTTCGTGAACGGCAGCGCCAATCGATGAGCACGATGAAGGGGAACGGCCGGCCAACGTCGGAAGGCCTAGTCATGGTTTGTCAATCCGGCTCATCGATCAGCGCCTTCATTCTAGTCCGCCAAACGCGGCTCTGTTGGCCCTTCAACAACTTGGCCGTTCGATAATTGAATGAGGGAAATTGTAGCTGGGAATTAAACGCTGATGCGATCGTCGGTCACGCGCTTGATCATTCCCAGGCACCAATCATCTTCTGAGACGCACTTCGAGGGCCACAGACTTGGTCTGAGTGATTTGCGGGGCTTCGGTCAATGGCGGCCGTTCTAAAGGCCTTTTCAGATTAAGGCAGCGGGAAAATGGGCGAATTCTATGTGATGAGCACCTCCGGTGCCATGGTTGTCGAAAGAGAGCGCTCCGGTCGAACTGTTGTAGATGATATGGTCGCTACCATCATGCGAGCCCATGCCGGCGACGAGAGCGCTATTTGGTGGAGCGCCCGTGTGAAGCCCCAAAGCGTGGTCGAGATGAAACTTTTGTTGGGAGACGCTGAAGTCCGTAGGGCGGTCGGCACCGCGGGCCGCAAGAGCGCCTGCATCGAATGCGAAGGCATCCCTGCCGGTATCGGCCAGTGAGGCAAGTCCTATGCCCCTGCCGACACCGGCCGACTCTGTCACCCAGTGGTTGGCATTGGGGACATGATGGACGGCACCGGTTCCGTGGATCAAATCGGCACCATCAGAATTATGATGTCTACCATCGCTAGGATTGGCGACAACTGGAGTACTCGGTGTACTAGCGGTGCCAGGGCTCCCTTGGGTACCGGAGATATTGGGAGTGCTAGGAGTACTAGGAGTACTAGGAGTACTAGGAGTACTAGGAGTACTAGGAGTACTAGGAGTACTAGGAGTACTAGGAGTACTAGGAGTACTAGGAGTACTAGGAGTCCCAGAAATGCTCGGGGGAGGGGTTGCCGGGGCGCTTGCGGCGCTGCTGAGATTATGTTGCTGGAACAAGGCCTGGAGCGCCGGCGAGTCGCCAAGCGCGGTGTCGCCCTGTTGAGAACCCCAGGCATAGGCATAGTCGAAGGCGGGCGATGGCGCCGCCTTGGCCCAGTGGTCCAGCATGGTCTGCTCCTGGGCGACGCTGGGAAGGACATATTGGCCGCCCGTATCGGTGGTGTAGTTGCCGCCGCCGAACGTCTGATAAACCGGAACGATCTGGCTGAGCGGAACGCCCGAGGCAACCGCCGCGGCCACGGTCCTGTCGATCATGTTGTAGTCAACAGTGCTTGTGCCGGTGCGCACCGGGTAGGGATCCACGCCGTAATAGTCGATATGCGTGTTGGCGGGATTGAAAGTGTTTGAAAAATCGGGATCAGCCGAAGACCCCATGTTCATCATGGTGATGAAGGTCTTGGCGCCGGGCAGGTGGGTGTGGATCCAGTCGGATTCCGCCTTCAGATTGTCGGCTGTGGCATAGGTTCCCCATTTGCCCGTGGGATCGGGCTCGTCGACGAGGAAGAAGCCGAACGCCTTCGGATTGCCGATGAAGGGCGTGACTTTGTCAATGAAAGACGAGGTTGCGCCATTGGCTTCATCGAGCCAGACCAGACCTTTCGTGCCAGCCGGCAAGGCGTTGAGTTCGTCCACGGATGAAACGTCGACAAGATTGAACCCGGCGGTCGCGACGTCCGTCGCTGATCCGCCTGATGCATAATGGAGAGTGGCCATCCAATTTCCTTCGTCGGATTCGATAGCCCCCCACGCTTGCCTAGCTGAAAACGCATATTAGCGTACAATCAAATACAGGCACTCTTTGACAGATTCCTTGATCGTAGAAGGCCACAAAATAGGTTTTAGGTGTGCGAAGGGTTAGATAGCAGACCAGTGTCCCGGCCACCGCCAAGGTCGGCCTAATGAGGACTTACCATATTGATTGTATTGAGTATTTTCAAGTTCCATAATGTTTGTTATGCAACTTATTGCTGTAGCGGCTATTAACGATGCGACACACCTGGGCAATTTAGGTGCGCTTTCCGCATCCCGGGCTGGTCAACATATGGGGAGGAAGGTTGACGGCTTCGTCGATAGACGAATACACGCTGCCCATGATTCATTCGGCAACACGCGGGACTTTCGTGGATCGGGCTCGGCACCCCCGATTGCCTGGAACTTCCGCGGCAAAACGACGTTCGATCCTTTTTCGAATGAAGGAGGTCGTGATGGACTGGAACCGCGTTGAGGGAAACTGGAAGCAGGTCAAAGGCAAGGTCAAAGAACAGTGGGGAAAACTCACGGATGATGACCTTGATCGCATAGCTGGCAAACGCGATCAACTCGAAGGTAAGATCCAGGAGCGCTACGGCATCGAACGCGACCGCGCGCGTAGGGATATCGACGCCTGGTACACCAGGCAAGACTGGTAGGATAACTGCCCGCCGCCCTCTGTGGCGGCGGCTTATCTGCTATGCGTCGAGACCTGCAGCAAGCCCAAGCCGGTCCTGCGGGGCGCACCAGATTAATACAAATCCTATTTGAATCCGTGCCGGCGGCGGTCCTAGCAGAGCGATAGGCAAAAGCCCGCCGCCTGCAAGTTCTCACGGAGAAGCAAGAAGGGGACAAGTGCGGCCCCAATTTTCCAGCATGACTGTGTTCCAAATGCGGACCCGTCGCGCAAAGCGGTGCCGCGCGGGCAGTTAGGAAAGCGTGCCGTCATCATTCAGTACAGCGGTCACGAACGCCGGAGGATATGTGGAGGTGGAAGCCAACCGTTCCGTTGATTTCTCCCACGCCCGTTTCGACCGTCTTGACGCACAAAATCCTCATATCGCGCTCGGCCGCTGACCATATGGCTGGCCTGCATCAAAAACTCAGTTGTTCGTTAACTTGCAGGATCCTAAAAACAATCGGATTTTCGACTGCCCTGTTTTCGTGAGAGCGCCGATAATCTGGTACGGGAAATTGCTGATCTCGAGGACGCGCAGGGATTCCTGTACGAGTGGCTCAATTCGGCCCTTCGACAATCCTGAATAAACGCCTATTTCGACTCGATCCCTTGCTCAATCTCTACTTGCTCAATCTCTATTCCGATCGACTCGCCCTCACCGTGGACTGCATCTCGATCCCAGTCGTTGGTCTTATCCGGGGTTTTAGCAGCGGCCTTCCGGCTGGTCCGATCCCTGTCGTTGCGAGGCTTTTGTCCCGGAATATCGCGCGATGATTTTGGGCGCATTGATTAGTTCCTTTGCTGCGTCCACATGCCAAAACATGTCCGGCATTATCAGCTTCCCCATTACATGACTATTCGGGGAGGTGCGGGGTATGCTGCTTGTCCTCGGCCGGATCGGCGTCGATGCGGGCCTTGTGCGGGTCGAATGCGCCGTGCCGGGCGATGGCCAGGGCGGCCGTTTCGGGAGTCTCGTAGGCCCACATGAAATTGTCAGCCGATGCACCGGCTGCATGCACGCGCCAATAGCCGGCCGTGCCCCATGCAAACTCCGAGGTGGCGTTGGTTTTCTCGAAAAGCTCGAAATAGATGTCCTCGAACGGGATGTAAAAGACTGGATCTCGCCCGTCTTCGTAGAGCATTTTTGCGCACTCGCTTGACGCAACAATGGCGTCAGAGAATCTGACCGTCACCGTACCATGAAAGGGAAGGATGGCAGGCGCGGTCGGAGGATACTCGGGACTCGCTGGTGAGGTTTGCATTCTAGCACTCCTTGACTGCGTGTCCTGGAAACGTCGTGCAGCCGTGCCAGTTCCTGCCAACGGCGCAATTGGCGCAAAACCTTACACTACCTCTGTTCCTAGATGTTCAGTACCGGCACTTTGCTGGATCAGGTCGAGTTCGAAACCATCCCGTTGTCGATTGCCCCATCGGACTCGCAGGTCAGACCTCGAGGTGCGGCTCATGCAGGCGAAGTTGTAAAGCGGCGACGACGTGGCGCGACGATGCTTGGCTCTCGTCGTCGTAAGAGCGCTTGAGGATGGCGCCTCTGATGGTCTTGAGGATGGCGCCTCTGATGGTCCGGTTCATTCTTCCTCGAGGTGGCCTAGAGGCAGCGTCGTGCGACAGCGTCATTTTGCGGCGGAAAGCGACAATTGACCGCGGCCTCCAGAATCGCGAGCATCGCCGATGCCGGTTCTTTCGGGCCGGCAGGCAGGTCGGCGAGCGATGCTCGCCTCTTCCATCATGACCATCTTCTGGTTGACAGCGAAGCGCCTGGCCAGAGCCCCAGCGTATCCGAGGCCCGTTAAGCCGTTGGAGGAGCCTCATGGGCCGGAACCATATCGGCGTTGATGCGTCATAGAAACAGGTTCTGGTGGAGGCATCGATGGTCAGGCTCCTTCTCGTCGCGGCTGCGGCGCTTGCCCTCACTTGCGACGGGACAGCGGCGGCCAAGCTCGACTCCGCCACTGTCAATCAAGCGCAATTCTCACCCGAAAGATCGAAAGGCTTCAGCCCGGTTATCCTGAAGGCGCAGATACTTTTGGATCGCGCCCGTTTCTCGCCAGGCATGATCGAGGGCCGCTTCTCAGACAACGCCGCAAAGGCCATTAGGGCCTTTCAGACTGCGAACGGATTGTCCTCCGACGGCAAGCTTACGCCGGAGACCTGGGACAGGCTGACGGCAACCTCCACCAACCCAGTCGTGGTGAGCTACGAACTGACACGCAAGGATGTGAGCGGACCCTTTACCAAGCGCATTCCGGCGCGCATGGAGAAGATGGCCCGCCTGCGGACGCTCGGCTATCACAACGTGACGGAGAAACTGGCCGAGCGCTTCCACATAAGCGAGCAATTGCTCAGGAGGCTCAATCCGGGGATCGGGTTCATGAAGGCCGGCACTAAGTTGCTGGTTCCGGATATTGATCGGGGGGAATCTCCAGCCAGGATTGCCGGCATCGAGGTCGACAAGGGCGCACGCCTGGTGCGCGTTCTTGATCCTTCCGGTAAATGGCTCGCGGTCTTTCCCGCTTCCATCGGCAGCGCCGAGAAGCCGGCGCCGAGTGGCGAGGCGGAGGTCAAACGCGTCGCGCGCAACCCCACCTATCACTACGATCCGAACTTCGCTTTCAAGGGGGTCAAAGCCAAACGGCCGTTCACGATTGCGGCCGGACCGAACAATCCCGTGGGATCGGTCTGGATCGATCTGTCCATCGAGAGCTACGGTATTCACGGCACGCCCGAACCGGGCAAGATCGGCGCGACCTTCTCGCATGGCTGCATCAGGTTGACCAACTGGGATGCCGAGGACCTCGCGTCCATGGTGCAGAAAGGCACGAAAGTCAGCTTCAAGGACGAGACGGCGAGCGCAGGCGGCGAGTAGCTCGTAGCACAAGGATGCTCGGCCAACGGCTGGCCGGCTCATGAGCATACGAAAAAGTTCATATTTTTGCCCACCGCTGTTCGTAATCTCTGCTCCAGAACCTGTGTTCCTGCCTCGCCATATGTGAACACGGACAGTTACCGAACACCCGATATGATCCGTCTCGTTCAGACTGCAAGTCAGCCAGTCGTCTTAAAGCTTGCGACATGGATTTTTCCGCTCAAGGCTCCCGGCATTTCGACGGGCGACCTCAGTTCGGCAAGCGCCGGCTGCCACCTGCCGCGCAAAAGTTCGTCCGCTCCTGGCGATGGGGTGTGGGCCATGTCCTAACCAACTCGGCGAGCGTAGCCGAACGCCACCTACCCCAAATGCAGTTGCCTTCTCGACGCATTGCGTTTGGATAGGAAGCCATCAAGTCCAATGGCTCAACAAGTTCACCCGTCACTTGGATGAAAAGACGATACCGTATTGGCGCTGTCGCAACCAGCCGACCAAGCGGCGGCAAATCTCGGCTGGCAGTGGATAGCGATGACGCCGACGTCGGCAATCCACTTTTTCGAGGCCTTGCGAGCTTCAGTGTCCCTTGCGGCTTCTCGGCGTCGCTTCCTTTCTTCGGGCTCGGCATGTCGGGCAGCCTTTTCGATGCTCGGCCATCGGCGCCGAAAGATCCTTGTGCCGGTCAAAGCCAGTCACCGTAGTTCTGCCGAACGACTTCTTGACCGACGATCGGCGCGTCCGGACGTAGCTGAGGCCAAGTGCGGCCGCCCCTGCACTCGATGATAGTGTCACCATGTGCAGCCCGACGGGGACGTTCCGCGCGACGCAAACCTCGTGGTCCTGCACGAACTCGCTGCCAGTCAGGCTGATCGCGGACTGCTGATTGATACTTCCGACGGTGACGCCTTGGTCGAAGCCCACACCGACGCTGGTCAGGCCGCCGCTCCAAATCGGATATCCAATCCAAATGTAGAGCCCTGGCTCATCCAGCTTCACCAGAGCTCTGAGGCTCTTCGGCTGGTTGATGGCATCGGAAATCTGTTGGAAACCGGTTCGTGTAGCCTCGGCGATAAGCGGGGTATTAGCCGGGGTGATATTCACCGTCCCCTCGACGCAAGACATAAACTGGGCGCTCCCTCCGTCATTGACGGAGACACAATCGAAATTCACGGGCAGCGAATTCGCCTCAACGGCATCGACGCACCTGAGAGTGCGCAGCTCTGCCTTGACGCCTCCGGCAAGAAATATCGTTGCGGGCAAAGGGCGTCTCTCGCCCTGGCCGACTTCCTCGAGGCGCATCGCCCCATATCGTGCATCGAGGTCGACCGCGACCGGTTCAGACGCATGGTGGCCGTCTGCACGGCAGGAGGCGTCGATATCGGGGAATGGATTGTCAGGAAGGGCTATGCGGTCGACTGGCCGAGATACAGCGCTGGCTTCTATGCCAAGGCTGAGACTGACGCGAGGATCGCCAAGCGCGGCCTGTGGGCTGGAGCGTTCGACCGCCCATGGGAATGGCGCAAACAGATGACTGTTCAATAGGCTATCGCGCCCGGTTGTGCGTGCGGTCGATCATCCCCTGGCGCGCGTAGAGAGATAGGCTGTCCTGTCATCTTTTGCCCATTTGCCTAGGCTAGGCTGTTTTCACGGCGGGCTTTGGAGGAGGTCGATCTGATGACGACAAGCCTTGCCGGCACCCTGAAAAACCGCGGCAAACAGATGGCCAAACGCCTGCTTGGCTATGATTCCCGAAACTGGCTGCGTATCCGCCAGATCGAGGCGTTCACCGTCTTTCTGGAAGCCGGCAACCGCAAGGCCTCTGACGTCATCGAGATCTCGCCGGGCTGGAACCGCTATTGGCGGGCGATGTGCCCCAACTATCGCTCGGTCGATTTCCCGGCCTTCGACATCTGCAAGGACCGCACGGAGGAACAATATTCGATCGTCATCGCCGACCAGGTGCTGGAACACGTGCGGCGGCCGCTAGCGGCGGCCCAGAACATCCATGCCATGACCCGGCCCGGCGGCTGGGCGATGGTGGCGACACCATTCCTGTTCCGGGTCCATGCCCGGCCGCACGATTACAACAGGTGGACGCCCGCCGGCCTCAAGCAGCTGATGGTCGAGGGCGGCTTCCCCGAAGCCAACGTGAAGGTCCATGGCTGGGGCAACAAGGCGTGCGCCCGGGCTCACATCGGTGGCCCGGTACGCGCCTACGGCTTGTGGCGAGACCTCAACAACGATGAGGAATACCCGCTAATGGTCTGGGCCTTCGCAAAGAAGGAGCCAGCGGCCTCTCAATAATTGCCGTTGTAGTAGCGGTCGTCGCAGGGCGCGGTGTAGATGCGGCCGTAGCGGTCCTGGTATCGGCACATTTCTTCGCCGCGGCGCTGCGGCGTAGTGGCGGAACCGACGACGGCGCCAAGCAGCGCGCCGCTCGCCGCGCCGATGACCGTGCTCTTGGTGTTGCCACCGATCGCCTGGCCGACGAGTGCGCCACCGGCGCCGCCGATGAGCGCGCCGGTGGTAGCCCGCTGCTGGCCTTCGGTCTGCGACTGGCAGCCGGCAAGTGCGGCGGTCAGCAGCAATGCGGCTATGGCTTTGTGAAAGGTCATGTGAAGTCTCCCTTAAACGTCTGAAATCCCTATCGATCGTCCCGTGAGGCCGCATTGCGGCGGAACGGGGGCGCACACTCTCACGAAGTGAGTCAGGGTTTCCCATGAGTTGAAAGCCATGGTTTCCAAAGCGCAAAGGAGACTGGCATACCCGCTGATCTCAACGGCCGATATAGTTGCGCACGGATATATATATATCTGGATGCGGCCGACGGCTCGCATTCGAAGCAAACTCGACATGTTTTCCTAACCAAATCGCAGGCTGTACAGGCCCCTATTATCAGGTCTGAGTACCATGGCCCGCGCGATGGACAGAGCAACCACACCCCCCGAATTTGAAAGGCGAAGGGCTCGCGCTGCTCAATACCTGCGCATGTCGACGGAGAGGCAGATCTACTCCATCGACAATCAAAGGGACGCGATCCGTAACTATGCAGAGGTCATGGGTTACGACATCGTTGCCACGTATGAAGATCCAGGCCGAAGCGGGCTCAGCATCTTGGGGCGCCCGGGCTTGAAGCGGCTGATCGAAGATATCGAAAGCCGGCGGGCCGATTTCGAAACTGTCGTGGTCTATGACGTCAGCCGATGGGGACGCTTTCAGAATACTGATGAAAGCGCCTCTTATGAATACCGATGCCAAAGAGCGGGAGTGCGGATCGAATTCTGCGCTGAGCTATTCGTCAACGATGGGAGCATTGGGTCCGATGTTCTGAAGGCCATCAAGCGCAGCATGGCTGCGGAGTACAGCCGAATGCTGTCGAATAGGGTCTTTGCCGGTCAAAGCCGAATAGTCAAACTGGGTTTCAGCGGAGGCGGCCCTGCAGGCTATGGGTTGAGGCGCCTTCTCGTCGACGGCTCTGGAAATCCCAAGGCAATCCTCCACCGTGATGAGCGAAAAGGCCTGGCCAGCGACCGCGTCGTTCTCGTCCCCGGGCCTGAAAATGAGGTGTCAACCGTCCGATGGATATTCAACCAGTTCGTGAAGAAAGGAAAAACGGCAGTCGAAATTGCGTCTGCTCTAAACGCGCGCGGCCTGGTCACCGAGTTTGGCCGGCCTTGGACCGGAGCGTGCGTAGGCACGATACTGGCCAGCGAGAAATATGTCGGCAACATTGTATGGAACCGAATATCCCACAGGCTTCTGCAAAACCGGCTGAGAAATCCGCCAAGCGCAGTTGTTCGCGCCGACAACGTCATCGAACCGCTCGTACCCCGGGCGCTGTTCGATCGTGCGCAAGCTATCAGGCGGGCGCGCACTTACCTCAGACCCGATGAAGAGTTGCTGGCCGATCTGACCAAGCTTTTGAAAGAACGGGGAAGGCTGTCGAGCCCAATCATTGATGCCGCTCCAGGCTGTCATTCAGCCAGCATTTACGCGCATCGCTTTGGAAGCATGAACGCCGCCTACCAGTTGATCGGATACGACGGGTCGGCGAACTATCGGAAACTCGACATCAGAAGGCGGCTCATTCAGATTCGGCAGCAAACAATCGAGAACTTGATGTCGGACATCGACGGGGTCGGTGGCTCAGCGCGGTACGATCCCCAAACAAAGATTATGCGTGTCAATGATGAATTCTCCGTGGCGATTTGGACTGCGCAATATCGGATGAACGTCACCGGTTTTCCACGCTGGCCGTTCTGGAAGCGGGGTCTCATCGGGCCAGAGGTAACGATTTTGATCAGGATGGAGTCCGATAATCAGACCGTTCGTGACTTCCTGATCGCACCCGCTCATGAAGCGCAGTCTGCCCTTCACATGCTCAAGGCCGACAATGGCGTGCGCCTTGATGCCTTCCTCTTCGCTTCGCTTGATCCTGTGGTTGAGATGGCGAGACGAGAACCAATGCCGGCAAATATATGAGAACTACGAAAGCCGGGCTTCGCGACTTCGTCACAAACAATCGGCATGCCATTCGGCTGACGGTAGATTCGCGGGCGCCGATGAACCCGCTGCGTGTCTCCGGTTTGTTGAAGACCTACAGGCGCCAAGTCGACAATATGCAGGAATTCATCAGGGAAGCCGACGCGGTGAAACACCAGATGGAAAGCGTCGTCGATGCCTTTCGTCATGTCCTGCGCATCGCTGCATTTCAAGGATTGCTTCAATCGAATGGCTTCGCAACGCCTCCTTCGATCTTGATGCAAAATTCGCCCGAGGCCGGGGTGAAAGCAGGTATCGGCGAAGACCGGCAGATTTCCTTGCCGCGCGTCGACGAGCCGCTTGTCGAAGGCATCTGCCTCGAAGCTCTCGACATGCTGAACGATTTCGGCGCCCCCTTGAAGATTTTCGGCTTGTTACGAGAGGTCGTGCCGGGCCGGCAGGTTGAAATTGTCCGGCTGATGCTCGCGATGAACCGCTTGGAATTTCGAGTAGCGAGGCTCTTGATCGAGCTCACCCCACGATCACAACTCACCAATCCCTTGGCTCGCAGAAAAAGATACGAGGGTATTTCCCCTGCGCAAATGGCCGCCATGGAAGCCGACATTGCCGAGGTCAGCCATGACTATCTGAGCGCTGCCAGCACCCACGGCTCAGAAATGCTAAACCTGATCGCCGCTACGAGCTATTTCGACCGACTGCTGAACAACCCCAAGCTGGTTCGATATCTAGCGCGCAATTTCGCGAGGCAACTGGAGGTGTTTCAGAACTTGCTCGACTTCCGCGAGGCTCGATACAAGAAACACCCGCCGCAGGCCGGGTCGTGAGCGGTCGGTCATCACCCTTAGTTTCGCGGCATGCTGTGTATCTCCATCCGAACCGGTCCTCCCTTTTTGCAACTCGTGCAGAAAAGAGCGCGCTCCACCGAGCTGAACAGAGCTTCCTTGCCGTAGCGCCGGATCAGACCTTCGGGCTTCACTTCGGCATGGTGCGAGCAAGTCGTGCACCACGCACACAGCGTGTGCCAGCTGCGCAACTCGCCCAGCGCGACGTCTAGTCCGGCGTGAATACTGCCGTCGATGATCGTCTGCGGCGGAACCTTCACCTCGCCGGGGGTAATGATCTTCTCCATAACGTGGCGGCTGTTGTAGTGGATCAGCAGCATGCCTGGCCGGCGCCGGATGGCGGCGTGCCAGGCCGCTTGGCTCACCACCGCGTCCGGCGTTCGACAGATGGTTTCGAGATGCGTCTTCTCCTCCCGATCCCAAACCTCGATCCGGAAATTGTCTTCGGCAGTGTCCACCATCTAGGGGCGCTCTGAGTGCGCCCCGATAGCCGAGGCACCGGGCCGTAGCAACTGCGACCTGCTCCTTGGCCGCTATATAAGGATCTGCTAAAATTCGTCTTTGTGCAGGCCACTGTTTGTCCAGGCCACTGTCTGTGCGGCAATAACCAACCTTCGGCGCTTTTCCGCGAAGGAAACCGCACGCAGGCAGCCCGCGACCTGTCGGAAGTCGAAAAACGCATCAGGGAGGAGACGATGACCAAGCGACGCGTGTGGCTGAAAGGAGCTTCGTGGATCCTTTCGCTTTTCATCATACCTGCCCAAGCAGGCAGCCTCGGAGATCTAGTCAAAAGTGGCGACCTAGTTGGGGTAACGTCTGCCTTGGACAAAGGCGCCGCTGTCAACGAAGTTGATGGTGTTACTGCGCTCTATATCGCTTGCGAAGGCGGAAATGTCGAAATAGCGAAACTTCTGATCGATCGCGGGGCGGACGTGAACCTGCCCGTCAGTTGGCAACGAACGCCTCTCTACGCCGCCAATAAGGGTGGGCACGCTGACATCGTGAAGCTGTTGCTCGATAATGGAGCCGATCCAAATCAGTTGGCGAAATCGCAGACGCCGCTTCACGTGGCTGCAGAAAATGGCTGCCTTCCGTGCGTCGTCCACCTCGTGGACGCTGGTGCAGAAGTCAACGCACTGACGTCGAACGGAAGTCCACCTATACATCTGGCCAAGCTCGCCGGTCACGACGACGTCGTGGCCTACTTACGCAGCCATGGCGCCGGACGACCGGCCATCGCGCCTATTGCGCCACGACTTGCATCGGCAAACGCTGAATCGGGCAAAGAACTTTTCGGCAAGACGTGCGGGACTTGTCATCTTGTAGCGCCCGGGATCAAGAATCCCAAGCCTAATCTGTGGGGCATCGTCGGGCGGCGGAAGGCTTCGCAAGGCGATGTTGAGTATTCGGCAAGTCTCAAGGACGCCGGCGGCGATTGGACTTTCGAGGAGCTCAATTTGTTTATCTCAAATCCCGCGCTCACCTTGCCTGGAACAGATATGCTTTTCCCGGGTCTGCAGGACGAGAAGCAGCGAGCAGACCTTATCGCGTACCTGCGGACCTTGAGTGAAACACCGTCGCCGCTTCCCTAGAAGCGATTACCAAATAGGCCCGCCACCAGCGGCAGCGGGCCAAATCTGCCAAGGCGGCAAGTTTCAGGCGTGGCTCGGCGAATCGACAGCGATGACCGCGCCCGTGCTTTCCCCGCACGCCGCGCAGCAACGCGAATAGTCCATGCCAAAACGCTCCGGCCGGCAGGGGTTTCGCTTCGTATCGGATACAATCCCGTTGAGGGCAATCCTTACCATTGCGAAGTCTGGGGATCTGATCCGAGGCCAGAGAAGTTTACCGGGTCGCAAGAAAAATCATTGTTTAAAGCCTGCGGTTGGTATGTGCCGATTGAAGGCGTGGAAATTATCCTCGGCCCGTGAAGCGTTCAGCTTTGGGAAGCTAGCTCTTTCGAGCCAAATCCGCCCCGACTACGCGGCGCGTGTAGGCGACCTCGACAGCGGCCGCTGCCTCATCCTTGGTATCGCTGCGCCCTCGAGCGCCGCCGTCGTAACACGTCCAGGACCAGGTGCCCGCCGACGGCCCATGTATCTCCTTCATGATGCGGCCAACTGAGGTATCCCCATAAGTCGCCCCAAAATCGTAGTGCAGCACCTTTCCACTGATGGCGGTCCGCCCCCATGTGAGTTGGACGCGGGCATCCCTGGCATGGACAAAATTGAAGGCCTCGGCCTTGCTGTCGAAGGTTTCGATCGCGCGGTTGTTCTCGACGACCTGCCAGCCGCGCTGGTAGGCGGATCGGACCGTGAGGCGTTCGCTATCCACGAAACCGTTCCGTGTACCAGGTGATCTTGCCGTCGACCTTCATCGGCTTGTGGATCATGAGGCGCTTTGGCAGGTGCTCTGGGTGCACCTCGAGCAGAGTGATCCTTATATCCGGCTTGCAGCGGTTGCAGTCGAACTTCAGCTTCAGCGGATCGACACCGCCGCCATAGACCATCATCAGATCGGCAGATCGGCAGTAGCGGACGTTGCCGCAGCTGCATTCCGCTTTCACAAGCATGTTATGCCGGGTCGCCTTCCCCAGCGTGTCGATCGGTTCATGCGCCATGAGAACAGAAAAGGAATATTTTCCTTGAACGTCAAGACGGCCTGTGGAATCTTTTAGCCATGAGCGAGGAACCCACCCGACAAACTGACGGCCTGCCCGTACCGCCGCTCGCACGTGTTCGGAGCGAAAATCATGTCTGCGAGTTTGACGTTTGCGGCAAGCGCGCGCCGTTCGGATTTGCAAAGCCGACAATCATCACATTGGTCTGTTTCGAACATCGCGAACACGGCGACAGCTATTTGGCGGGGGTGAGATGATCAGTCGACCAAGAGAAGCGAACGATTATCCAGACCGAGTCATCGACTGCCAGGAGGCGATGGAGCCCGGCTTCCAGGCCATCGTTGATTGCATGCTGGAGGCCGGATGGTCGCGCGGCGAAACTCTGCAGTCACTGAAGCGGCTGATCGCAGCGGACAATATGACTCAGAAAGAGAACGCGAGGACGGAAACACAGCTCGCAATCGCTCGGGCCATGATGCGCGCCGGCAGGTCATTTTAGGGTCCTAATCGGGATTCCGATGAATGGCGGTGGTGCTGGGGTGAGGCTTTAGGAAGGAGCCGGGCCACAAGCTTCCCGACGGTGAAGCAGGCATCATCGAAAAATGCGAGATGTAGGCTCGCCGAGAATAACCCCAACGAAATCTCAGCGAGCCAGCCGCCCCGGCATGAGGGACATAACAGGGCGACTAAATTGCTTTACGATTGCGCGGAGAACGACCTTGAAAGGTGGTGGCCGCGCGGCGCCCTTTACCCCAACCCCTGCCCAACGGGCGCCGGCCATTTTCAAGGGAACATCCCGTCCTCAGCGACGTTTTTGCGGATGGCTCTCGTTACCGGGTTCGCGTCAGCAGTTGTGGTTCTCTTTGTCGTGTTGCTGTTCACGCACGCAGCCCGAGACCTTCAAAGCTCGCCCATCTATCACAGGATATGTCGCCGAATGCGCCGAGCCCTTTAGCGCTTCTTCTGGTTGGGCCTCATCCTTGACGCCATCCTGAAGCATCGCTTGCTGGTGCTGTGGCCGGCTTTTCAGTCATCTTTTCCCAGGGCCTCAAGACGGCGCATCTGCCTTAACGCTTGTTCAATTCATATATATTAGACTGCGCTAATGCGATTCTCCATTCTGCTTTTTTGCGTGGGGGCCTTCTTCTGTTGGGATTTCGCCGCCAACAATGGCGAAATCACCGCTAGGCTTGGCATGCGCGTTGCCAACCTGATGCAGAAGTCAGGGATTTGAAGGTTTGGAAATCTCGCCCCCTACCCAGGAGGCCGAACCGTACCTGTCTTATTCTACTATTTTTGGCTCCAATAGAAACAGCCCGACGCGCGCCATGAAGGTCGGCGGACCTAAGCGCACGTCGGGCCATTGCGGGTGGGTATGGTCTCGGGGTTATAGGCCCGCAATGCCTAAGTTATAGGCATATTAGTGCGCGCTCAACTAAGACTGAAGTCCCCTGTCCTCACAAGCCATGAGGGAAAGGCTCTTGACGCAACCGCATACATCAGCAAGTTGTAATATAGGTGGGCGGCCGAGATCCTCGCAGGGATTTACAGCCGTTTGCCTGCCCGCCGTCGAACCCCGGCGGCGGGCTCAAGGGTTCATCAAAGCGTCACGACAGGTTCACGCATATTGCCCGAGTTCATTAGTCTTCCCCGACCGCATATGTCGTTGCAGGCTTGTCGACCATCGCTGCCCGCTTAGCGTCGAAAGCCCGCACTCCTCTGGCGGAGAGAGCGCGGGCCGATCGGATACCGATCTTCGGCAGGAGATGGAGGGCACCACCCTGCCGCTCGCATCAACTATTAGAGACAGCTAATGTTCCCGCAGCGATAATGTAACATTGTCCGCGTCGGCCGCTGTTGGGCGTTTAAGGATTTGCGTAAAATCAAAGCCGACGGAGGCGACAGAGCACATCGTTTTGCAATGTGGCAGACCATACTCAATGCCCCCTTCTTTCATAGCCTGGAACTGGCCGTTCTGGACGAAGACGGTGTGCACGCGCTCGTGTTCCCTTGCAGACGCGCCGTTGACGGCTGGAGAGACGCGATAACCGGCCATTTCGTGGATGTAGAGCCTACCCACTGGCGACTTTGGGGGGAAGAGGATGAGGAAGCCTAGTGCGATCCTTCACCGGTCACACCATAGCTGCTCGAATTCATTCTGCTATTGATCCCACGCGGTGCGGCCCTATGTCGAGCCCATTAACTTCGGTGCTTAAATATAAAATGGCAGGACTAAAGTCCTGCGCCTGGCAGACTAAGGTCGGGCGCGACTGTTTTGGTTCCTGTCTTGTCCATTGAACGTTCCATTACTTTAGTCAATAATAATATTGATCGATACGGCCTATAGCTCCTTCGACAGCCGCGCCTCGCGTACCAGGGACGCCCATCGCCTGCTGTGCTGGGCGGCCTGCCTACGTAGTGAACCGTGTCGGGTAACCTTCGGTGACGGTGTCCGAGCTCAAGGCTGACAATTAGATATAGCTAATATATCCTGCCCTCAAAAGCGAGGGGTATCATGAAACAGCCACGGGGATGGATCGCGCTGGCATGGCTTCTCTTGGCCGGCGACGCAGATGCCCACGATTGGTATACCGGCAAAAAAGACCCGGTGTTGCAGTATGATTGCTGCGGCAACAAAGATTGCCATCCGATAGACTCTCGCGCCGTGAGGGAGACCAAAGACGGCTATTACGTCCGCCTGCCCCGCCCTGGCTATCTCAATGAGCCACAAGAGCCGGAGTGGTTTATCCCCAGGGAACGCGCCCAAGCCTCCCTTGATGACCACTACCATCTCTGTGAGCGTTTAATGACGTTCTATCGAGTGATCATTCCCCATACAAAGTTCCAAGCCTACTATAGATTCAGATGGACGTGTTTCTTCGTTCCTAAGGGCACGAGTTAAACTCGAGCTGACGCCAACCAACCGTAGGTGGCCGCACCGATCCTATTTGGGCTCGGGCACGTTGTCGGCTATCCACTGATGCAGGAAGTTGATTCCGCGCTGCTCATGTGGCGATAGGTTCGCCCTGCCGCTTAGGCTCCGGCGAGGGCGGTCAGCGCAGCGCATGCACGATGAATTCGTAGATAGTGCTAATTTCCTCGTCGATCTCGTGACCGGGAATGCCTTGGGCTTCAGCCGCGCGTTTCGCATCCACAGCCATTTCAATGATCAGCAGTACGTGGTCACTGATCGGATCGTCGGATAAGTGGTCCGATATCCAATGGTAGACAAAATCGCTGCCTCGCGTGCTCATTCCTCACGGAAATCCTGCAACGAAGCGTGGCGGAGGTCTTCCTCGCCCCGCAGATGCTTCACACTGCCGATCAGCCCTGGCTTGACCCATTGCGTCGCCGGCCGCTTCATCCCCTTCGGCGGCGCTCCTGCATGCTGCTGAACGCGTTCCCAAAGGCGTTCGCGCATCTCGCGATTCAGGGTGATGAAGGCGCTCCCGACATACCGCCCAGTGCCACGCTCGGCCATCAGGGCGAAGGCGGGCTTGCCAGCCTCGCGCTCCACGCCAATCAGCTCGTATTCGTCGACCGAGTAGCATTTCGCCTTCAACCAGCTCGTCGACGGACCGCTGCGGTATTTGCTATCCTTGCGCTTCGAAACCATGCCCTCAAGCCCAGCCTGGTCGAGCAGATGGAAGATGGCCTTCGCTTCGCCCGGCAATGGCTCGCTGAACTGAATACGCCCGCCGGGCTCGATCATGCTGGCCAGGATCTCGCGGCGCTCCTCCAGCGCCATTTCGCGAAGGTCGTGGCCGTTGAGGTGCAGAAGGTCGAAGGCCACGAAATACAGGTCGTGTTGCCGCCTGGTGCTCGCCTTTCGCAGCTCGCCGAAGTCGGAAAGGCCGGCCTCGTTCAAAACGATGATCTCACCGTCAACGATCGCATTGTCGGCGCCGATGTTCGCCGCCTCTTTCACCAGGTCGCGATATTTGGCCGTCCAGTCGTGACCGTTACGCGTGTAGATCCTGGTGCCGTCCTCATCGATGATCAGTTGCGAGCGGTAGCCGTCGAACTTCACCTCGTGAATCCAGCCGTCGCCTTCTGGAGGCTGCTCGACAAGGGCCGGCATCAAGGGCGAGACGAACTTCAAACGCATGCACGGAACTCACACAAGCCGGCAGCTAAATAAGCTTTTGCTAAAATAGTTCCGGAACTTTGGCGGGCAATCGAGCCGTGAGGAACCTCTACTGGTCGATGAAGTTGGGGTTAGAACACGGCGGTGAAGTCCATGACCACCAAGTACCATATCGACGAAATGCAGGGCGATGAGTTGCTGGCCCTACACGTCGCCCACGGAACCAGTGCATTGGAGGCCATGAACAAGGTCACGGCAGGGCCGTTCGTGATCCGAACCGTGCAGGCTCATTGGTTCCGCGTGGTGGATCAGGGCCGGAGGGAAGTTTTCAAGTTCGCGGTAGAACGATATTAATTTAGCTTCCGCTAATCCTTGACGCCGTCGTGTGCCGCGCCAGAATCAGTGCATGGCAATAAAGGTCGGCGACGAAGTAGCGATAATGGCGACGGTGCTGAAGCGCGTCACGGAAGACCGCGTCAGCGTCTCGATCCCGAGCTACAATTTCCCCCATTCGATAATCGATCCGGCCACCAAGCTGGTGAAGGGTCAGCAGATCGAGCTAACCGGCCACGTTACGCGGATTGACGGTGACAAGGTCACGGTCACGTTGGGGACGATGGTTACGGTCGATCTGGACAAGCTGCGTCTGATCCAGAGCTACGTCCCGCCCAAGCGGAAAAAAGCGCTGATCGATGAACCGGGTTGACGCGCTATGACCAAGCTTTCAGACCTTGGCCCGCCTATTCACGGCAAGCGACATGGCGCCGGGCCAGCACGAGAAGAAGACCATTTCTATTCCTGTCCCTACTGCGGACAGTTGGTCGATCAGCGCGATCTACGCCAGGTCCTCTACCATGAAGAACCTGGGCATAAACCGCTGGATCCCGAAGACGGCGCGACAATCATTATGTTCCCGGGCGTCCGAAGATAGCGCCCTGGTGGGGGCCGGAAAACAGATCGGCCATAAGCCCCAAACCGGCGGCAACCAAAAACCAGAACCATGAAGGCGACGAGCAGTGGCACGCACGCATTTGCGTACCGCTGTGAGGCTAAGGTCCGGCGAGCCCCCCGACTGAAGTCCTGCCCCCGCAACCGAAGCATTGCAATCACGTTACGACCGCACCCCGAGCACCTCGCTCGTGGAGGGGGCCGGATCAGACTTAGAGGTGACGTCTTGAGAATTCTTAGAAGCGAGGCAGACGGTGACCGTTGTCGAGAGCCCGCCAGTCCACGACGTCGCAAATCAAGCAGCCAATGATAACAATACCCCTGCTCCCGATATCTCGTCAGCGCTCGACCTCATCCTTTCAACGGAGGACGACAACATTGAGGACCGTGTCAGACGAACGGAGAGACTTGGCATCGTCGTCGTCGTTATCATGGCAATCGGCCTTGCCTTCGCGCCGGCTCTGTTTGTTGCATTAACCCTCGGAATATAGCGCAGACTAGAACCGAAGGATTACTATTCCCCCGCCGCGCAGCAAGCGCCAGATATCGCCCCAATAGGCCGTAGCGAGCGACGCCAGAGTCGCCGCCGCCATACAGGTGACACCGAGGGCGCCAAGCCCCATCAGCTTCCACCGTGTCACCTCAGCGGCCACTTACTCGATGCTCGTCATATCGGCGGAGGACGCGACGGCCTTCAAACGCGCCGCGAATAACCCCGTATGTCCTTTGATTTTGCAAAGCACATAGATTTCTGGTCAATTCCGCTGAAATTTACCAGAACAACGGTCATCCCTTGCGCAAATAATAACTTTAGGAGATGCTGATCTTAAGCCTTGGGAGGGCTGGGGATATGAACAGAAATATGTTGATGGCACTAGTTGCCATTGCGCCGCTGTGCGGATGCCAAACAAGCAATCAAGCCGACTACATGCAAATAGGTTATGGGCCTAGTTTCGACGTCGCCCATGCTCAGTGCGAAATGCAAAAAGGGTCGGTAGACCAAGGCTATATTGCTATCGGATCGCCCGGCTTCGTTGCTGGGGCCGGAATTGGCAATGCACTTGGTAACCTGGCCGCCGAAGATCAATATATGAAGAACTGCCTCATCCTAAGTGGATGGAAGCGCGCGCCGCACGGACAAGGCGCCGCGGCTGCGTCAGCCGTGGCAGCTGGTACGCCGCCGACACCCTACGGGATTCAGCGCGCACCGGGCAGTTGGATCAACACGGCGCTGCTTGACTGGTCGGACGCGAACAACAAATGCGTCGCTGGCGATAAGGCCGCATGTGGCACCCGGGCGAAGCTCGGCGCGCGGCTTAGAGCCGCTGGCGTCAACCCGGCGCCGGTCTGATGGTTCGAGTGGCCCGTCTGGAAGTGGTGCTTTATCTAGGCGCCATGCTCACGGTCGCCGGGTGCGGCGCGGACTACCTTAACCACTACGACTCCGTGACGCTCGCCGCCGGCGACGCCAACCGCGCCAACAGACTCGCCCAGACGGTCGACCCGTTCAATCCGAACAGCCAAAACACGCACATTGAGAGCGATGGGCAGCGGATCGCCGGCGTCGTTCAACGATATCGGGGGACGATGTTGGGGCCTGCACCGCAAGCCGGCATCGTGGTGAATGTCGGTTCAGGCGAACAACATCCTTGCGACCTTCAAACACAAACGGACAGCGCGGGCAAGCTTTGCGGCGGCCGAGCTGCCGAGGCCAAGCCAGGCGGTCGTACGGGACACGAGACGGGCTACTAACGGGGCCGAGAGAGACAGACGTACGTGGGCAAAGTCCAGCGTCATGAAGGTGCCGATCAGACTGACAGTTGGCGCAAGAACGCCAGGAAACGGCGCAGACGCGGGTTTTGGCGACCCCAATACCTGTTCGCACTGGTGATGGTTCCTCTTGCGGCTGTTCTCACGGCAAGCCCGAGCAGCCTCGAGACTGTCGCGAAGCTCATTCCGGCCGAATGGCTTGGCAGCATAGACGTTCCCGATCCGTCATCTCTGCTCGCCGGCGGCTGCAACATCAAAGGAAATATCTCGATCAATACCGGGCAGCGCATTTACCACGTGCCCGGCCAAGAACATTACTGGGAAACGCGGATCAGCCCCCAATATGGCGAGCGGTGGTTTTGCAGCGAGGCAGAGGCGCGCGGTGCCGGCTGGCGCAAGGCGCGTCGGTAGAATGCTGAGTATCGCGCTGGGGCGCTAGTTGGTTCCAGACAGTTGGTGCACAACAGCGGCGCCGGCAGAACTGCGAGCCATGGCTTCCTGGTCATCTGGTCGACCGATGCCCCAGCCGATCACTGCTAGCAACAACCCGCCCAGCAGCATGCCAAGCACAGGCCTCCCAGTTGCTGCTCGCGCTCTGATGTTGGTCATGATGCCTCACACTCAGGGTAGTGGCCCGCGACATCTTGGAGATGCGCGGGCCGACCAAGATTTGGGTCTTTGGTCAGCGGCCGCCGCTGAAGAGGCTCCCGCCTCTAGTCAAACAACCAATAAAGACCGATGTTCCACCCCAATACGAAAAAGCCCGCCACCTTTCGGCAGCGGGCAACTTAACACGGAGTTGTAAGGTGGGCCCGCCTCAATGGGGGAAGAAGCGGGCCCGGCCAAGAGCGAATTCCCCTGGCCGCAGCGGAGGGGATTGCTGCACGCCAAGAACCAGCCGACGAATATCAGGTTCCGCTTATATGCAAAAAAGACCTGCCCTCCGTCAGGTAGAGCAACGGGTAAGGGATCAACCAGCGCTGAGAAAAACTGTCGTCGGACGGGTTGTTTCGATCATAACTTTGTGGGGTCAGCCAAGGCTACTTGCATTAACAACGCTTCGCTGAAACGTCTATTTGGAATTGAGGGGCGCTAAATGGCTGTTGATGGCCAATCTCAAAGTTATCCGTTAGGCGGCACACAGACTGAGCGGGATCGATTGCTTGCCCAAGCCAAACAATATGAGGCCTCGGCCAATTGGCTCCTGGATCAGATCACAATTCAGCCTGGCTGGACAGCCGTCGACATTGGCTGCGGCCCTATCGGAATTCTCGATTTGTTGTCACAACGCGTTGGTCCCCACGGATCGGTCGTTGGTCTCGAACGCGAGCAGCGCTTCGTGGAAATGGCGCGCGGCGAGATCGCAAGGCGCGGGCTGAGCAACGTAACGATTGTCCACGCCGATGCTCTCAATACTGGGTTGGAGAAGTCCGCATTCGACTTCGCCCACGAGCGCCTGGTGATGATCAATGTATCGGCCCGTGAGCAGTTGTTATCTGAGATGCTGTCGCTGCTTCGCCCAGGCGGAACGATAGCCGTCGAAGATGTGGACAATGTCTCATGGCTTTGTCAGCCAGCTCACGCGTCTTGGGATGTCTTGCTAAACGCGTTTCATGCAGCCTTTCACGCGGGCGGCGGCGATGGCTTTATTGGTAGACGACTTCCTGGGTTGCTGCGTGCAGCCAACGTCCAAAATATCCGGTCAAGGGTAACAGTCGAAACGCCTCCAGTGGGAGATTACCGCCGCACCCACCTTATTGCACTCATTGAGTCAGTTCGAGAGAAGATACTCGACAAAGGATTGTTGGCGGAGACCGAATTGAATGAACACAAAGAGGCGTTGGTCCACCATCTGAACGATCCTGCCACGACGGTGATCGACAAACTCCTCGTCCAATGCTGGGGACAAAAATCGGGCTAAAATGGTCCGCCATAGCGAGAGGCCTGGTGAAGCCCCGCAGCACACGCCAGATATTTGACCAATACGCCGTGATCAAGGATGCCAGCGCCGCCGCTGCCATGCCCGTGACGCCGAGCGCGCCAAGCCCCATGAGCTTCCAGCGTGTCACTTCAGCGGTGACGTCCTTGACGCTGGTCATGTCGGCGTTGAGTTTACTGACAGCACTTTCGGTAGCGGTCACACGCTCAACCAGTTCGTCGGTCTTCTGATACATTTTCGCACGACTGGAGGCGGCGCGCTGTTCCGATTGCTTGTAGCTCAGCGCGGCTCGCGCATCGCTGTCCTTAATGTCGCGCCGGATTTCGGTGATGTCCCGATGCATATCCTGCGTGGCTTGCAGCAGCCCGCCGATCATCATCTCAAGGCTCTTCGTTCCCGACGTCGGCATCATTCCCTGCCCTGCTATGATTTAAGTTCGGCGCGGCGCGCGGCGCTGGCCTTGGTGTGCAGATCGCATTCTGCGCGGGTGTAGAGCTTCACCGCGCAACCTGGCGCTACGGTGCGGTCGATCTTGTTCTGATCGGCAACCGTCTTGCCTTGTGCACCGGGAAGGCTGCTACCGAGGGCCGAGCGTAGCGGCGGTACACCGCTGACGTCCGAAGTCGTACACGCCGCCAGCGTCAATGCACTCATCAAGAGACATGCGAGCGTCGATGCCCTTGCGTATCGCATCCTGATTTCCCTTCTCGATTTTGGCGCGAACCTCATCAGCGCCTTTGTCCTTGATGAACTCGTAGCCGGCGAACACGGCGCCCGAGATGGCAACCGCAATCGCCGTCCACGCGATGATGACAGCGACTGGCCGGGGCACGCCGACGACGCCGGCGACAAAGGGGATGAGCCAGGTCACGCCGGCGCCGTTCCAAGCGCCGCGGCGAGACGCTTGGCCTTGCGATTGGCGTACCAGCGATAGCCGAGCCCGCCGATCGCCAGCACCGCGCTTGCGAGTGCCACGACCACGACCACCTTGCCGATCCACTCGCTGGTGTAGGACAGCGGCGACAGCTGGTTCTGCAGATCATAGAGGTAACCAGACAGACCGAGGCCACCGGTGCCGGCGCCAGTTGCCAAGTCCGCCGGCGCGGTCGACGGTGCGGCGTTGGCATCATCGACAAAGGCTTTCGCTTGGCCGCCGTCGACGAAGTTAGCCGCCTGTGGCACCTGACCGGTTGCCCATGCCTGGCCGATTGCTCGGACTTCAGCAACGCGAGCCGTCCAGCCCCGGCCGAAGGTTCCGAACGTGCTGAGGTGCTTCAGGAAGGCCATGCGGGCGCTACAAATGCGGTCGATCAGCGCGTCGTTGTTCTTGTCCGCCTTCAGCGCCGCAAGCGTGCCCATGCCGAGGACGCCGTCAATGCGGCCGGTATAGGCAGGCCGCAACGCCTGCTGAAGCCACATGATCGAGCGACCGGGACCGGAATTCACCGCGCCGTCAAGAACTACTTTTCGTAATGTTACACCTATCTGTACATAATTTGTACATATATATTGACGAGGATGTACATCCAACCGTAGCGTTGAGCGGCTGAGGCGGGACGCCTTCGCGCAACTCAAACTCATGGGAGGACCCCCGATGAAATTTCGAGCCCGATCGGCTGCGATTGGCCTGGCCTGCATCGCCTATGCCGCGCTTGTTGGATCTGTGCTGCCGGCAACGGCAGAGACCACGAAAGAACGCGTCTTGAAGGAAGGGCGCATCGTCATCGGCGTCCACAACCGCTCGCCATGGGGCTACAAGAAGGAGGGAACCGGCGAACTGCTCGGCTGGCATCCGGATCTTCTCAGGGCTGCCTTTGCCGATCTCGGCGTCAAGCAGGTCGACTTCGAGGTCACCGAGTTCGGCGCCTTGATCCCGGGCCTGATGGCCGGGCGTTTCGATGCCGTTGCATCCGGACTGTCGATAACGCCGGAGCGATGCCAGCAGGTGGCCTTCGGCGCTCCCGACCTGAGGTCGGACGACGCGGCGATCGTGCTCGCCGGCAACCCCAAGGCGATCCATAGCTATGCCGATCTTGCCA
The DNA here is from genome assembly GCF_059180695.1 of Mesorhizobium sp. U510. Classification (NCBI taxonomy): domain Bacteria; kingdom Pseudomonadati; phylum Pseudomonadota; class Alphaproteobacteria; order Hyphomicrobiales; family Phyllobacteriaceae; genus Mesorhizobium; species Mesorhizobium sp. U510. The sequence goes on from NZ_CP180531.1 coordinate 143,076, forward strand.
AGAAATCCGACGCGATCATGGGTGGCGGCCGCGGCAGCAATGTCATCAAGAACGCCATCACCGAGGGCGTGCCGGAAGACCGCATCCTGCAGTTCCCCGACATCGAGACCAACATCGCGGCACTGCGCGCCGGCCGCATCGACGCGGCTCTGTTCTCCTCCCCGACGGTGATCGGGCTGCTTGCCGGCAATAAGAGCCCCGATCTGGAGCGCGCCAGCCCGTTTACGACGGACGAGAAGTCGATCAGCTACATCGCGATCGCGTTCAGGAAGGACGATGGCGATCTGCGCGACCTCTACAATCAGGGTCTGGCGAAGGTCATGTCGAATGGCATGATCGCCACCATTATGGCGAAGTACGGATTTGGCCCGACGGAGAACGTGCCGCCAGGATTGACAACGTCGCAATTGTGCGGAGCCGCCAACTGAACGCCATCAGCAACAGAACCCAGCTGGCATCAACAGCGCGGGCGGCGCTGCGCTAGCGCGGGCGGCCCGCGCTGGCGATGACCGGGTGCGGACCGCCCTCTCCCAGATGCGGCGTCGTCATCATGGCCGCCTTGGTCAATTCGATCGGGCGCTTCGGATCGGACAGGAATGCCGCGACGCCGCCAGGGTCTTGTCCGGTCCGGCATTGAGCACGCGCAGGATCGCACCGACCAGCAGCGCGTGGCTCGTGTTTTCCCAATGGTTGCGCCTTTCGAGCTACCCTTCGGGATCGACCAGGATGTCGGCGATGTTTGTACGTCGCGGACCTCCCATTCCCCACACCCGAGCTCGGGAAAGTAAGTCGAGGCGTAGCCGCTCGGGCAGACGCTCGTGTTGCCAGCTGACAAGTTGTCATCATACGCGATCGCGTATATCTTCACCATATACGCGACCGCGTATACTCCAATTTTATACGCAACTCCGTATATTGACGATCAATACGCGATCGCGCATATTGCGGGCGTGGAGACCCATCATGATAGACCAGATCGCTCGGAACGAAAAACAACTCGGGGCCATTCTGCGCCGCGCCCGCAAGAACGCCGGGCTCACACAGGGCTCGCTCGGCAACCAGATCCACTTGCGCCAGGGTACGGTCTCCCGCCTCGAGGCCGGCGAGCCCGCGATGCAACTCCGCACCTTGATGGCCGCCCTCTCCGCCCTCGACCTTGAACTCGTCGTGCGCGCGCGCAGCAAAGGCAGCTCTGCTGATATCGAGGATCTGTTCTGATGGCACGTCGCCGGGTTCACATCCCCCTGAATGTCTTCCTGAACGGGCGCCTGGTCGGCATCCTGCGCAGGGAATCGACGGGCGCCATCGACTTCCAATACGCCCGCGAATGGCTGGACTGGCGCGGCACCTTCCCGATCTCACTCTCGCTTCCTTTGCGGGAAGACCGCTATATCGGCACGCCGGTGACCAACGTCTTCGACAACCTGCTTCCCGACAATGACGCCATACGCAGGCGTGTTGCCGAACGGGTAGGCGCCGACGGCACCGACCCCTACAGCATGCTGGCTGCGCTCGGCCATGACTGCGTCGGTGCGTTGCAATTCCTGCCCGATGGCATGGATCCAGGCCCTCCCGGCAGTGTCGAAGGCAAGCCGGTCAGCAACGAGGACGTCGCCGGAATCATCGAGAACCTTGCCGCCGCTCCGCTAGGCCTCGGCGAGGATGAGGACTTTCGCATTTCGATTGCCGGCGCGCAGGAAAAGACCGCACTGCTGCGCAAGGACGGAGGCTGGTTCAAACCGATCGGCACGGCAGCGACCACCCATATCCTGAAGCCGCAGATCGGCCGGCTGCCGAACGGCATCGATCTCTCCAACAGCGTCGAGAACGAGTATCTGTGCCTTAGGCTGCTGCAAGTGTTTGGCGTTCCCGCCGCCCAGGCGCAGATCGCTGACTTCGGCAAGCGCCGCACGCTGATCGTGGAACGCTTCGACCGGCTGTGGGCCCGCGACGGCCGCCTCCTGCGCCTGCCGCAGGAAGATATCTGTCAAGCGCTGTCGGTGCCGCCGACGCGCAAGTACCAGTCCGACGGCGGCCCCGGGATGCGGGAGATTATCGAGCTCTTGAAGGGCAGCGATACGCCTGATGAAGACATCGCCACCTTCTTGCGCACCTGCATCTTGTTCTGGCTGATTGGCGCGACCGATGGCCACGCCAAGAATTTCAGTATTTTTCTGAGCCCTGGGGGACAATTCCGCATGACGCCCCTTTACGACGTGCTGACCGCGCAGCCCAGCCTTGATACCGGACAGATCCCTCGCAAGAAATTCAAACTGGCAATGTCGGTCGGCAGGAACAATCACTATTCGGTACCTGAAATCATGCCACGCCACTTCCTGAAGACCGCTGACATTGCCGGCGTGGGCACCCCTGTCATGCGCAGAATTTTCGATGACATTGCTGAAAACGTGGAGAAGCAGGCCGACGAGGTGATCATCTCCTTGCCCCGTGGCTTTCCTGAGCAGCTTGTCGACTCAGTCAAGTCGGCTATCGGCAAGCGGGCGGCTCTTCTCACCGATAACAAGGCTGATGCCATCGATTGATCAAGTTGCGACGAACCGGCTGCCGGGACTTGCTCGCTCATCCTGTTGCCGCGGCTGATCATCATCGGTCGTCATTGGTACGCCAACTTTGTCGTCGCGTGATCGCCAGGGGCGTCGAGTATACCCATCATCATGATGAACATGGCCATCAGGCTCCAAGCCAGCCAATGATTGACCTGCAATCCGTCAGGGTGGGTTTTCGCTATTGTCCGTCGGATTGATATCTTCGGAAATCTCCTGTCGCAGTTTCGGCCCCTTCGCCAGGCGTCTGCCCAGGGCCGTCACGAAGGCTTCGTAGCGTTCGGCCGCCTTGGCGCGCGCGGCCTGGGCGGCGGGCTCGGGCAACGCCGGCGTTGTCGCCAGCCAGAAGCGGACAAAGACCGCCAGTGTCTCGACCGCAATGCCGATATCGCGCTCCTGCCTGGCCAGGCGCCGATCGACCTGATCGAGGCGCTTGGCGATAGCGGCCTCGCGGCGTGCATCCGCATCCGGCGACAGGAAGGAAGCGAGTGCTGCTTCCGCAATCATGGATTGGGGTTGACCGCGCCGCGCCGCATAATCGCCAAGCATCGTCATGATGGCCTGGTCGAGATAAACGGAAATCTGCACTTTCCTTTTGCGAGCCGTCATGGCGCCTACAGCTCCATGCCGTCATCGGGGTCCAGGGAAACCTGCCGTGCAACACCCTGCATGAGGCGCGCCAGGCGCCGGTTGCGGACCGCATCATGGTCGTCGGCATCGTCGTCCGGTTCCATATCGAATTCGTTTTCGATCGGCGCCGCTTTCTCGACCGCCTGCGCCCGATTGAGTTCGGCCTGCAGGCGGCGCTCCGACCCCGTTGGATCACCATCGTCCTGCTGAAGCATGCCGGAAGCTTGCGTCGCCTCAGAGTGAGCCAGGACCGGCAACTGGCTCCAGTCGTCAGGCTCGGCTTCTCCGGACCGCGCCAGTTCGGGTGGCGGCAACACGCGCTCCTTAAAACTGGTGTCCTCGTAATATCGGGCCTTCTTGGCTCTGATTGGCGGCAACCCCGCCACCATGACGATCTCGTCGGTCGGCGGAAGCTGCATGATCTCGCCAGGAGTGAGCAACTGCCGCGCCGTCTCTTGTCTCGACACCATGAGATGCCCGAGCCAGGGCGAGAGCCGGTGACCGGCATAGTTCTTCATCGCCCGCATTTCGGTTGCCGTGCCGAGTGCGTCCGAGACCCGCTTGGCAGTTCTCTCGTCGTTCGTGGCGAAGCTGACGCGGACATGACAATTGTCGAGGACCGAGTTGTTGGGACCGTAGGCCTTCTCGATCTGGTTGAGCGACTGCGTGATGAGAAAGCTTTTCAGGCCATAGCCCGCCATGAAGGCCAACGCGCTCTCGAAGAAATCGAGGCGGCCCAGTGCCGGGAACTCGTCCAACATCAGAAGCAACCGGTGGCGGGTTGTCTTGGTAGGCAGGTCCTCAGTGAGGCGGCGACCGATCTGATTGAGGATGAGGCGGATAAGCGGTTTGGTCCGGTTGATGTCCGAAGGCGGCACGACGAGATAGAGCGTTGCTGGTTGCCTCCCCCCGACGATGTCGCGAATTCGCCAGTCGCAGCGCCGTGTCACGCCGGCGACAACCGGATCGCGGTAGAGACCGAGGAAGGACATCGCGGTGGACAGCACGCCTGAGCGTTCATTGTCGGATTTGTTGAGCAGCTCGCGCGCCGCACTGGCGATGACCGGATGCGGGCCGGCGTCACCGAGATGCGCGGTCTTCATCATCGCGGCAAGCGTCGATTCTATCGGGCGCTTCGGATCGGAAAGAAAGGCGGCGACGCCGGCGAGCGTCTTGTCCTGCTCGGCGTAGAGAACGTGGAGGATCGCGCCGACCAGCAGCGCGTGACTGGTCTTCTCCCAATGGTTGCGCTTTTCCAGGCTCCCTTCCGGATCGACAAGAATGTCGGCGATGTTCTGGACGTCGCGGACCTCCCATTCGCCGCGGCGGACTTCCAGAAGCGGATTGTAGGCTGACGATCGCGAATTGGTCGGATCGAAAAGCAGCACGCGACCGTGCAGAGCGCGAAAGCCTGCGGTGAGCTGCCAGTTCTCGCCCTTGATGTCGTGGACGATCGCCGAGCCCGGCCAGGTCAAAAGCGAAGGCACCACCAGGCCGACACCCTTGCCGGACCGGGTCGGGGCGAAGCACAACACATGCTCAGGCCCATCGTGGCGCAGATAATGGCGATCATAACGCCCGAGCACGACACCATCGTTGTCGATCAGGCCCGCTGCCTCGACCTCCCGCTTATCAGCCCAGCGCGCCGACCCGTAGGTCTGAACAGTCTTGGCTTCACGCGCCCGCCACACCGACATGCCGATGGCAACAATGATCGAGAGGAAGCCACCAGACACGGCGATCAAGCCGCCTTTCACGAAGATAGACGGGGCGTAGGCGTCGTAGAAATACCACCACCAGAACAGAGCGGGCGGATAGTAAATGGGCAGCCCAGCGATCTCGAACCAGGGTGGACCAAGCCCGGCCTGGAAACCGAGTTGCCAGGCGGTCCATTGCGTTGCCACCCAGGTCGTCAAGAGGACGATCAGGAAGACCGTGAGTATCTGACCCCACAGGATTTTCGTGGCGGACATGGCGTGCTCCTTTCATCTGGTTTCAGAGGCCGAGCCCCTTCTTGCGGCCAAAACTCCAGTCGATGCCGCCATCGCCGCGCACGACACCGGAGACGTGCCGGCCGAGATGCTTTTCGAGTGAGGGCGTCCAGGGGACGAACTGGAAGCCGAGCCCGTCGTCGATCATGGCGAAACGGCCGGAGGCGAGTGACAAGCGCTGGCGATAGGCGCCGGCAACGAAGTCTCCGCTGGCGGCGCGCTTGAAGGGCTTACCAGTGTCGGCCGCGAGCCTGTCGCCAAGCGTCCCCAGTTCCACCCGCCGCAGTGTATCGAGCAAGCTTCGGGTGAAGATGATGCGTCTGCCTTGCCGCTCCGCGAGCCCCTGTTTGACAAGATGTTCGGCGCGCCGGTCGAGGGCGTCGCGAACCTCGGCGCCGAAGCCGGACTCGGCCAGGGCGGCCGGTTCGCGCGCGATTGCCTGACGGTCGAGCCAGGTCGCACCCGATGCCGTGATCTGCTGATCCACGCCAAGATCGGAGCGCACGGCGAGTGCGGCCCGGCCTTGACCGCGCGCATCATCGAATTTGCGCAGCTCGACAATCGATCCCGGTGCGCTGTCGCCAGCCGCCTCCAGATCGGAAAGCTTGATGTGATGGGTGCGTCCGTCGATGCCGTCGACAACAGCATAGGCCGTGCCGATCAGTTCGTCATCGAGCCCACGATCGACCAGCCGGCCGATAACCGGCGTCTCCAGGCTTTCCGCGGCCAGGACATAATTGGCTGAGCCATGCTCGATGCCAGCCGCACTCATCGCGCGATGGATGCGCTTGATGATGTCGCCGCGTTCGCCTAGCTCGCGCAGTGCTGCTTCGGCCCGTTCGTCAATTGCCCATTGGCCAGGCCCGGCCTGTTGGGCAAGACCAAGGGTCTCGAGCTTGCGCAGGCGGCCGATCTTCAGCGCGTTATACTCGTCCGGTTGCCTTTGGCGAGATGGCGCGAGATCGATGATCCCGCTGTCACGGCTGTCGCGAAGCAACTGCCGATCGAGTTGCGTCCACCGCTCGGACTGGATCTGGCTTTCGAGCCTGTGGCGGATATCGAGATCGGTGCGCGGACCCAGTTCCTGGGTGACCAGATCGCGAGCCCGGTCGCGCATGCCTTCCTTGATGTAGTCACGCGCGATGACCAGATCCTGGCCATCGTCGCGGACGCCACGCACGATCAGGTGAATGTGGGGATGCTCGGTGTTCCAGTGATCGACCGCCACCCAGTCGAGCCGCGTGTCGAGGTCCTTCTCCATCTGCCCCACCAGATCGCGGGTGAAGGCGTTGAGGTCCGCCATCTCGAGAGCGTCGTCCGGCGACACGATGAAGCGGAAATGGTGACGATCGTCCTTGGCGCGCGCGGCGAAGGAAGCGGCGTCGGCATTCTCCGTCTCCGGACCGAACAACTGCCCCTTCTCCCCGTCCCGGCTGACACCCTCGCGGCGCAGATAGTTGAGGTGGGTGCCAAGTGGAGCGGCGCGCGCGGAATGACGGACGACGCGCGCCTTGACGACGGCGCCGCGCGACCGCGAGGTGATGAGGCGGTTGGCCTGGATGCTGGCGCGCTGACCGTGACCAAAGCGGGAGCGGCTTGCTTGTACAATCCGGCCCGAGCGCGAAATACCGCCGCCGGCCTTTTTCGCCGCGGCCAAAACCTGCGCGATGAAGGGCCGGGCCTGCTGGGCGCGCGTGGAGCGGATGCGCCCGGGTCGAATGCGAAACTCGCGCTTATCAGCCATGGCGCGGCACCGCAATGTGGAAAAAGAAAAACAAATACAATATGTTGGCTTCTTCATGCACATTGCGCCAGTGGCCGGCAATGTGCGGAACACGCCAGAAAATCAAGCAAGAACAACCACCCGACCGCCGCGCAACGTGCGCCCTTTTATCCTGCCATCCCTCGGTTGTTGCCCTGTGCTCTGCTCGCCTCATTGGCTGCGACGTCAAACGAGAGACCAGGGAGCGATCTGACGGAGACTTCGTCATCGCTGCGATGTCCGGACGTCGGAACCCGTGAACAGCTGGCGCGGCTGCGAACCGGCCGCGAAAAGTCTGCGCGCCAACGGCGGCGACGAGATCTCGACGGAAGCGTTGTCGCCGGACGAAAGACCGGAAGCGGCCATCGACCCGGACCGGGCCGGAAACAGCGGCGCGGCCTTCCAGCTGATAATCTTGGCATGACCGGCGGTGAACGCGCCGGCTGCATCACCGCCGCCCCAGAAAGGGCGGAGCGTCGCAACATAGGCCCGGGTCTCGGCCGGCAGCGGACGCCCCTTCAAGGAGGCTTCGTAACGCCCTGGCCCGGCATTGTAGGCGGCGAGGAAGCCCGGTGAACCGTATCGATCATAGAGCTCGCGAAGATAAGCGGCGCCTGCAAGGATGTTGTCATGTGGATCATAGGGATCGCGGCCGAGCTGGTGGCGAAGGCGCAGCTCGGCAAAGGTATCGGGCATGATCTGCATCAAGCCCACGGCCCCCTTTCGCGAAACAGCGCGCGGGTCGCGGGCGCTTTCGAGGTGCATGATTGCCCGAATCCAGCGCTCGGGAACACGGAAGCGATGCGACGCCTCGGCGATAGGTGCTTCATAAGGATCCTCCGCGGATTTGCGCGGGGCCGGCGCGGACTGTGCCAGCGCCCCCGTCATTGCGTGACAGACCATCAGCATGCCAGCGATAAGCCAGAGTGCTTCACGCCGACCAGGCAACCGACTGACGGGTCGGCTTCCGTCCGCACGTTTCGGCGCCGATGGCCCACTCATCGAGCACGCTCCGGCCGCGGCTTCGGCCGGATCCAGCGCAGCGACCAGGAGCCGTCGTCGGATTGGAACAGACCGGCGCGAAAGCGCCGGCCAAACAGCGGATCTTCCAACCGGAACGACAGATAGGCGCCAGCCGTCTGTCCGGTTTCCTTCCAGGCCGCGCCGACCTCGGGGCCGCTGCCGTCGCCGATGTGGATGCGAAAATCCGGCGCTTTGTCGTCAGATGTTTTTGTGGGCACAAGCACCAGCTCGGCATCCACGAGCAGCGTTCGAATGCGTCCGGAATAACCCGATTCTGTTTTTTGGAAGACGCCGATCTCGGCCATGGATTATCTCCTATCTGTTGTTGGCTGGACTGAATTCAGTTCGCCGGAGCGAGCCAGGTGTAGTGGCCATCGCCCCTCTCGTCGGTCCAAAGCGGCAGCGCGGCTCCGACGATCGAGCTCGTCGGAAACGGCCCGAAATAGCGGCCGTCGAGACTGTCTTCGACTGCTCGGTTCATGACGAAGATCTCGGCGGCGGCGATGACGCGGCAACCCTGCCATTCAGGCAGCGCGCGCCCCTTGCGGTCGCGCTCCTGCGCTGCACCCACCGCAAGTCCGTTCACCATGATGACGCGGCCTGCGCGGCAGACTTGGCTCCCAGGAAGTCCCTCGATGTGCTTCAGCATCGGCACGCCGAGCGGAAGGTAGCCACGCCTGGCGGCGAACCTGGCGACCTTGTCTGGCGGTGCGAGGACAGCGAGCGCGCCAGCCGTCGGAACGGCCATTTTCCTGATCGCATAGAGCCCAAGCGGCGCGCTGGCCGATGCATTCCACAGCAGCAGCGGCGGCATTTTCATGACAGCCGGAGCGACCGCCGCGACGACGGCCGCAAGCGCTGCGACCATGCAAGCGACGCGGCTCATGACGTCGCTCGCTTGCGCAACAGAAAGGCCCGGTGCTGGTCGAGCGAATAGGCACGCGGCGTTGCGCCGGCGACCAGACGGTTGTGGGTCTGACGCCAATAGTCTGGTGCGGCCTCGACCGGATCGAGGCCGATCGCCTCGATCGTATCGATCCGTTGGAGAACCCGCTCAACCTTGTCCCAGCCGGCGACCTTGAGGAGGATCTCGCCGCCTGGCCGGATGTAGGGCAGCGTCTGATAAGGTTCAGCGGGCAAGACGGCGCGCACGATGTCGATGCGCGAAACGACAGTACCAAAGTCATTCGCCGCCCAGCGCACGAACGCAAAAACACTGCCCGGCGCAAATCCGACGACGCGCCGCTGCTTGTCGATGATCGTCTCATGGGATGGACGTCCGAAGCGGATGCGATGCTCGACCCGCTTCTCGATCCAGATCAGCTCGACCGTCGTGAGGTTGCCGCGCGACGTAGATTGGGGAGACGACGTCATGTGTCGTCTCCCTCGCGCCGGCCAACGCATCGCCTCTTCTGCCCACCGTCAGTCCGCAGCTTGCTCGCAAGACTGTTAGATTGAGAGTTAGACTCTAAGTTAAGGGCGTGATTTTCCGTTGCGGGCCCGTTCCTTAAGGCCGATCGCGGTTCCCGAAAGCACGAGGATGCGGTTCCCGTTGGCACGATAGTTCGGGTTCCCGATGGCACGATCCTGTCCACCGACGCGGGCGCCGGTTCGAAAGCCAACAGCACACGGCCGCTGGCTTCGACCTCCGTGAAGAGCAGATATCCCGGCAAGGGTTGGCGGCGCACGATGTCACGCAGCTCGAAGGCAAAGCGCTTGAGCGGCGAGAGGCTGCCGGACTTCTGATGCAGGTGCCGGATGTCGAAACGCCAACCGGCGCGCTGGCGTCCGCCATGCTTGCGCACCAGCCGATAGAGCCACCGATCCAGGCCGCCCGTCAGTCCGAAATAGGCACGGTCAATCGTCAGGATGAGCGCATCGTCGATAACGGCGCGATAGAACCAATCGGGCAGGATCAATTCGACGCCGAGCGGGCGGCCGTTTCGATCGAAGCGCTCCTGCCATTCATTGATCCATGAGAAGCGATGGCGCCGGCCTTCGGCGGGCTGGCGAATGGAGGTGACGACGCTTGTCGACTGCAGGCGGTCGAGCGCCGCCTTGAGGCGCAAATAGTCTCGCTTCGAGACGCCGCGGCCGACGAAGGTGAGCATTTCGTATGGTGTCGCAGCCATCAGGCGCGACGTGCGCAATCCGGCGTCCCGCGCGTTGACGATCTGGCTCGCGGCCCAGATCAGGATATCGGCATCCCAGATCGTCGCCATGCCGTGGTCGGGCATCGCTTCGACGCGGATCGCGATATCGCCGGCGCGAAAGTCGATCGGCGCGATGCGCCTGGATTTGGAAAGCGAGAAGAAGGGATAGGCCATAAGATCCTGCGCATCGCGTGGCGCGACGACACCGGGCAGCGCGTGGAACAGATCAAGCTGTCCGCGTTCCGACGGTTGGCGTGTGCGTCCAGACATAGGAGAGATCAGCGGGCTCAGCGCCGCTCGCGTCCGGCATAGGCGATCAGGCGTGCGGCTTGAGGCTTGGCGGGCAGCACAGAGCCATGCGGATCGGATGTCGATGTCATCGCGCCACGCTGCACCCAGGCCTGCAAGTCGTCGACGGCGTAGACGACGCGGCCGCCGAGTTTGCGATAGGCAGGCCCGGTGCCGTAGGTGCGATGTTTCTCCAGCGTACGCGCAGAAAGACTGAGGAAACGCGCTGCTTCCGAAGTGCGCAGGTAGCGCGGCGGCAATGGCGCGGCGTCGGCATTCATGGGGTGTCTCCTTGCGGCCGTCGCGATTGAACGGCGATCGATGGCCAGGATGGAGGAGCAAGGGCGCCGTGATCAGGTGCGCAATTGCGGGGCGCTATTTCGCACCGCCAAGAGGCCTTCAGGAGGGGCGGCGGCGCGCACAGCAATTGGGGACAGCGGCGCTCAACCATCTTCGCGCCATCGCGCGTCAAGCAATGCATCCGATGACAGGAAGCCCGTCATGGCGGCCGGGGGAGCGAAAAGCTTCCGCGGTTACCGAGAGGAAACGCCTCGCCCGGTACCGGGCGAGGCGTCTGGCGATTTATTCGCCGTTGCGGCGGCTGGGGCGGGACCATATGAGGCTGTGGCCCTCGCCTTCCTCGTCGGCGAAGAGGTTGGCGTAGATCGGAGCGGTGAAGCTCGGATCGTCGAGCTTGAGCCCGAGATAGTCGCGGCCCTCGTTGGAGCGCTTGGACCAGGCGGCGCCGATTTCGGCCTTGCCGACCACCACGCGGTGGCTTGGAGCGTTCTCGCCGCTGGCCCTTGTGTCGGGGACGATGCGCACGCCCTTGGCCTGGACGCTGAGGGTGACGATCTCGCCGGTGAACTCGTTCGCATTGGTCTTCTTGAAAGTGCCGATGGTAGCCATTTTTCAGTCTCCGTCTCTTCGTTTCCGAGCCCGCACCATGCGACCTCGATGGCGATCGAGAGGCCGGAGGCGACCGCCGCCGCATCGCTTGCGACCGCAGCAAAGCGGAGGATGGCGCAGGCGCGCGTTTCTTGGTTCCGCGAGGAATGGGCTTCGCCCAGGGGAAGAAACGCGCGCCGCGCCATTGCGGCATAGGCGGTCGAGGCTTCAGCCGTCCTTCGGTCAGATCAGCCCGTTCGAGAGGTCGTTGGTGCGCTCCGCGAAATGGCCGACGTGGAGGCAAGGGCACCACTGGCTTTCACGAAAGATGAATCGAATTGGTGGCCGAGATGTCAGCCGACAACAGCTTGGCATGACCTGAATGAATCCTTGAGACATCCGCTGCCATCAGCACTCGGTGAAGTACCGCGAATGTCTCATTTGGGCCCGTTAGCGGACTGTCTGCTGATGGGACGAAATCGCAAATAAGCAGTCCTCCCGCCCACCACCAAGCGCGTCATAGCAGATCCGACAATCGATGAAGCGAAACGACCGGTCCCCTCATAGCTTAGGGCGAAGGTTTCCGTCTCGAGGCTACATCTCAAATGATCGGGTTAACTCTCGGTCGTCTTCGACCAGACGGATGAACCATTCGCCGGAGGCTTCGATCACTTCAACGCGAGGGTGGACCTTGCCATTCACGCCACCACGTCAATCAGCGCTACCAGCTATTGGATGGTTCTAAAGCCAGGCCCGGCGGCTCTGTGCCGAGTGCAGTTCTCGACTTTCCCGCATCCTTGATCATCGTGCCTCCCGTGAATGTCGAGGCAGATGCGGTGATGGCGGCGGATGGGGGTGTCTTACCTTGACAACCTCCTGCGCTAGCCGCAGCGACGCCTTTAAGCTCTTCGGCCTGTTTACAGTTTCTTCCCTGAGGTCCCCTCGCCCACCAGTCCGAACCTGAGCCAGGAGGGGTGTTGAGCATTCATGAAGCCTCGTGGAATCACACGTCGCCGAGCAAGGCCGCACTCCTGCGCTGCTTGGCTTGCGGGTTGACGATATCGGCGTGTCCTTCGCCGCTCATCATCGCCCACAGGTTCTTGGCCGCATGCCAGCCGATGGCCTGAGTTCCTTCAGTCGTCCAGGCGGCGACATGCGGCGTGCACAAGACGTTGGGTAGCGAAAACAGCGGATCGTCGGTCTTCGGCGGCTCCTGGTCGAACACGTCGAGAGCCGCACCCGCGATTTGGCCATTGGCCAGCGCTGCTCGCAGGGCCGTGTAGTCGATCAGCGATCCGCGCCCGGTGTTCACGACGATAGCTGACGGTTTCATCTCCGCGAACGCGGCGGCGTTTAGGATGTGATGGTTATCCGGGCTCGGCGTTGCGTGCAGCGTCAGGAAGTCGGATTGCTCCACCAGGGTGGAGAAGTCGACGAGTTCGATGCCTGGAGGCGCTTCCTTCAGGAAGGGATCATAGGCAAGGATGCGAGCCTCCCAGCCCGACAGCCGTTGCGCCACGCCACGGCCGATGCGGCCTAGGCCGAGGATGCCGACGGCGGCGCCGCGCAGCGTCGCGCCATGTGTCAGGCCGCGCCACCCGCCACGCCGCATGAATTCGGGCGTCCACGTGCCAAGTTGTTTGGCAACCGCCAGCATCAGGGCGACCGCGTGCTCGCTGACCGTGAAGATCTGAAAATCGTTCGGCGTACTCGAAACCAGAATGCCGTGCTCGGTGGCGGCGTCGATGTCGATGCTGTCGACGCCAATGCCATATTTTGAGATGTAGCGCAGATCCGGAAGCGCCTGTATCACGCGCCTGGTGATGCGGGTGCCGCTTGCCCCCATCAAGGCGACACAGCCATTTGCCTTGGCAATCAGCTCATCCTCGGTGAAGCGCTTGAACGGCATTTCCCAGAGCGCATTGCCGAAAATGACGTTGACCCCACGCTCGCGCAGCCAGTCTAGCGAGGCGTCAGTCGGGTCGTAGCGTTCAAACGCGAGAACGCTGGGCAAGCCTTGAGCGCTCATGAGGGTGGCGATCTCCCTAAAACATTCGAATTGTCTCTGGTGGAACGAATTTGCGTTAAATCTCCTTCGGAAGAGTCGCCCTTGTCACCTTGATGTCGGGCGCATCAGTGGTTGACAGCTCTCATTCCGTGGGTGACGGCAGAAGATCAAGACGCGGGACAAATTCCTCCAGCGAGTCGTCAAGGGGCGGGGGTTCTTCCTCAGCCTCCTGCTTTGGCTCGACCATCAGGAGACCTACGATTACTAGGGCAAGCGAAGCCCAGGTCACAACTGGTATCGCCTCTCCAAGTAACAGCATACTCCAGCCAATGCCGGCTGCTGTTCCCGCATAGGCGTTCTGGCTTGCGAAGACAGCACCGGTGCTGGCGATCAACTGAATGAAAAGCAGCATCGCCAAATTGCCAGCGGCAGCCATCAGCAAGACGATGACGCCAAGGCGACCGGTCAATAGATCAAATGGCACGAAGTCCTGATAAAAAGCGGCAAGTGGGATCAGCATCAAAACCGAGACGACGAGCGACATGCCGAACAGGGCGACGTTATCGATGCTGGCGGGCTTTGACTCAGAGAGATAGATATCCTCGGCCGCGTAGGTGACGGGAATTACAAGGGCAATGACAAGCCACACCCAACTGGTGGCCATTTCTCCCGGCTCTCCGTAGAGGAGGATGATGAAGATGCCGACGAGACCCAATCCAAGCCCTACAAAGCGCTTCAAATTCGGAGCTTCGGTCCGCATCAAAGCTGCGAACAAGAAGACGGCAAATCCCTCAAGCACGATGACGATAGAGACGATGGAAGCTGGAAGCTTGCTTGCCACCCAATAAACCAGGACCTGATTGATCACCGAGCTAATGAACGCAAAACGAAGGATGAACCGCCGATCCGCCCAGGTGAGATCCTTGAGGCTCGGCATTGTCCGTCGCTTCAAACTGATCCCGACGCAGAACACAGCTCCTATGACGTCAATGAGGATTGCCAATCCTACCGGATGAGCCTCAACGAGCGAAGCCATCTTGGAAAGTGGCACGACGACGCCCCATAGCCCACCACATGCAAGCAGCAGTAGAGCCCCACGAAACGTGCGAATATTCTGCCGCATCTTTCGCTCTCGCTCGTAGACCTTCTGGGCCATTGTCGCGAACACGGTAGCAAGCTTTCCGAGACCATCTGAGCGGCTTGCCACATCGCGGATGCCAAGCTTCGAAGGATTGAACCGCCCGGTTTCTAAGGTGGCGGCCGCCCTGGTCAGCTTGGTCACCTGCCTCAGATATTCCGTCTCAACGTCGCGGAGTCTTTTTTTCTCGATGCAGGTGTCAACACGAGCCTTCAATAGAGCGGGCTCAAAGTCCTTTGGCAGAAAATCTTCTGCGCCAAGCTCGATGGCGCTTATCACGCTACCCATTTCTTCATCGAGCGCCGAAATGACGATCACTGGCAAATCGCGAGTGGCTCGCGAGGACTTGAGCGCCTTGAGCACCTCGAACCCATCCATTTCGGGCATGACTATATCAAGGAGCACCAAATCAAATGAGTTCTGGCTAACCTGTTCGAGCGCCAGCTTGCCACTTGCGACAGCTGTTGTTTCATGGCCAAGCGTTTGGATAGCTTTGCTGAGTTTCAGGCGCACAGTGCCTGAGTCATCCACTATGAGCACGCGCGCACCCTTAGATGCGCGAGCGTCAAGTCGTTGTGTCTCCGATTCTATGCTCATTCGGTTGTCCCCCTTGTTTCAGATCGGCAAGGCGCGAGCTTAGATCTCGGCTGGCCCTGTCACACTCGCCCGCAATGAGTTCCACTTCCGTCGCGGCCCCGCCGGGCATACTGTCGCGGCAGGATTGTTCCATTGCCGCGCAAAGCGCGGAAAGTTGGTTGGCGCCGAAGTCCCGCGCGCTTGATTTCAGCGTATGGGCTGTGCGGCCAAGGCCTGAACGGTCGCCCGACTCCGCAGCCCGGCGCATCTGCTCGACCAGCAACGGGGATTCCTCCAGAAAACTCTCAATGAGTTCTGCAAGAGAGTCTTGATCCCCACCTATGAGATCAAGCAGCTTGTCTAGAGCGTCCTGCGCAACAGCCATGACCAGACCTTTGTTGTCAGTTATGTTGGTGGGCGCGTTTAAGAGAGGCGACCAACTCCTCCACGCGCAGCGGCTTGCTTAGGTAATCATCCATCCCAGCTGCCAGGTAACGCTCGCGGTCGCCGGCCATTGCATTGGCGGTAAGTGCAACGATGAAAGGCTGCAGCGAATTCCGGGCGCCCGATGCGCGGATCAACCTTGTGGCTTCGAGCCCGTCCATGTCCGGCATCTCGATATCCATTAGGATGACATCGTGTTGTCCCTCGGCAAATGACGAAATCGCCGTCTCTCCATCCACCGCCAAGTCTACCTTGTAGCCAAGCCGTTCAAGCACCTTGGAGCCAATCTTCCGATTGGTGACGTTGTCATCAACCAGCAGGATCCGAAGCGGCAATTTTGCCGCCATTTCGTTGTCGAGGGATGGACTTTTGGCTTGATCAGGCTTGGCTGAACGCGTTGGAGCCTCGGCAAAGACTGACATGAAAGCATTGAGGAGCGGCGAGGGCTTGATCGGCTTAGGAAGCATCGCCGCAAATTTGATGCTCTCGATAGCCGCCTTGCTCTTCTCATCAAGAGGTACGAGGGAACTCAACAATATCAGTGGAAGATCACCCCTTTGACCAAGCCCACGTAATCGTTTGGCCAGTTCTATGCCGTCCATCTCTGGCATGCTCATGTCGAGCACGACGGCGTCAAAATTTTCGCCACTCGAAATCCTGCGCAATGCGTCAAGGGGCGATTCGGTTGTGTGTGGAACCATGGCCCAAGAATGGGCCTGCAGAGACAATATGCGCCGGTTGGTCGCGTTGTCGTCAACGATCAGCAACCGCTTGCCTGCGAGTTCAACTTTGGCCACAGACATTTGCGCCTGCTTGGGGGCGGGCACTACGGCAGCACGGATCGTGAAGAAGAATGTCGTCCCTGACCCTTCAACACTTTCCACCCATACCTTCCCGCCCATCAGTTCTGCCAGTCTTTTGCTGATCGCCAACCCTAGCCCGGTTCCGCCGTAGCGCCGCGTCGTCGAGGCATCGACCTGGCTGAAAGACTTGAACAAGCGATCCAGTCGGCTCTCGGGAATTCCGATACCGGTATCGCGTACTGCGAATTGCAGTGTGGATAAGCCCTCTTCGCTATCGCTGTAGGGTGTCTTCGCGTCTTCAACTGCCTGCGGAACTCTCGCCACCGATAGTACAATTTCACCCCGTTCCGTGAATTTCACAGCATTGTTGAGGAAATTAAGCAAAATCTGCCGCAGTCTTGTGCAGTCTGCGACAATCCCGTCGGGAGTACCGGACTCCACCAGGTACGCAAGGTCGATCCCCTTCTCCGCGGTCTTGGAGGCTACCAGGTCAATTGCGCTCTCAAGGCATTCCCGCAGTTCGAAGGGACTTGGATCGAGCTCCAGCTTGCCAGCCTCAACCTTAGAGAAATCGAGTATGTCGTTGATAATCGTTAGCAGGGCTTCGCCGCTGTTGCTGATCGTCTCGCTAATCTCGCGTTGTTCAGCGTCAAGTTTTGTACTAAGCAACAAGTTGCTCATTCCGATCACGCCGTTCATTGGTGTGCGGATTTCGTGGCTCATGGTCGCCAGAAACGAACTCTTCGCCTCATTTGCGGCCTCGGCCGCCTCCTTTGCCTGCTGCAGCGCCAGGGACAGCTGTTTGAGCTCGGTGAATAGCTGAGCGTTGTGCAGAGCGGCACCGGCATTAGCGGCAATCGTAGAGAGCAAGCGGAGCGAGTCGTCCGTGAATATGCCCTCCCGTGTAGTGCTCTGCACACTGATAACGCCCAGCGTGCCTTGCGCCGTCTTGATCGGAACGCCAAGATAGGACAAGGCATCCTTGCCGACGGGGGTAGCCCCGATCTGAGCTCCACGTTCCGCCACATCCTGATTGATGAGCAGTGGCTGTCCGGTCTCGATGATTTTGCTTGTCAGCCCTACGCCGAGGGTGAGCGTGGTGAAGGCCTCGCCAAACTGGTAGGGGAAATGGATCAGCTTGGTTTGCGGGTCGAGCAGAGCGACGTACACGATATCGGCATCGAAGATTTCCTGCATCTGGTTGCCGATCAACTGGATCGTGCTTTCGAGTTCCGATTCCGCAATGAGCGCCTGACTGACCGTGCTGATGGCGCCAAGCTCGGCAGCGCGGGCTTCGGTCACCCTGAGCAGACGCTGTGTTTCGTTAAACAGGCGGGCGTTGGCGATGGCGACCCCCATGCTGGAGGCCACCGTCTGCAGCAGTCGTACGTGGTTCTCGTCGAAGGCATGCTTCTGATAGCTCTGCACACTGAGAACACCCAGTGTTCCCTCACCAGACTTGATCGGCACGCCTATGTAGGAGGCAGTCCTATCCTCTTCGTGTGGAAAGTAGGCGCCAAGCTCTTTCCCTCCCTCAAGAGTGCCAAAAACAAAGGGCTCACCTGTTGTGATGATTTTCGAAGCTACTCCTATGCCCATTGGGAATGGATCGATAGCTCTATAGGTCCTAAAGTATGCATAAGGGACATGTATCAAGCCGGATTCGCTATCTTGTAACAAAATTTCACTGACTTCGGTGCCGAAAGCCTCCCGCACCTTGTCGCCGACCAAGCGAATAACAGTGTCCAGGTTAAGCGACTTCGTCATCGCTTCGCCAACGCTGTTGAGAATCGCCAGTTCTTTTGCGCGGTCCTCTGTCACTTTCAGCAGGCGCTGCGTCTCATCGAACAGATGTGCGTTGGAGATGGCGACGCCCATGCTGGATGACAGCCCCTGCAACAGACGCACATGATCTTCATTGAAGACATTCTTCTCGTAGCTCTGAACGCTGACGACACCCAAAATCCTGTCACCCGCGATGATCGGCACACCCAAGTAGGATTCCGTCCTGTCATCTTCTGTAGGTATAAGTGCGCCCAGAGCAACGTGTTGCTCAGTCGTGCCCAAAACCAATGGCTTGCGTGACAGTATGACCTTGGAGGTCAGACCTTCGCCCATCGCAAATGGCTCGGGGTCCTGATAGTCCCTATAAAACGCATAGGGTACGGTGATCAGGTCAGACTTCTCATCACGCAGCAGGATTTCGGTGACGTCTGTCCCAAATATCTCGCGCACCTTGTCACCGACGATGCGCGTGACGGTCTTGACATTCAACGTCTTGGCCATTGCTTCGCCGACACTGTTGAGGATCGCGAGTTCTTTTGCGCGGTCCTCGGATACTTTCAACAGCCGCTGGGTTTCGTCGAAAAGGCGGGCATTCGAGATGGCAACTCCCATGCTTGAAGAGAGAGCTTGCAAGAGACGAACGTGATCTTCGCTAAAGGCGTTCTTTTGGTAACTCTGCACGCTGACAACGCCTAGAGTTCTGCCTCCAGCGATGATCGGCACGCCTATGTACGATTCTGATCGCTCCGCTTCAGTAAGTGCGATCACATCAAACTTGAGGGACTGTTCAAAAGTATCGATAACCAGCGGCGTTCCAGAGAGAATGACCTTCGAGGTAAGTCCTGCGCCCAAAGTGAACGGCTCCACGTCCTGGTACTCACGATAGAATGAATACGGGACGGTGATTAGATCAGAGGCCTCATCGTGCAGCAGTATCTCCGTGATGTCCTCCCCGAATATCTCCCGAACCTTGTCACCGACGATGCGTGTGACAGTCTTGACATTCAACGTCTTGGCCATAGCTTCTCCGACGCTGTTGAGGATCGCGAGTTCCTTTGCGCGGTCCTCGGTGAGGTCGAGCAGGCGCTTGTTGTCGGCAGAAAGTTGGCTGAGTTGGGTTGCCGCAGATGCTTTGGCGACTTCTAGCTCGGCAATGTACCGGTTCGCCGATTCGAGTCGACCAGCAAGGTCGATTTCGACTGAGCTCTGCATGTCGGCTTTCTCCCCCAAAAAAATTCCGCCAAGAGTGCGAGCGGCATCCTTCCCCAAATGCATCCTACATTAGCAAACACTGTTACATGCCAAGCGCTCATTGTCAGTACCTCGCCAGCGTTCTTTGCGCAGCCACAAGCCTGTGATGTCCGCTTCTGCCGCAAATCACCGAGTCACGGTCGTCACGAGAAATGTCTGCTTTCGCGAGCGGCCAAGGTGCCGATATGACCGAGATGAGGCGCGAATCAGACCGGCAGCCTTGGGCCGCAAGCGGACAGTCCGGTATCGGCTGGGTGGTGCGAGAAGCTGCTGTTCCGCATGCGAACTATCGCTGCCGCGAAGGCTATGCATTCGTAAGGTCAGATTTTAGTCCAAGTCGGACTTTGCCGAGGTCTTCGCTTTCAGTCCGTCAATTGCCGGGCCGGGGGTTTTGGCTTTGGCGCGGAGTCTAAAAGCGCCCGCGGCGCAGCTTGTTGAGTTCCGTGTCGAACAATTCGAACGGTGCCTCGAAGAAATCAAAGCGCTCGTAGAGCGGCGAAAGCAGAGCCTGCATCACTTCGGTCAGATTGTCTTGCACCTGCTGCACGGTCGGCTGGCCAACCAGAGTGACAGTGTCCGTGCGCGGGTGCCGGTCACCGAACATGGCGCGCATGTGTTTCGGGATACTTTTTGGCCATCGTCGTTCCTCCTCCCTGATGATAATATACGACTCTATTCTCTTCGCTAAGATCCCGCTTTCGGGCGATGCGCCGTGCAATCTTCCGCGCTCTGCGACGGCGTGTTTCCGCTGCAGTGGTGCAGCGCTCGAACCGTCGTGGCGCACTTTTCCATCGGACTGACGGAGCATCGTCACAGGCAATCGAGCGCGGTCCGGCCAGTCTGTCGATCGGCGCGGCCTCAGGCAAGATAACGTGCGTTCCGTCATTCCTGGTCTGCATCGGTCCTCATCCGCCGGAGCGGATCCCCCTTGTTCGGATGGCGTCTGTCAGCGTGCGGGAGTCATGCGTTTCAACTGTCGGTCTTCTGCTCATCGATAGGCCCTCAGAAGCTTGCGGGCATTGCCATGGGCGCGCGCAGCGGCGTCAGTCTGGCCCGCGGCCGCATCGCCGACGTAGAACGTTCCATCGCTCCACATGGCGTGCATGATCACCGCCAGCTTGCGTGCCACCGCGACACAGGCTTTGCGGTGGCAGGAGCGTTTGGCGACCTCCCGGCCCCAGCTCTTGACCCTGTCCTTGTCCTTGAAGCGCGTCATCAAACCCGACACCGCTTCGTAGAGTGCGCGCCACACGTCCGCGTCGCCTACCTTGGAGATGCGGCCCTGAACGTCGATCGAGGTGCCTGACTGCGCCGCGAGGTGAGGCCAAAATAGGCCGCGACGTCGCGTGAGCGGCGGAAGCGTGGGGGATCATCGATCGCCGTCATGAACGAAAGCGCCGTCAGCGGGCCGACGCCGGGGATGGCCATGAAGCGCCGGCACGGTTCGCTGCGCGCCACCGTTTTGACGACGAGATCGTGTAGCCGGCAATACTGTTTCCACAGTGCCGCGCGCGCCGACAGCATCGCGTCCATCCGCTCGCTCGAGAGCGGATCGTCCGCCACGGCCGGCCGCACCGCCAGAGCGAAGGCGCCGCGTCCGACCTTGCCCAGACGGATGCCAAACGACGCGGGGAACCGCTTAAACGGACATCGCCCATGGCCATTACCAACCTTCCAAACAGCTATCGCAGGTTGTAGTCGACCGCTCCCTGCGGCAGCAGAGGAGTTGCACAAGAGCATCATCGCCCGCTGCCCGACTACCTTTGCGACCACTATCATGCCCTTGGTTAGGTCCATGAGCCCCTGTTGAAGTTGGTCCAGACCATCCCCGGCAATAGGACGCCGGGAAGCTCCATGGATATTGACGTTAGCGGGATTCGCGCCACTAAGAATATTGACGGCTTCGGTGAAAAGGATGACATTTTCCCAGCCCAGTCCAATATCAGGTTAGAGCCAATTTCTTACGCGTTCGATGCGACATTATTCGTCGGAGGGACCATGAAGTCCGACCAGGAACTATTCGCGAAAGGCCTTGCCACATACCAAAAAGTTGTCGTGGCTAACTACATGGCCCATAGGGAGGTCTATGAAACCCTGCGGCATACGCTGCTCGATGAGGTCATCGACGAATTCGTCTTTGCCGATCTTGCGTGCGGCACAGCTCCTGGTTCAGCATCGGCGCTGACCGGCACTCCCATCGCACGCTACATCGGCGTGGACATTTCTCAGGAGTCTCTCGACGTCGCGAAGCAAGCGCTTGCACCTCTGACCTGTCCGGTTGAACTGCGGTGCGAGGATTTCGTTGCGGCCATCGATTCCTGGAAAGGGCCGCTCGACGTCGTGTGGATTGGTCAGTCTCTGCACCATCTCCTTGCGCACGACAAGGTCACCCTTATGCGCAAAATCCGCGACCTTTTACCACCAGGCGGTCTTTTCATGATCTGGGAGCCGACGCGCCTGGAGGGGGAAGATCGCGAAGGATGGCTTGAGCGTTTTCATCAGGTGCGACCGGAGTGGTCTGGGGTCACTGACGAGGAGTTCGCCGCCTTTGAGAGCCACTGCCGTGCATCTGATTATTCCGAGACGGCCGCTACTTGGATTCGCATGGGCCACGAAGCCGGTTTCCGAACTGCGGACGAGTTGATGATTGTGCCCAACAGACTGGCGCGCGTCTACCGGTTCCGCAACTAGGGGTGTGAACTCACGGAGTGGGCCTGTCGTTCTTATGGCGGACGCTCTAAGCCGCCTTCAGAGGACACTGTTCCACCGATATTGCAATCCAACAGCGCGACGTAACCCCCTGCCATGGGGTGTATTCCTCTCTCTGCACTGAATGCACATGTGGCGATCGGCCGTTCTCTCCTCGTCGGCCAGGATGCGGCCTACACCTTGCCGTCGCTATGACCGCTTGCGTTTGACGTGAATGCCCCACGGGTGCATCTTGATCCATCGCCTACCGGGAAGGCAGATGTTCGAGATTCCAGATAAGGTTGCGATCGTCACCGGATCGACAAGGGGCATCGGTTTGGCGATAGCACAAGCTCTTGGGCAGGCTGGAGCCAAAATTGTCGTCTCGAGCCGCAGGAAAGAGAATTGTGAGGACGGTCTTAGGCATCTAGGATTGAAGCGATTTCTCAACCTTGTAACATGAGCAAAAGGGATCAGGTCGAACAACTCGTCAATAAAGCCGTTAGCCAGTACGGTCGTCTTGACATCGTCGTCGGCAACGCAGCTGCCAATCCCTTCTATGGGTCTCTAACCGACATTGAAGACGCCGCTTTTGAAAAGATCTTTGCCACCAACCTGCAGGGCAATCTTTGGCTCTGCAAGGCGGCGCTTCCCTATATTGTGAACGCTGGCGGCGGATCGGTGATCATGATTTCGAGCATTGCCGCCCTGCGCGGCTCTAAGGGCGAGTGCCTATGGGGTTTCCAAGGCTGCGCTGATCCAGCTGACCCGCAATTTGGCGGTTGAGTGGGGTCCGAGCGGTATTCGAGTTAATTCCATAGCGCCCGGCCTCATCAAGACGGAGTTCGCGCGGGAATTGTGGGAAGATCCGGAATGGCTGGAGAAGATCGAAAATCGCACGCCACTTCGTCGAATAGGGACGCCGGAGGATATTGCCGGGGTGGCTCTGTTTCTGGCGTCCGATGCGAGCGCCTATGTGACTGGGCAGGTCATCGTCGCAGACGGAGGCGAACTGATCTCCTGAATCCCCCGCCACGAGCACGGGCCGAACCTCATGAGTTTTGCAGTCCACCCCCTTGACGCCAACCTCAGCGCTTCAGCCGAACGGTATCCCACCAAGCCCGCGGTCTACATCGAAGATCGTGTACTTACCTATAAAGAGCTCGATCAACTGGCAACTGCGGTGGCCGCGTTCCTGCAATCCAAGTTGTCGATAGCGCGCGGCGAGGCAGTGCTGCTTATCCTCGAAAACGACCTGGAATTCATCGTTTCCTATTATGCGGTGCTGCGGGCCGGAGGCGTCGTCGTTCCCATAAATCCCAGAAAGGCCGCGCGCGAAGTCCAGCAAATCCTGGCTGATGCGAAGCCCGGGCTCGCGGTTACATACGGCGAGCAGGCTTCAGTCTTGCTGGCGGGGCCGGTTGAATGCCTGCGCGGCGGCTTGATCGTTGGTGCCCCAGAGAAAAAACGATTGGATGTCGGCCTCGCTGGACAGCGGTGGAAATCCTTCGAGCAGGCCACAGAATGCGGAGAGATGGTTGCAAAGCGAGGGGGGCAAGGCGATGACCTTGCGCTTATCGTCTATACATCGGGCACGACAGGCGATCCGAAAGGGTGCGCACACCTCCATGTCGGGGTCCAGCGCGCTATCGCAAGCACGCGCAAAGCCAGCGCTATCACGTCGGATGACGTCGCCCTGGTAAGCCTTCCACTTTATCACGTCACCGGCATGCAAAGCTCCATGAACGTGCCGATCGCAGCGGGCGCGGCCCTTGTCCTTGCAGGGCATTGGAATGCTGAGATCGCCGCAAAGTTGATCGAGCGTCACAAGGTCACGTGCTGGCGTAACGTCGCGACCATGATGAAAGATTTTGTCGAAGCGACAAGCATCGCAAGGTACGATCTATCGAGTCTGAAATTCCTGGGTGGCGGTGGCGCTCCCATGTCAGTTTCCTTGCACGAGCGGGTCCATGCTGTCACCGGGCTGCACTACGTCGAGGGGTTCGGCATGACTGAAACCATGGCGGCGACGCACATGAATCCGCGCGCTGCGCCGAAGCCGGGATCGATCGGCCTCCCGCTCGAGGGTGTTGAAGCGAGTATCGTCTCACTTGACACAGGAGAGCCTTGCGAGACTGGCGTCGATGGAGAGCTCGTCATCGTCTCACCGCAACTGTTCAGCGGATATTTCGGCCGACCGGCGGAAACGGAGGCCACCTATATGCATCGCAATGGGAAGAAGCTCTTTATGACAGGCGACATAGGCCATGTGGATGCCGACGGCTTCTTCTACATCACCGATCGCCGCAAACGGATGATCAACGTTTCCGGATTCAAAGTCTGGCCTGCCGAGATCGAGAAGGTGCTAATGTCCCATGCCGATGTCGCCGACGCGGGCGTGATTGGCATCGAAGACGAACGGCGCGGACAGTCTTGCGCGCCTTTATTCGCGCCTCGCTCACCGAGCGTGCTCGCCTGTTTCAGTCGCCTTTGACTCAAAGCTATGGGACCGGTGGGCAAAAATTGTCGGCCGCAGGCGATTGCTCAGGTGTGTGCCTTTAGGACATTGCCGCGCCGCGTGGCCATCGCGGAGGCAGGGCCCGTGACATTGTCAAGACCGACTGGCCTTGTGTCTCTTTCGTTTAGATTCAGTGATATTAGCATGCGCGCATATATTTAGCAGCCGGCGTCGGCCACTCGCAAACTCCGCCTGTTCAGGCGCGGCACCTTTTCCACCGCACTACCCCCGCAAAGGACGGATGGCCGCCGCGTTTCATCCGCCCTTGGCCTTGCCCTGGGTTCGGCCGCCAGTCGGTGGGCGGCGAGCCCCGTGCGTTGCAGCGGCGGCGTGTAGAGCACATAGCCGAGCTCAACCACACGATGGGCGGGTTTTGCTTCCATCAGGCAGAGCCACCCAAGCGCCTTGCCATCGGGACCGTCTACCGTGAGGAAGGCTCGCTTGGGATCCGCCACCAGGGCGACGACATGCTCGGTGAAAGCCTGTTCGGTGGCGAACGGCCCCACTTTCATATCGACCCAGTGGCATGCATATGCTCGTCGTGCGAGAGCGGGTAGAGACGGGATGCGTCTCTTTCGGCGTCGAGCGGGCGCAGGCGGCCCCGGCGACCAACCAACACGATGGCGGCGGGAACCGGAGCGTCGCCCGTCGGGATCTCGCCCGGGTTCGGATTTGATGACATTGTCGCCCGGACGCGCTGGCTAGTTCCAGTAGCGAAACACTCGGCCCATTCTGTTGGGCATCATGAAAATCTCCTCCGCGCGGCGAAACCCGGCATCACGCCCCATGCCGAGCCATGTGTCGGCGGTTTCGGGGAAGTCGGCCACAAGCATATGCCGTTTCATGGCAGCGCACTCCTCGTCGGAAAGGGTTGACCATCTATCGCGCTGCAAGGAGAAGCGGGCGAGCCAGGCGGCGCGATCCTCTCCCTCGAACAGGGTCGGCTCCCAGATGACGAATAGGCCCGGGCCGCCCAAGGCCCTGCGGGCGTGCCGCATCAGCCTCGCCTTGCCTTCGGTCGCCAGGTGGTGCAGCGACATGCCTATCCAGATCACGTCGACGGGTTCCGACCAGTTCGCCATCGCTTCCGCGAAATCGCCGCGGCGCAGCTCGACCGGGCACGGGAGCCCGTCGAGCGCGATCGGCCAGCCTCAGTGACGCTTCCGACCGGTCGATGCCGACATAGCCGCCGACCGCGGTTGTCTTCAGCATCGCTGCGGAGGCAGTGGCATCGCCGCATGCCACGTCGAGGAATCGAAACGACCCTGGGGCATGCTCGACGAGCAGATCGCGCAGGAGCCCATAGACCTCGCGGTGAAACATGAGGTTGGTGGCCACGACCCTGCGATAAGTCTCCAGCTCCTTATTGAAAATGTCCTGGGTGCCGGTTGCCTCGTCAGCTGTCGTCACCGGCATGCTCTCGCTCGACGAACTTGCCATGTTATCCTCCCAAGGAACATTGATGGGACACCGCTAGGGGGCGGCACCCTCTGCGTAGAGATGCAAGGCGCGGAAGACCGCCGTGTGGCCAGGGGTCGCAATACCGAACTTGATGCCCAACTCGTGCATGCGTCCGGAAAGCCAGGCGACCTCGATCGGCTTTCCTCTTTCGAGGTCGTTGGCCATCGACGATTTTACGTGCGGGGGGAATGCGGTCCATCTGGTTATGACGCGCCCTTCGAACCCATCGGCCATCGGATGGCCAGCCGCCGCCGCGACCGCCATCCCCTCGTCGCGCAGCTGCTCTACGAAGATACGTGCCTCGGGGTCGTCGAGGATCGGACCGATCCCGGAGCGCATGAGCGACGTTCCTCCAGAGAACGCAGCAAGTGTCACGAACTTCTCCCACAGCACATTGTCGATGTCGGCAACCGGCTTCAGCTCGAGCCCGACAGCACGATCGCAGAGCGCCTGAAGATCCTTGATGAGAGGCTCGCGGTGCCCGCCGACCAGGATGTGACGCAGCCCGCCAGCGTGGACGACTTCGCCGGGCTGTTTGATGAATGCGGACAAGTAGGTGGCTCCGCCAATCACCTGGTCGCGAGGAACATGACGACCGAGCGTCTCGACGCTGTCGATGCCATTTTGCAACGTCACGATACGCGTATTCCTGCTAATGAGCGGTCCGAGCGCTGCGGCGGCCTTCTCACTGTCGTAGAGCTTGACCGCAAAAATCGCGAGATCGACGGGACCGATGTCGGCCGGCGCGTCGCTCGCGGACACACTGGGGAGAAAGACGTTGCCGAGATCGCTTTGAATTCGCAGGCCGTCCTGGCGCATTGCCTGCAAGTGGGCACCGCGAGCGATGAAGCTGACGTCGGCCCCCGCCTCGACGAGCCTTGCGCCGAGATAGCCGCCTATGCCGCCCGCCCCTATCATTGCGATCCGCATGCGTCCCCCTCGACACCAGCTGCCGCCATTGGCCGCGCGAAGCTGGAGAAGCTGGAATGGCATTCGCCAGCCTGACCAATATTAGCATTCCCTTCAATACAAGGCCAGCCGACAGGGTTGACACGGCAGACCCAACGATAAGAAAGATTCAGCAGAATTTCAGAAATCTTCCGGTACGCGCCGGTTCTTTGGCTTCATTGTTCTCAGAAGGGAACGAACCGGATGAGGTCAATTATGTCAACGAATGAGGATACGCGCCAAGCCGCCCGGCAGGAACTCCTGGAATATGCATCCACCGTCATGGCTGCGTCGCCTTGTGCGCCCATGCCTGGAACAATGTTCGAGATGCTGGAGATCATGACCATGGAGAGGCGCATGACGTCCAACCAAGGTGAAGGTGGATCAAATTCTCCTGATCCCTTGACGTCGAAGCCGATCAAGACACCAATAAGGCAGCGTTTGGTCGAGTTGGTCAGATCGGCATTCGATGTCTGGGGAAAACGCAGGGCGCGTACTGGCACTTGGCAGTTGCGAGCTTGATCTTGCGCGCGGGCAGCTTCTCCGCGACGGGAAACCTGTTGCTCTGCGCTC
Source organism: Mesorhizobium sp. U510 (assembly GCF_059180695.1). NCBI lineage: Bacteria > Pseudomonadati > Pseudomonadota > Alphaproteobacteria > Hyphomicrobiales > Phyllobacteriaceae > Mesorhizobium > Mesorhizobium sp. U510. The sequence goes on from NZ_CP180531.1 coordinate 170,568, forward strand.
CAAGGCGTTCGATCTGTTGACCTATCTCTGCAGGAATGTTGGACGCGTCGCGACCAAATCGGAACTGATGTCAGCGGTTTGGCCTGATGTCTTCGTGACCGAGGACTCGCTGACGCAAGCGGTCAGGGAGTTGCGAAAGGCACTGCAGGACGAAAGCCAAACCATCATCCGTACGGTCGCCAAACGTGGCTACGTCCTCTCGCTACTCGAGACGCCAAAGCAAGAGCGCTCCGGACAGCCGAGCGTCGCGGTGCTGCGTTTCAGCAATGAAGGCGCGCCGGAAGACACCCCTTTGATCGACGGTTTCGCCGAGGACATTGTCAACGCGTTGGCTCGCTTTGGAACGATCGTTGTTCTGGCGCGCAATTCCGGATTTGCATTTGTCTCCGACGCCGCTTCCGATTGGCGTGCCATTGGCGACAGTCTTGGCGCAACCTATCTGGTTCGCGGCAGGGCGACGACTCGCGCGGACGGCATGCGGGTCACCGTCAGTCTCATTGCTGCTTTGACGGGTGGCGTCCTCTGGAGCGATACTTTTTCCGCGTCTGGCGGTCAGATCTTCGACATGCAGGAAGAAATCGCCCGCCGCGTGGTGAACCGGCTGGTCGCTCGGCTCGACGATGCAGGCGTTAAGCAGGCGACCCCAAGGCCTCCCGACAGCCTGGCCGCATACGAGCTTCTCTTGCGTGGACTGGCCAGGCTGCGCGGGTATGGCGATGATGACAACAAGGCTGCGCGCAGTCTTTTCCAGGCTGCGGTCGAAAAGGACCCGAGCTACGCCCTGGCGCATTCCTACACCGTGCTCGCCGATCTCATTATCGCTGGCTATGCCGAGGCGCCCCCGACATTGCTTGGTTCGCTGATCGATCGCGCGGAGTGTGCGGTGACCTTGGCGCCGGAAGAGCCGCGCTGCCATCGCGTGCTCGCCCAGGCTTTGATCTACGCGCGCCAGTTCGAAGCAGCTGAGCATCATCTTCAGCGCGCGCTCGACCTCAATCCCTATGACGCCGATACGATTGCGCAAATGGGATTCCTGCTCTCTATGAGAGGCAGGCCTCTTGAAGCACTCGCGGCGATTGACAGTGCGATACGGATCAACCCGATTCATCCTGATTGGTACCACTATGATCGCGCCATCGCGCTATACTCAGCTGGAGACTACAAGGCCGCGCTTGTCAGCATGTCCAAGGTCCCCTCAAAATCCCCCTGGCGACTGACAAGGTTGGCGGGGTGCTACGCGCAACTCGGCGAACTGAAGGAAGCTCAGCGCACTATGGCAGAGGTCAAGCGTATAGCGCCTGACTTTTCGCCGATGCAATTTGCGCAAACCGGGACTGCGTACGAACATGCAAGTGATCTTGAACATCTCGTTGGGGGTGTCGCCAAAGCGCTCGCAGCCTACGACGACCAAGGCTAGGGTCGGCAGTCCAACGCGTCATGCATCTCTGCACGAAGCTAACTTGGCGCTCGCGATTCAGACGCAGAAACCAAATGACCCTAGGTCGACCGGCTAAGACGACGCATCCTAGTTGCCTCTTCGGCTCACATGAGGCGCAACTAGGGCCTCCAGCGTGGTTGCCGCTATTGTCTGCTTTCAGTGGTCGGAAGTGACTGGGTTCTAACAGCCGACATGGGGCGCAAAGCTGGCGTTCAAAGGCTTTTAGGGCAGACCTGTGCAGCTGGCCAACATTCGACATCACAATGTCCGGCAATCGCCCGTTTCGCGAACAGCGATACCTGCTCGGAGCTTATAACTCGTTTGCGCCACGAATTGTCCCTACCCTCGAAGTTTCCAGCGTATCATTTTGGGGCCGACTGCAGACGGTCGGCTTTCGGCTAGGTCGCTTGGAAGCCGCCGTTCCAGACCGCGACCTTCGAAGATACGATCTCATCCGGCTCGATGACCGCAAAAGTATCACAAAGAATTTTGGAACCATGCGCTGCAACGGAAACATCTTAAGACCTGATGCACACTTCCCTTGCAATGACGACAGCGGCACTGCGGATGCCAAGCACCGCCAACAGAAGCGCAGCTACCACAATCGCGCATAGCCATTTCGTGGCGCGGACAATGGTCATGTCAATGCCATCGCGGCATATGAAGGCTAGCTTCGCTCAGAGTAGCCCGCACTGATGCGGCCCGCCCGTTGTTTAGATGGAAGCTATGGATCCAGTGCCAGGGAATTTTTTCAACACCCCAAGGTCGGATTTGCTCCTGACGTATTGCCAAACGTCAAAAAAGATTCAACCGTTTGTCGCGCCTTCGTGCAACCTCTCGTAATGTCATCTCAATAGAAGTTGGGCGCGCCGCCGACGTGCTTGTAGACTTCCGCGACATTGCCAGAGGTCACGGCTACCCCCGGCAGCACAATCCACGGCGGCACAGCATTGCCGGTCAGCCCGACAATCGCGGCCATCGCCGCGATCTCGCCCTGTTCGAAAGGCCGCTGCGCGGCAACTCCCTTGACGATCGTTCCTTCAAGAAGGGCCTCAGCGATCGCGCTACCGAGATCCACCGTGGTCATGACCGGGATCCGGGAGCGGCCAGAAAAAGCCGGCAGCGATGCAACTGCTGGCTCGTCCCAGACGACAAACAGTCCATCCAGGTCAGGATTGGCATCGAGGTAGAGACCAACCGCGCTGCCGGCATTTGCTGGCACTTCAAATTTCAGCTGCGTCAGTGTGATGTCCGGGCGCTCGTGCTGCATCCACTTGCCGAATGCGATCTCACGCTGCGCCGTCGCAAAGAAGTCGACATTGTAGGCAACCACGCAGACTGTGCCGTTCTGCCGGATGTGCGGCGAAATTAGACTGGCGGCGATCTGGCCAAGGCCGAAATTGTCCGACGATATGACGCTTACATAGTCGGTCTCCTGAAGCAGGCCGGAAGGCGCGTTGTCGAGTAGGATGAGCTTGATCCCGGCGACCGCCAGTTTGCGGAAAGCTGCGGCCACGGCCGTGCTTCCGACGGGGATGCTGATCACGGCATCAGGCTTCGATTGCACCAGCCGCTCGATCGCTGCGATCTGGGTGGCCGCGTCGTAGCCGCAATCGACGATGTCAACGACGACGGCGCCGGCCAGCTCCAAGCCGGCCTTGATGCCCGCTATCTGACGCTGCGCCCAATCCGAAGCGGTCGTGTGCAGCACGATCGCCACGCGGAAGGCTCTTTCCCTGGCGCGCTCCAGCATGTCGGCAGATGGGAGCAGCAATTCGGGAGATGCCGGCCGTTCGCCGTGTGGCCCCAAACCTGCAACCAGTGGACGCGCGACGGACGAAACCGGCAACGCACATCCAGACGGAATTGCTGCATCAGCTCTCTGCATCCCGTTGCTCCTCCCGCCCGCCACCTCTGCGGGGCAGCTTTATTGGATCGAACCTACCGCAGGGGTTCGGGTTTGCAAGCATCACGGCTGACCGCGGTGACTGCGCGACAGCGGGCGGACTGCACGCTCAACCGCCAGTCATAGCAGTCTTCTCGGCAACGGCCAGCAAACCGGTAACCCCGGCGTGGGCAAGCGGCGTGCCAGATACGATCCATTCGCTGAGGAACGCTGGTGCGAACAGTTCAGTCACGGCGACGGTTGCGGCACCGACAAGTCCAGCTGACCGCCCCATGCGCGAATGGACAATACTGATATCGCGGCTGATGAGCGGCTGCGCGTGCCCGTAGATACCCTCCCGGATCGCCGCCAGGCAGATGTCCCCCGTTTGGGACAGTTCGCCGCCGAGAACGATCATCGACGGGTTGAGCATATTGGCCAACGTCGCCAGAACGGTCCCGATCAGCCGTCCGGACTGCGCCAGCAGGTCGGCCGAGAACGGATCGCCAAGGCGGGCCGCCGTGCCAATGTCTGCCACCGTCACCTTCCCGGTCGCGGCGAGCGTTTCACCGAGAAGACGGCTTCGTCCCTCTTTCGCCGCGCGTAGGCCAGCTTCAGCGATGGCATCGCAGCCGGCGACGGTTTGCAGGCAGCCAACATTGCCGCAACCGCAAATGCGCTTGTGCGGCTCGCCGGCGTAAATATGCCCTATCTGTCCCGCTATGCCTTGCGCGCCACGATGCAGGCGCCCGTCGACGACGATTCCGGCGGTGATATCCGAGCCAAGGTCGACATAAAGCATGTCGCGGCTTGCTTGTACTGAAAGGGCGCTTAGTTCACCCATCGTTTCCATCTGCACGGCGCCCCGCACCCAGACTGGCGCTTGGAAACGATGTATCAAACGTTCCAGAAGCTTCGCCTCGTCCCAAGCAGGCATCGCGCTAAGCTTGGGGACGGCCAGGCTTTTCGAGTCCTTCTGCTCAACCGCGCCCGGCGCCCCCAGACCAATCGCCCACAGCGGAGCACCATCCTTGCCGAGCGACCAGTTGAACAGCGCCTCGAGCCGATTGAACAGTGCCTGCGCTGGGGAAGCGGCGTCAAAATCCTCGTAGTGCTCAAGGATCAGCCGCCCGTCCAGATCGGCGAGACCAAGGCCGATGGTGTCGCCGTCGATGTTGGCAACCAGAATGCGCGCGGCCTCCGATCGGAACCGCACCAGTCGCGGCGCGCGCCCGCCTATGGAGCGCCCGACACCGCCTTCGTCAACAAGGCCGAAAGCAGCAAGCGTCGACAGCCGGTCCGTGACCACGGCGCGTCCTAGCCTGGCCTCTCGTTCGAGGTCGAGGCGCGTGCAAGTCTCACTTGAGCGCAGAATGTTGAGAAGCGAAACAAGACTCTGGCGTTCGGCTTCGAGGGCTTTTACGCGATCGGCCGCCGCCGGAGAACCTGTCTCCCCGGATCGATCTGGATCCGCAACTGCGGTGCCTCCCAAGCCAGTCCTAGCCACAGCCGATTGCTCCTTTCTGGTCCACCATGGACGAGCACTTTCAGAAGACGCAATGCCCAATTTTGTCCCTAACACAGAAAGTAGTTTGACTTTTGTTTTTTATCAACTAAAGGTGCGTTTGCAAATACAAAAGCATTTGAGCCGTGTCGGGAGGAGACGCCATGACTGCTTGGAAGCTGGCCTATCACGCCAATTGCTGGGGTCCGCTTGGGGGCGACGCCGTTGGTGTGACCTCCATCAACCGTTTGGCCTACCGGACGTTCGGGGACATGGCCGAGGCCGCGCGCGATATCGCGGCAGCGGGCTATGATGGTATTGAGTTCTTCGACGGCAATGTCGTGGAAAGCGAAGGCGACGATTACGCCGCTATGCGCAAGATCCTCGCCGACACGGGCCTGTCGCTGGTCTCGGTCTATACTGGCGGCAACTTCATCTTCGCGGACATCCTTGACGAAGAACTGGCGCGCGTCACCAAGGCAGCGGACGCAGCGCGGGCGCTCGGCGCCGAGCATTTGGTTGTTGGCGGCGGCGCGCGGCGCCACGACGGGACGCGCCAAAGCGACTACGATGCCTTGGCTTCTGCGCTCGACAAGGTGATGGCAATCGCCGCGCAGCGCAGCCTGAAAGCTCACTACCACCCCCACCTTTCCACCATCGTCGAGAACCCGGACGAGGTTCGGACGATCTTCGGCAAGACCGCGATCGGGTTCTGTCCGGATACCGCGCATCTGGCCGCTGCCGGAGGCGACGTGGCAGCGATGGTGCGCGAGCACGCGTCACGCATTTCCTACGTCCACCTCAAGGGCTGGCAGCGCGACCCGTTCGCCTTCGTGCCGGTCGGCCGGGGCGATTGCGACAATGGCGCCGTGATCCGGGCCCTGAAGGACATCAGTTACACGGGTTGGATCTGCAACGAACTCGACGCCTGGGCCGATCCTGCCGCCGGAGCGCGGGAAAGCCACGCCTTTGTGCAAGCGGAACTGGCGAAAGTCTGAATTTGCCGACCGGCGTTGCCGCCGGGAGGCGTCTGTAACTGCAATAACGAAAACCAAACAATATCAGGGAGAAAACACCATGCGCATGAAAACTTTGCTTCGGTCGACGGCAATCTGTCTGACGATCGGCCTGGGCCTCGCCTCGAACGCCGCCTATGCCATCGATCCTGCCCAGGCGCTGACCGAGATCGGCCAGCATGTGATGAGCCTCGGACCTAACGGCGAGAAGCCGGAAGCCGCATCGAGCGTCAAGCTCACTGATGAGGAACTCGCCAAGATTAAGGACATGCACGCAAAGGCCGCCATTGTCATGCACTATGCCGGCAACGACTGGTCGCAGGCGCAAATCGAAGGCCTCAAGGCGCAGTTCGCTACCATGGGTATCGAAGTCGTCGCCGTTACCGACGCGGGCTTCAAGCCCGACAAGCAGGTGTCCGACCTCGAGACCGTCATGGCCCAGAAGCCCAATATCATCGTGTCGATTCCGACCGACCCGGTCGCGACCGCAGCGGCCTACAAGGCGGCCGCCGACGCCGGCGCCAAGCTCGTCTTCATGGACAACGTGCCGAAAGGCTTCGTGGCCGGCAAGGACTACGTCAGCTCCGTCTCGGCTGACAACTACGGCAACGGCGTCGCCACCGCGCACCTGCTGGCACAGGCTCTTGGCGGCAAGGGCGACGTCGGACTGATCTTCCATGCAGCCGATTTCTTCGTCACCAAGCAGCGCTACGACGCCGTCAAGAAGACGCTGGCCGAGAACTATCCGGACATCCACGTCGTCGCCGAGCAAGGCATCGGCGGTCCCGACTTCTCAGGCGATGCCGAGAAGGCGGCAGGCGCCCTGCTCGTCGCCCATCCCAGCATCAAGGGCATCTGGGCAGTGTGGGATGTGCCCGCAGAAGGCGTCATCTCCGCCGCCCTCACCAATGGCCGGGACGACCTGGTAATCGTCAATTGCGACCTCGGCGAAAACGTCGCCATCAACATGGCGAGCGGCGGTCCGGTTAAGGGCCTGTCAGCGCAGCGGCCCTACGACCAGGGCGTGACCGAGGCAATGCTGGCCGGCTACGGTTTGCTTGGCAAGCAGGCGCCGGCCTATGTCGCGCTGCCGGCACTGCCGGTAACCAAGGCCAATCTCGCCGATGCCTGGCAGCAGGTCTACCACAAGCCAGTCACCGACAAGATCAAGCAAAGCATGCAGTAGACTTCGCAGACAGGTCCTCCCGGTGGAGATGGGTTCGGCCGAGTTCGAGCAGAAGCGCAGCGTTTCTGTCCGGCAGGCCGAACCATTCGTCCCACCCGACGCAACCTTTGTTTTGCCCTAGGTGTTGTCATGAACACTGCCAACGCAGCCGAAGCCGTCCGAATGCGAAATGTCAGCATGCGTTTCGGCGGTGTCCGGGCGCTCGACGACGTTCATCTCGACGTTAGCCCGGGCGAAGTGCACGCACTGCTCGGTGAGAACGGCGCCGGCAAGTCGACAATCCTGAAGATTCTGCGCGGCGTGCAACCGCCAACCTCCGGCACGGTCGAGATCGGCGGCGTACCGCTAGCCACCTTCACCGCCGAGGCAGCGCGCAATGCCGGTGTCGCTATGGCGTTCCAGGAAATGAGCCTGATTCCGACGCTGACGGTGGCGCAGAACATCTTCCTCAACCGTGAGATCAGGACCAACTCCGGGCTCATCGACGACAGAACCGCGGCGGCCGAATCGCGAAAGCTTTTCGCGCGCATGGGCGTCGAGATCGACCCCAACGCCAAGGTCTCCGACATTCCGGCTGGACACCGACAGCTTGCCGAGATCGTCAAGGCGACCTCGCAACCGTGCAAGGTGTTGGTGTTGGACGAGCCAACCACTGCGCTGTCGCAGAACGAAGTCGAGCGGCTGTTCGAATATGTGCGCCAGCTTCGCGGCCAGGGCGTCGCCATCGTTTATGTCTCGCATCGTATGGACGAGATCTTCCGCATAGCCGACCGCGCTACCATCTTGCGCGACGGCAAGCACATCATCACCGCGCCGATGTCAGAGTTCACGCTGGAATCGATGATCGCCCATATCATCGGCCGACGCTCTCGCGGCTTCTCCGACGTGGTGCGCGAGACGGCGATGATCGGCGAAGTGCTGCTCGAAACACGCGGCCTTTCGGGCTCCAGCAAGCCGATCGGTATCGATCTGACGCTTCGCCGCGGTGAAGTGGTCGGCGTCGCTGGCCTGCTGGGCAGTGGCCGCTCGTCGCTGGCGCGCGTGCTGGCCGGGGTCCAGCCGATGACTAGTGGCGAGATCCGGATCAAAGGCAAGGCGGTTTCGATCGCCAAGCCGCGAGATGCCATCGACGCCGGCATTGCGCTGGTGCCGGAAGACCGCGCCCGTCAGGGGTTCGTCGCCTTCCATTCGGTAGAAAGCAACATCGACCTACCCAACCTTGATCGCCTTTCGACGAAGACATGGGTCGATCGCACCAAGTCGGCGGCACTGGCGGAAAGCTCGATCCAGCGCCTGCGCATCAAAACCGACTCGCGCAAAGCGACCATCAGGACGCTGTCGGGCGGCAATGCGCAGAAGGTCGTCATCGCCAAATGGCTGGCGACCGAACCGGAGGTGCTGATCCTCGACGAACCAACCGCCGGCATCGACATCGGTTCGAAATCGGAGATCGTGACGCTGATCCGCAACCTCGCCAAATCCGGCAAGGCAATCCTGGTGCTGTCGTCGGAGTTGCAGGAACTGCTCGCCGCTTGCGATCGAATCCTGGTGATGTCGGAAGGCCGCATCGTGCGCGACATCGCTCGTCACGACCTCGACGACGCCGCCAAGGCGGACTCGATCGACAGTCTTCAGCACGCCGAACAGAAACTAAACAAATTCATGCAGGAAGCCCGCGGAGGAATTATCCAATGACCGACACGGCCGCATCAGCCAGCAAATTCTCGGCACTGGCCAACTGGCGTGAATACATCATCTATATCGGCTTCGTGGTTATCTTCCTCGTCTTTGCCGCGACGCTGGGCGACAGGGGCTTTCTCGACCCCAACAACCTGTTGAACATTATCCGTCAGACCGCGATCATCGCCGTGGTCTCGGTGACGATGACCTTTGTGCTCAGCACCGGCGAGATCGACCTGTCGGTCGGGGCAGTCGCGGGCCTCGCTTCCGTCGCCACTGCAATGGGCATCGACCAGTTCGGCATCCCCGGCGGCATCCTTTACGGCCTGGGCACCGGCGTCGTCGTCGGCGCCGTCAATGGCTGGCTGACCACCGGCATCGGAATTCCCTCGTTCCTCACCACGCTGGCCATGATGGGCATCGCACGCGGCGTCGCCATGTGGATCAGCGGCACGGCGGCGATCCCCATCCTGAGCAAGCCCTACGCGGCGGTCTTCGGCGCCGGTAACCTCGGCCCGATACCAAGCCTGTTGGTCTGGGTGGCAATCATCGGCATCGCCGGCCACATCGTGCTTCGCCGCACCACGTTCGGACGGCGCGTGCTGGCAACCGGCGGCAACGAGACATCGGCACGCTACTCCGGGGTCAATACCGCCTCTATCAAATTCCGCGTGCTGATGCTGTCGTCCGTGGCGGCCGCATTTGCCGGTATGCTCTATGCGGGCCGTCTCCATTCCGGCCGCTTCCAGTTCGGCGAAGGCGACGAGCTTTCGGTGATCGCCGCGGCCGTGCTTGGCGGCACCAGCCTGTTCGGCGGGGCCGGCACAGTGGTCGGCTCTATCATGGGCGCGCTGATGATCGGCCTGATCAACAACGGCCTCGTGCTGATGGGACTGGAATTCAGCCAGCAGCTGATCGCCCGCGGCGCCATCATCATTATCGCAGTCGCCATCAGCCAAACGCGCAAGCGTTAGGCGTAGCGCAGGAGAACACAGGCGGGGCTTTGCCAGGCATCAGGCTTGTGGCGCGCTGGCCCGACGCGTCGAACCGAAACGATAATTGCAGCAAGGGACATGCCATGTCTGACACCTTCTTCAATCCGCATCAGCGCGCCACGGTGGAGGCCGCGATGGCCCGCATCATCCCAACCGACGACACGCCGGGCGCACGCGAAGCAGGCTGCGTGGACTTCGTCGACCGCTATCTTTCCGGCATCGGCTACATCTTCGCCAAACCCGACGGCTCAGGCTTCGAAGTTCTCGAAGGCGCATCGGCCAAGGCCTGGATGCAGCGCATCGAAATCATGCGCGAACGCTATGTCGCCGGACTGCTCGACCTCGACGCCCGCGCCCACGAGAGGTTTTCGGCCGACTTCGTCGCGCTGGCGCCACAGCAGCAGGACGATATCCTCCACGAACTGGAGCAGGCCGGCACGGGTGCGCCGACGACGCTCGCCGTCAACGACGCGCTCGCTGGCCCGGTTTCGCCCCAACCCGCACTGCAGCAGACCTCAACGGAGGTCGATCTCGATTTCCTGCCGCTGATGGTCACCCACACGCGCCAGGGTTTTTATGCCGACCCCATCTACGGCGGTAACAGGAACCGGATCGGCTGGGAGGTGATCGGTTTTCCCGGCCCCGCCTCGCTGAAGGATGTCCATATCGGCCGCTACACCACGCTGCAGTATTTCGCCGAGGGCGAAGCCGACAAGGTCAGGGAGTTTCACGATGGCCTATAAGACCAAGCCCGCGAGAACGGACGTCGTCATCATTGGCGCCGGCGCATCCGGCGCCGCCGCCGCAAAGGTCCTTTGCGAGGCTGGCGTCAAGGTCGTGGCCCTCGAAAAGGGGCCGTGGCGGAAGAAAGAAAGCTTTGGCGGAGACGAGCTCGCCAACATCAATCGATACAATCTGTGGCCGGACCCGATCCTCAATCCGCGCACATGGCGCGAGACCGCCGCCGACGACGCGCGTTCCGAAATGTTCTGCCCGGTGCCGCAGATGGTTGGCGGCGGCACCGTCCACTGGCAGGGTTGGTTGCCGCGCTTCACCGAGAACGATTTCCGCCTGCGCACCGTGGCCGGCGACCTGCCGGGCACCAGCCTTGCCGACTGGCCGATCACCTATGACGAGCTCGAGCCTTACTATCTCAAGGTTGAATGGGCATTTGGCGTGTCCGGCCAGCCCGGCGCCAACAAATTCGAGTCGCACCGCTCGGGCGGCTATCCGTGTCCGCCAATGCCGATGTCGCGCTATGCGCAGAAGTTCATCAAGGGCTGCAACGCGCTTGGCTGGAACGCCTTCCCGACGCCGCAGGCCGCCTTGTCGCGCCCTTTCAACGGTCGCAAGGCGACGGTGGTCAGCGCTTTCGCACAGCAGCACGGAGACCCGACCGGAACGCGCTCGTCGGCGCTCAACGTCTTTATCCCGGACGCGGTTGCAACCGGCAATTTCGAGCTGCGACCGGACTGCGTGGTTCGCGAACTCACTCTGAACAGCCAAGGCGACATCAAGGCAGCGATCTACCAGGACGCCGACGGCGACACGATAGAGCAGGAGGCCGATCTGTTCATCCTTGCCTGCGGCGCGATGGAAACCGCACGCCTGATGCTGCTGTCGAAGTCCGGACGCTTCCCGACAGGCGTAGCCAATGGCAGCGACATGGTCGGGCGCAACGTTACCTTTCACGAATACTCGGCTGCGGTCGGCACCTATGAGGATCCGGTCTATGCCTGGGCCGGCGGCGGCTATGTCAGCGCCTCGACCTTCCAACATTACGAGCACGACGCATCGCGCGGCTTCGTCTCAGGCGGCCACATCGCGGTGGCGGGCGTCGGCATCCCGCTGCCGATCAACTGGCGCATGCCGGGCACGCCATCATGGGGCGCCGAAGCCAAGAAGAACGACCGCGACCACTTCAGCCATTCGCTGGCGATTGCCATGGTGCTGCACGACATGCCCCAACACGAAAATCGCATAGACCTCGACGAAACGGTGGTCGACGCCTGGGGACTGCCGGTCGCGCGCGTGACACTGAAGCCGCATCGGAACGATGTCGACCAGGGACGCTACCTGATCGATCGCGGCGCCGACATTCTGGAGGCCAGCGGCGCCTTCATCATCCGCAAGGTCTATGCCGACCGCGTCACCGGCAATTGCTCGCACCAGCATGGCACGGCACGTATGGGCGACGACGGAGCGACCTCGGTGCTCAACAGATGGTGCCGGGCGCACGAAGTCGAGAACCTCTACGCCGTGGACGGATCGCCGTTCCCGACCGGCACAGGCGCCAACCCGACGCTGACCATCATGGCCAATGCCTGGCGTGTCGCCGACAAGATCATTGCCGAACGGGGGGCGGCAGCGTGATGGCCGGCGGGAGGCCTCCAAGGTCCGCCCCCGCCACGTCCCCGATCGACCGCGGCAATGGAGAGCACATGAGCGGCAACCGTTTCGCTAGAAGGCGTGGCCGCATCCGTCTCGGCATGGTTGGCGGCGGCGAAGGAGCCTTCATCGGTGCGGTGCACCGCATTGCCGCCCGGCTCGACGACCGCTACGACCTGGTCGCGGGAGCCTTTTCCTCGGACGCGGGGCGCGCGGCACGATCCGCTGAGCTACTCGGTCTCGACCCGACCCGCAGTTATACCGATTTCACTGGCATGGCGCGCAGCGAGGCCTCCCGCGCCGACGGCATCGAAGCGGTCTCGATCGTGACCCCCAATCACATGCACGCGCCGGCTATCCGCGCCTTTCTTGATGCGGGTATCCACGTCATTTGTGACAAGCCGCTGACGACGACGCTGGCCGAGGCGCTGTCGCTGCGCGAGGCGGCGCGGGTTTCTGGGCTGGTCGTGGCACTGACCCATACCTATACCGGTTATCCGATGCTCCGGCAGGCCCGCGCCATGGTCCGCAACGGCGACCTGGGCGACATCCGCATCGTCCAGGTCGAATACGCGCAGGACTGGCTGGCGACGAAACTCGAGGACGGCGGCAACAAGCAGGCCGAGTGGCGATCGGATCCAGCACGTTCGGGCGCGGGCGGCTCAATTGGCGACGTTGGCACCCATGCTTTCAATCTTGCCGGTTTCGTCACCGGGCTCGAACCTGACGCACTATGTGCCGAGCTTACCACATTCGTGGCAGGACGGCGGCTCGACGATAATGCCCAGATCATGCTCCGCTATGAAAACGGCGCGCGTGGCAGTCTCTGGTGCAGCCAGGTCGCGATCGGCAACGAGAATGAGGTCAGTCTTCGCGTCTATGGCGCGAAGGGATCGTTGGAATGGACGCAGCGCGACGCGAACCAGCTGGTCTGGTCATCGCTCGACCAGAACCGGCAAATCATTACCCGCAACGGCGCAGGCGCAGATGAATCAAACAGACGTGCCTCGCGCGTTCCGGCTGGCCACCCGGAAGGTTACCTAGAAGCTTTCGCCACCCTGTATCGTGAAGTCGCCGAGGCGATCGTCGCCATGCGCCAAGATAGGTCGCTAGCTCCTGAAACGCTGTTCCCAACCGTCGACGACGGCGTCAAGGGCCTGGCTTTCATCGACGCCGCCATTCGTTCGTCGATTGCAGGAGGCGTCTGGACAAGATTGTGATGATTACCTGCGCTTCAAGGTCCACCAGCGCAGTGCTGCTAGAAGCGATTGAACTCACCTAGCTTCTAATCGTCGGGCCCAGGTCACTATGTCCGCTTTCGGGATCGGGAAGATGGGCCTGACAATGACCGAAAATGGGCGCAAAGCCGCCATTCTTTTCAGGATTGAGAGTAGGCGTCGGCTTGGAGACAGCGCAAGTCAGTGGACAACGAGACCGGCGGCACTCGTCAGAGTTGACGCCGCCGCGCGCGCAACAATTGGCGGTAGTCGCGCTCGACCATCTTCAGTCCGTCGCGCACGAGGCGATGCGTCTGGTAGCGAAAAGGCGAGTCCTGCCAGTCGGCGGCGCTAACCAGCCGCCGACCGAACAAGGCGGTCGCGACTTCAAAATGGGATGCCTGCTGTTCGCGGCCATCCAGGCATCGCAGCATGAGGCCAAGGCGTCGGCGCTGGGCCGCAGTCAATCGAGCGTCGGGAACGTGCTGCCTATGGATCGAGCGGATGAACCGCTCGATCGCCTGGAGCCGGTCGTGCGCCATGTCGTCGAGCGGGATGATGGCGGCAAGCGGTTCGCCTGGCTTCGCGTCGTCGAGAAGCGCCAGTTGCGTGCCGCCCGGCGAAGAGCGCGTGTGAAGACCGACCTCGTCATGCCGGCCCGCGGCCAGCGGGACGTCGGAAGCACTGCCTTCCTGCGCTCGCAGATCCGGCGGCATCTGGACAAGGTTCACGACCCCAGGATCGATCTGAGGCGCCCAATAGACGGTCTGCTCGACTGCGGACTGGTCAGGCCTGGCGGCGAAACTGCAAACCCCAGCGCTGGCGCAATGCGCGCATCGCCTTGGCCGAGCGGGAGGCCGCGAAGTCCTGCTGATACTGGGGATTGCGTCGCAGGAACTCCCAGGCAATCGCATCGGCGGCGGCACCTTGGACGAACGCATATGCCTGTGGGTCACGCCACTGCGATGTATCCGTCTTCATCCGCATCCTTCCCTTCTCAAGGATTTGATAGGGGGACGTGGCTTTGAGCGAAATCCTTGGATTCCGTCATTGACGAATGGACGATGAGATATCTCGGCGCCGAGCAGTCAGGTGACACTTCGCGATGCTTGCTGGCTTGCGCCTTGCAGTGTCTTGAATGTGTTCGTCCAGGCGCGATAGGCGTCGTCATCGCCCTGGCTCCAGGCACTGAAGGCGCGCCATGCGGCGAACGATGACGCAGGCTGCTCGAACAGCGCGCCGATCGACTGGTCGCCTGCGGGCCAGCCGGCAGGCTCGTCGCCTGTCGCTTCGTGCGTGAGGCGCCTTAGATCGGCCAAAGCAGAGCGGATATGCGACAGCGGAAATTCGCAAAGGTCGGTGTTGTCAGTCGCCTCCCGAAGGATGACCGCAAGCTTGGCGACCACGCCCGCCAAGGATTGTGCAGGCGTCGCCACAATCTCAGCCAGCAACGCGTCGGCCTTTTCAGCGCCATCCTGCTCTTCCTTCAGAAAATCAGGCCAGTCGCGGTCGGCGCCAACCCTCTCTCCGCGCCCAATCACTTCGCCGACAGGCATGAGCGCACCGCACTCCAGGACCCCCTCCTCAGCCTGCTGCTGCCGAACGCACGAGGCCAGCATCGCAACGTGAGCGTCAATCCAGGCAAGGGATAGGAGAAGTGCTGGATCGGCCGACGGCTGGTTTTCGCCAATTGATGGGGATTGTGAAGCTGCCTTACCTCCACTCACCGGCGCCTCCCGTTCTCACCCGTGACGAAAGGACAATTGGTAGCTATCGTCAGAATCAATGAAGATTCTGAGCTATCAACGTCGTCGCGTAGTGGGGCCGAGCGAGGCTATTTCGCCAGACCTCATCAATGACTTCCGTAGGGTGGCATACTAAAAGCGGCTTTTTTGACCTATGTCAACCAAAAAGAACGATATTGAGAGTGATGCGATCTCTGTTCAGCAGTGTCGTGCTGCACGAGCCATGCTCGGATGGAGTCAGGGGGACCTAGCCGAGGCAGCGGCTGTTTCCAGAACTACGATAGTAGACTTCGAGAGGAGTATTCGTATTCCGCACCGAAACAATCTAGCTGCGATCCGCCGTGCGTTTGAGACAGCGGGAATCGAATTCCTTGCGGAAAATGGCGGCGGCGCGGGCTTACGATTTGCGCGACGGTCTGATCAGACCTAGAGAACTCTCGCCCGGCGCGATTGCCAGGCGAGAGGATCTTCATTCATTCGCCGTTGCGGCGGCTGGGGCGGGACCATATGAGGCTGTGGCCCTCGCCTTCCTCGTCGGCGAAGAGGTTGGCGTAGATCGGAGCGGTGAAGCTCGGATCGTCGAGCTTGAGCCCGAGATAGTCGCGGCCCTCGTTGGAGCGCTTGGACCAGGCGGCGCCGATTTCGGCCTTGCCGACCACCACGCGGTGGCTTGGAGCGTTCTCGCCGCTGGCCCTTGTGTCGGGGACGATGCGCACGCCCTTGGCCTGGACGCTGAGGGTGACGATCTCGCCGGTGAACTCGTTCGCATTGGTCTTCTTGAAAGTGCCGATGGTAGCCATTTTTCAGTCTCCGTCTCTTCGTTTCCGAGCCCGCACCATGCGACCTCGATGGCGATCGAGAGGCCGGAGGCGACCGCCGCCGCATCGCTTGCGACCGCAGCAAAGCGGAGGATGGCGCAGGCGCGCGTTTCTTGGTTCCGCGAGGAATGGGCTTCGCCCAGGGGAAGAAACGCGCGCCGCGCCATTGCGGCATAGGCGGTCGAGGCTTCAGCCGTCCTTCGGGCAGATCAGCCCGTTCGTGAGGTCGTTGGTGCGCTCTATGAAATGAAGAAGGGAGGCAATGGCGGCACCTGGCTATCAAGAATGATGAAGCGAACTGCAGGCCGAGATGTCCACCGATAACGGTTTGACGTGACTTGGATGAAAGCTTGCTCCATCCAACCGCACAAGGCGGCGTACCGAGTATGTCTCGTTTGGGCCGCAAGAAGACGGTGCGGTTCCGAGACGAACCACCCAGAAAGTTGCCGTGGAGGGGGGTCGTGCCAACAAAGGAATTCAATCCATTCGCACCGCGCTCGTTTTTAGTAGGCTGTCGCGAGGAAAGGTTGAGGATCTGGCGTGACGCTAGTCAACGATCGTCTTCTCGAAAGCAAGATGACGAAGGTGGAGCAGGCGCGAGCCTGGAGCCCGCGCGTCATCTCGAAATTCGAGACACTGATCAACAGCGCCGACGACCACTCTCAGTTTCGCGGCATGCTGTGTATCTCCATCCGAACCGGTCCTCCCTTTTTGCAACTCGTGCAGAAAAGAGCGCGCTCCACCGAGCTGAACAGAGCTTCCTTGCCGTAGCGCCGGATCAGACCCTCGGGCTTCACCTCGGCATGATGCGAGCAAGTCGTGCACCACGCACGCAGCGTGTGCCAGCTGCGCAAGTCGCCCAGCGCGACGTCCAGTCCGGCGTGAATACTGCCGTCGATGATCGTCTGCGGCGGAACCTTCACCTCGCCCGGGGTAACGATCTTCTCCATAACGTGGCGGCTGTTGTAGTGGATCAGCAGCATGCCCGGCCGGCGCCGGATGGCGGCGTGCCAGGCCGCTTGGCTCACCACCGCGTCCGGCGTTCGACAGATGGTTTCGAGATGCGTCTTCTCCTCCCGATCCCAAACCTCGATCCGGAAATTGTCTTCGGCAGTGTCCACCATCTAGGGGCGCGCCTTGTGCCAGCCGCGAGAAAAGCCATTCGAGACCGCCGCGCGTGACAAAGCGAGTTCCCGTTCAAGTTCGGCGTTCCTAGCCAGAGCGGTCAGCAAGGCGACCACGGCGTCGCCCCCGGCTGCAGCAATGGCTTGCTGCGCCGCCAACTCCAATTCGGACATAGCTTCGCCGATCGGCGCATTTTGGCGCTTTCCCATGGCCCTTTTCCTGCTCAGATAGGTCAGGAATAAGGAACATATTCCTGTCCGGTCAAGAGGCGCTTGACTATTTTGTTCTCATTTCGTTCACTGTCGGCAGGATAGCTGCACCGAAGGATCGGGAAGCCTGTCGATCGAGGATATGTCATGTGCGGCCGCTATACCCGATATCTGACATGGTCGGAGATCCACCGTCTCTACCGCCTGACGGCGCCGGCGGAAATCGGGCGAAATGATGAGCCTCGCTACAACTTCGCGCCGACGCAGGATGTTCCTTTCGTCACCGCCGGCGAGAACGGGAACCACCGCCTGCGGGAGGGGCGATGGTGGCTCGTACCGTTCTGGGCAAAGGAAATGCCCAAGGCGGCCATGTTCAACGCCAGGATTGAAGGCATCGATACGGCGCCGGCGTTCAGGGACGCCTTCAAGTCGAAACGATGCTTGATCCCAGCTGACGGCTTCTTTGAGTGGACGATCTCGCCGGCCGACGGCTTGGCACATCTACCTTCCCGGCCACGCTCCTTTTTCGTTTGCCGGGCTTTGGGCCCACAACTCAAATCTCGACATCACGAGTTGCACCATCATCACCGAGCCGGCCGGCGAGCTGATGAAAAACCTGCACGACCGTCAGCCGGTCATTCTCGACCAGGCCTATTACGACGCCTGGCTCGACCCGGCGACGCCGAAGGAATACCTGAAAGACATCCTCAGCCACGACATCGATGACAAGTTGCAGTTCAACCCTGTCGGACGCGACGTCAATTCGACCGTCGTCAACAAGCAACCGAATGACCACCCTGCCCTAGTCGGACCGATCAATCCGCTATGAGCGACGAACCCATCAAGCTTGCCGAAGGAATGACGGCGGCGCCGCGGCAAGGTGGACGGATCGAAAATCACATCTGTGAGTTTGAACGATGCGGGAAGCGCGCGCCGTTCGGATTTGCAAAGCCGACAACCATCACATTGGTCTGTTTCGAACATCGCGAACACGGCGACAGCTATTTGGCGGGGGTGAGATGATCAGTCGACCAAGAGAAGCGAACGATTATCCGGACCGTGTCATCGACTGCCAGGAGGCGATGGAGCCCGGGTTTCAAGCCATCGTCGATTGCATGCTGGAAGCCGGCTGGTCGCGCGGTGAAACTCTGCGATCACTTAGGCGGCTGATCGCGGCGGACAACATGACCCAGAAGGAGAACGCCAGGACGGAAACGCAGCTTGCCATCGCTCGGGCCATGATGCGCGCCGGGAAGCCTTTATAGCTGAGGGATTGTAGGCACAGCACCAGCCGCAGTTACTCGAAGCCGGACCTGGGGCCCGCCTTCGACGTCCGGCCTAGGTTCAGCCGCCCATCTTCTTTGCCATGGCGCAGAAATCTGCGTGCGACTTGTTGAGCGTGGTATCGCCGCAATCTTGCAACACCGCTTTCTGTTCATCCGGTTTCAGAGTCGTCCATGCTCTAAGACCGCCGCTGGGGTGATCGCCTTCAGCCGCTGCGGCGATCCGGCCAGTGGCGAATATGAGGACGCCCGGGTGTTCTGTTCTACGGGTCGTTGCCCGTATTGGAGGTCGAGACCGCAATCGCCTGCTAGGCAAATGCGATCGAAACCACCACGCGAGCTTGTTGTGTTCAGGCCGACTCGGAAAAATACGACCCCCACCGCTGGAACCAATATCCACACGGGCTGTTGAGCTGTGCTGGTACAAATGTTCCGCGGTACATTTCCACCCGATTGGCGTGCTCGACACACGAAGTCAAAGCAAGAAGCCGCCTGTGGGAAACAATATGAAATTCGTTAAGGTTGCAGCGCCGTTGGCATTGTTTTGCGCGCTTGGTGTCAGCCCGGCGTTCGCTGTATGCAATATCTCCGATGCGAAACTCGAGGAGGCCGTGCTCAAGAGCCCTGAGTTGCGCAAGCCAGAAAACCGATACCTGGTCCATGACCTGCGCACCTTGAGGGATGCGGCGTTCGTTCTATGGACATACGGTTTGCACGACGATTGCGAGCGCGTGCTCGCCAATATCCGCCAACTGATCGCCGCGCCGTCAATGGCCAAGCTCGCGGGTAATGATGAGGATCTTGCCGATGAGCAATTGGCAGCAGGCGAACCTAAGCAGCATGAAGGTGGGGGTATCCAGGGCAATCGTGACGCCCCAGACGCCCGCCCGCTCATCAATCTCGACGACCTTGGACCTGGCCTTCGCGTCGACGAGATCGTCGGCTCCGAGGTCCGCAGCTCGGATGACAAGATCGTTGGCGAAGTTCGAAATGTCGTGATTGGCACGAAGGACCGATGGGACTACGCAGTCGTTGCCTCCGGTGGGTTCTTTATCGCCGGGAAAGACAGCATCGTCGTCCCGCTACGTTATCTTCAAGTGAACGAGGAGCGGACAAGCTTCTACCTCCGCATCTCCAGCGCCGATGTCAAAGCCGTGCCGTTGATGCCCGACCAGAAATATCTGTGGCTTGCGGATGAAGCGTGGCGAGCGAAGAACGATGCGATCTTCCAGAAGTTGATCCCGGACCCGGTTCGCTCTGGAACCCCGTCGGTCCCACAAGCCAATACCGACTCCAAGTGAAAGATCGAGCCAAGCCAGCTCGTTCCCTGGCGGTCGAGACCGCGATCACGTGTTAGGCGAACGCACGAGCCTTCACGCGCACTTCTTGCGTTCAGCTACCTCGACACCAAGCCGGAACGCCTGGCCGTCCGCGTAGGAGCGCGCGTAACTTTCGGCCTCGAAAGGGAAGGTCAGCGTGTTGCCGTAGGCTGTCACGCGGACGGTCCATTTCTTGTCGCGAATGATTTCGACTGCGTGCTCGGGCGATCCCATGTGTCCTCCCACGATCACCAAGTGAGGGCACGGAGATAGCGTCGCAAAAGTCGTTTGAATGCAAACAATTCGACACGTCGGTGTCGTAATGGCGTTGGTCCGGTCAAATGGCCTGTTGCCCAGCCTCCGGATGGTGCGTCTACTATCGAGATTCAGACGACCAGGGGAAATTGAGATATTGATCGCGGCTGTCGTAGCAGATGTTGCCATACATCCGTAGATAGCCATCTCTTCGCGCCGGATCGGCATAGACCGCGCCTGGATTGGCAAGATCCTTTTGATAGTCGCCAAGGTTTTGCGCCGTGATGACGTGCGGCAGGATATCCATCGCTTGCGGGATCGGCTTTCCCTCGAGCCAGTCGGCCGCATGCTGGCCCATCGCATATCCGAAGACAGGCGAATTCAGGCTGACCGTCATCTTGTAGGGACCTCCCTTTGTGATTTCGGCTATTGCCTCGGGCTCGCCGTCGATCCCTCCGATGAACTGATCCGGCCTGTCCTTGCCAGCCTCCCGCAGCGCCTGCAGGGCGCCAAGGACGACACCATCGGCGCCCAGCACCACGTCCACATGCGGATGCGCCTGGATGACCATCCGCATCGTGGCCAATCCTCCTTCCTTGCTGACGGGATTGGGGGAGATATCGGCTACGATGCGCACGTCTGGCAGCGTGTCGAGCGCATCGCGGATGGCGACAAACCGCGGCGTGAGAAATTGCAGGCTGTCCTGGGTCAGCAGCACCACGTCGGCTCGGCCGTGGAACTTGTCCTTGATATACGCGACCGCCGCGTCTCCCAGTTCCTTCCCGGTGAGATATTGCGGCGCGTTGAGCAGCGACGTTGCCGGCGGTGCGACGACCGTGCTGACATAGGTTCCAGACCACATGGCCTTTTGCAGGCTGGGGGCCAGCGCCGCCGGGTCTACGGGAGACACAACGATCCCGCCCACCCGCTCGGCGCGCAGCGCCTCGACGTCCGAGATCATCTTGGCGCTGTCATTGGCGGCGAGGGCGACACGATATTCCAGATGGTTGTCTTCGGCCGCCTGAGCCAGGCCATGATCGACACCCTCGATGAACTCACGCTTGTTGTCCTTGGCGAATGCCAGGATCGGCTTGAGGTCGGTTGGCTTCGAGCAGCTCGGCGCCGTTGGAACGAATGGCTGTAGAACCGTCGGAACGGTAATGCCGGGTGACCCCTCGGCCATCGAGGCGACATTGGTTGCGAGCAGCAGAGCAGCGATCGGCAGCAACTGCTGCATGGCGAATCTACCGGTCTGCCAAAACATCGAACTCTCCACCTGAAGAAAACGCCGGGCGCATCCTTGCATGACCCATGGCGGAGGCAAAGCCTGCCAGCGCGCATAGCCCGTCACTGCGGCAGGGCAAAGCTCAGCACCACCGCTGTCCCCGGGTCGCGTGCGTGATAGACAACGTCGGCGTCGATGCTTCTAGCCATTGCCTTGATGATGCGCGTTCCCAGCCCGGTTCCCTTGATGACTTTGCCGGCGTTGCCGACGCCATCGTCCTCGACGGTCAGCAAAGCGCGCCCTGGGCTGTCCTCGCGCAGGAGTACCCGCACATCGCCGGATTTGTCGGGATAGGCGTATTTGAAGGCATTGGTGACCAACTCGGTCACGATCACCCCGAGATTGATCGTGGCGTCGATGCCGAGTGTCAGCGGCGCCAGATCGCTGATCAGGTTGGCGCCGTGCCCCTGGCCTCGCATCGAGCCGCCAAGGTTTTCCAGGAGGCCGCCGAGATAGCCGTCGAGTTCGACGATGCCGACCGAGCCGGAGGTGTAGAGGCGCTTGTGCACCGAGGCTATGGCGAAGATGCGCGCCTGGGTTTCGGCAAGCGCATCTTTGGCGCCCTTGTCCGTCAACACATTGGCCTGCAGGTTGACCAGCGCTGAGACCATTGCAAGGCTGTTGGCGACCCGGTGGTTGACCTCGGCCAGCAGGAGTTCGGCGCGGTCGCGCGCCGCACGCACCTGCGCCTCAGCGGCTTCCTTCTCGGCAACGAGGCGTGCCTTGGCGACAGCCTGATCGAGGGCGGAGGCCAGAAGCGCTATGAAGTCGTCACCGATCGTCTTCGGCACGAAGTCGCTGGCCCCGGCCTTCAGGGCGGCCACCGCGACACTCATTTCGGAAGAGCCGGTCACATAGACGGCGGGAGGGCCGGCGCCGCGCGTTGCAAGCCTTGCCAGGAATTCAAGCCCGGTCCCGGCACCCAGATAGTGGTCGAGCGCCAAGACGTCGAAGCCGCCTTCCTCAAGTCTGGTCAGAGCCTGTTCCGGACTGGAAGCATGCTCGACGACGAAACCGAGGCGGCCGAGCTTTTTCTGCACGAGGCGCGCGAGCGCGTCGTCGTCATCGATGTAAAGGACCCTGGTCTTAGGCATCGTTTTTCAGGCCGTTTCCGGGACCTGAATGACGGTGAACAGGAGGCCGAGCTGCCTGATGGCGTTGGCGAAGCCTTCGTAGTTCACGGGCTTGGTGATGTAGACGTTGGCGCCGAGATCGTAGCAGCGCTGGATCTCGCGACTGTCATCGGTCGTTGTCAGCACCACGACAGGAATCCGCTTGAGATGTTGATTGACCTTGATTTGTTGCAGAATATCGAGGCCGGTCATGTCAGGCAGATTGAGATCGAGAAGCACAAGAAGATGACGCCCGACGCTCGCGTCGCCAGAGCCGTCCGGCCCCAGCAGGTAGGCGAGCGCGCTGGAACCGTTGGTGAAAGCAACGACATCGTTGTTGACCCCGGCGCGGCGAATGTTCTTCTCGATGAGGCGCGCATGGCCCTCATCGTCCTCGATCATAACGATCGTTACTGGTTTGCCGGCTTGGCTCATGCAAACGCTCTTTCGTTTGATGCCGCGATCATCGGCAGCTCTATCCTGAAAGTTGTCCCAACGTCGAGCGTTGATTTGACCGTGATGTCGCCGCCTAGCCTGCGCAAGATGGCTCGTACATGCGCAAGTCCGATACCGTCGCCAGGCTGGTCCTGTAGACCCGATCGCCGGAACAACTCGAAAATGCGTTCCACGTCCTGCTCGGCGACGCCGCGGCCATTGTCCTCGAAATCGATGGCGATGCGATCGCCGGCGATAGTCCTTGCTCCGACCCTGATGCGAAGCGGCCGCGCGGGCGAGCGATATTTGGTTGCATTGTCGAAAAGGTTGGCAAAAACCTGTTCGAGCGACAGGCGATCGGCCTCGATCTCCACGCCTGCGAGGTCGACGTCGATCTTCCCGTCCGCTTCCTTGACCTGATGCTGGAAGCTGGAAACCGTGCTTTCGATCAAAGCCGCAAGTTGTATGGCTTCGGGCCGCAACGGCCTGCGTCCTTCGCGCGAAAGCTGGAGGATGGCGTTGATGAGCCCATCCATCTTGCGCGTTGACGAGCGGATAAAACCGATGGCTTCCGGCAGGTCCTCCTCCGCCGCCATTCGTGCGTTGGCAACCAGGGGGTCGGACGCGTTGGCGCCGATGCCGGACTTTTCGATGAGCGTCTGCAGGGTGGCGACACCTGCTTCCAGCTCGCTGGTGAAACCCATGATGTTGACGAGGGGCGCGCGCAGGTCATGGGTGACGATATAGGCGAAGCGCTGAACCTCTTCATTGGCCCGCACGAGGTCGGCGGTACGTTCGCGCACCCTGGTTTCCAGCCCGCTGTTGAGAGCCTCGAGGTTCCACCGTGCGGCGCTGAGTTCGCGCGTGTGGCGCAAAAGCGAGGCCCAGGCGAAGCCGACCACGATAACGATCGCAATGCCGCCGGCTATGGTTATCATGCGCAGCCAGGCGAAGTAGGACCTCTGTTCCGCCACGCGCGCGGTCAGCCGGTCGTCGGCCGCAAGGATGATGCCGTTGAAGTAGACGTTGGCCTGATCCATCAGCGCCTTGCCACGGTTGGAAGCGACGATCGCCGCCACGGCATCGTCCTTGCGCTGTCGCTTCAGGGCGACGGTCCTGTCCATTTCGGCAAGCTTTTCGCCGATGATTGCCTTGAGCTGGTCGATCGATGCTGCCGCCTCGGGTTCCCCGGCAACGAGGAGCTGCAACTTTTCGAACCGGCGAAGAGCCGACGACTTTGCCGTATCGTAAGGCGAGAGATAGATCTCGTTGCCGTTGTAGAGGAAACCCCGCTGACTGGATTCCGCCGAGAGGAGAGAATTGCGGACATCGACGGCAGCGGTGCGGGTGTCACGCGCGGCAGTTACATCGTCAAAACTGATGCGCGACTTCTCGGCGAGCAGGTATGTGGCGGCAACGATGCCCATCAGAACCAGCAGGCCCATCGCCAGCAGAGCGCTGGAGCCGCGCAGCATGACCTTGTCGGTTGGATTTTCAGACAAATTCGTCTCACTGGTGCGCATTGGTGGCGTTATCTCTAGCGAGCGTTATACTTTCCCACAACCGACGCGCCGGCCAAACAAGCATGTGTCCGCGTTGCATTAAGGGAGGGAACAAGTGACTTCGACTTTCACAGTCCATGATGCCAGCGGCTATGAGAAGCTCATGGGCCGATGGAGCCAGAAGCTTGCGCCGCTGTTCATAGATTTCGCGGGCATCTCGGCTGGCGAGAAGATCCTCGACGTCGGCTGCGGCACTGGCAGTCTGACATTTGCCCTGCTGAAGGCGGCTGAGCTCAAGGAGATCACCGCCATCGACTATTCGCCGGTTTTCGTGGCTGAAACGATCAGGCGCAGAACAGATCCGCGGATAAAGGTTGAGCAGGGCGACGCCTGCGCGCTCGCCTTTGACGATGGAGCCTTCGATCGCGCGCTGGCGCTTCTGGTGCTGCATTTTGTTACCGACGCCGGCAAGGCTGTGGCCGAAATGCGCCGCGTCGTTCGGCCTGGTGGCGTCGTGGCCGCTTCTGTCTGGGATCATCTGGGAGGCATGCCGGGCATGCGCATGATGGCCGATACGGTGGCGGCGCTCGGCGAAGCCGGCCGCCAGTTTCGTGCGCGCTATTGCTTCCAACCCATGATGATGCCGGGAGAGATGAGGGCGACCTTCATTGAGCAAGGGCTTCTGCAGGTTAGCGAGACGCAGCTGATGATCCGGATGGATTACAGCAATTTTGACGACTATTGGTCGCCGATGGCCGCAGGCGAGGGCCCGTTCGGCAAGTTCTTGTCGTCCCTCGATGCGCCGGATCGCGCGAGAGCCGAGGCGGCGGTGCGCGAAGCATATCAGGCCGGCCAGCCGGACGGCCCGCGTTCCTTTGCAAATGTCGCCTGGGCTTGCCGAGGGATCGCGCCCTGAGAGCCCCAAGGAGCCGGTCTCATTCTGGCCGGAAGGGGTGACAGCCTTTGGCCGAGGAAGGCGCTAGGAAGACTGGCGCGAAATTTCCTGGTCGGCATCCCGCGAGGCGCGTACTTCCGAGCCCTTTGGAGTTTCTGGCTCGGGCCGCTGCGGGTGCGCACCGGCCTCCAGCCCATGCGAATAAATCTGCGTCACAGGGAAGCGGCCGCACTTGCGCGATAGGACGTGCATCCGACCAGTTCACGTCCGCCGAGGCTGGCAGGTGTGTCGGCGACGCGGTCCCATACGGTCCACTGCAGGTTGGCCTCTTTCTGGCAAAAGAAGCGAGAATGGATTATCCGTTTTACTGATAAGGGGGTCCGGGATTTCTTCACCACTAAGTCACCCAAGAAAATGGTGCTGAGCTTGGGATGAAATAGTGTATGCGAAATCATCGCCTTGACCGGGATCAAAAGATTCTGGCGTCCAATTTAGAACCAACACACTCAAGGCGACACAAAGGAGGCGCCAACACGCCTCACGTTGCGAAATCAGGCCGCCTGTTGCTACCGGGTTACAGCGCCGATTGAGCTTTTAAGCTACGGATGGCCGCAGCGCTGAGTTTTCTGGATTTCTGGCGGGGGCCATCCCGGGAAGCCGCGTAGTACGAGGAAAAAAGCCCGTCGGCTTCGGTCGGCGGGTTTTTCTTTGCTGCTTTGTCCGAATGGGGGGGAAACGGCCAGTCCGCTATCGGGGCGAGCACGGCGGATAGCTGCCATTCGGCAGACGGGGCGTTCATCAATAAAAGTGCGGCGAGGAACCCATGACGGAGGCTCCAGATATCCGGGCCGCCAGTTGTAGGGACGCGCTTATAGCGGCGATATTGCCGACGAGCGGACGCATTTCTACGGCTGCCCTTCCGTAACTCACCCTCCAGAACGGCGATGTCGAGTTGACAGAGGGGGCGATAACACGATGTCTTCCTGCTACTGGAGCAGGCTCCCCTTTTCGGCCAGTCGCTTGCGCCTTTGTTCGCGGAAAACTGTCATGCCATAGCGGGTGATGCCATAGAACAACAGGCCAAAAATCAGCCCGAGTGGCACCGCACCGCACAGCATGGGCTTTAAGACCGGTGCCCACAGTTGCGAAATTGAAAGGGTCTGCAACATCTCACTCAGATGGGCTGGCCGTTCGTGACTTTGCATGTGGCCGTGCAACATGATCTTGCCGGTCTCCCAAGTCGCTCCCACAACAAACGGGAGGGTCAGCGGATTGCCAAAGACAAATGTTCCTAGCCCTGCCGCCACCATGTTTCCTGAAATCAGCCAGCACACGATGGCGGCAATGGCGAAATGGGACCCTAGTGGAAAGAAAGACGCGAAAACCCCAGCCGCCACCCCCGCCGCGACGGCCGTTGGAGTGGCGTTCAGACGGAGGATACGCTTTGAAACATACTGAAACGATCGCGAGAAGGAGCGGCGCGGCCACATATAAATGCGCAATCGCTCGAATAGACCATCAGGATTTCGGCGTCTAAAGAGCACTCTCTTGCCCACTTGAAACGCGGTCGGTTGAACGGATGGACCTCGTCTCTGAAAACGTAGCCTGTGCTGCTTTGTTCCGAATTTGCTGATCAACCGGGTGTCCGAAAGCGCAGCGGATAGTCGGGCAACAGTTGGAAAAACCCAGGCTGAGAACGCGCGGCATAGTTTTGTACCGCGTTGAATGGGTAGAGCGTCTGGTTATCGGCATTTTGCCAATCCGCCCCTACGTCGGGCGCCCCTCTTTTCGGCTCCCGCGCAATGCGCCACGGGCCGCCGGGCTTCTGGCACTTTTCACCTCAACATCGCCCAGGACCAGTACGCACCAATTACCATTTGCACTGTGAACGCAGTGAACCTGAGACTGACCGCGACCTGGCTCGTGGAGACGAGGTGAATTATCGACTGAACTATTCGCGCGGCTAATAGTGTAGAAGCCAGCGGATCCGTCACATCGGTCTTTGAAATAAGGATCGCGACTCCGAGCAGACCTCCGAAGATTGGAAGCCCTTCTATGCAGTTGGCGTGGGCGCGGGCCAACCTTTGCATAAAGGGAGAAAGAGCCGCGTTATCTGGCGTAAAGCCGTTTGCTGCGACCTTCCCAGAGATCACCAGATATGTACGGATCACTTCCATCACGATCAGCAGTCCCAGTGCCCACGAGATGAATACAGTCAATGCAAACGCAGTCGCCGACATATGCCGTCCCCGTCGCTAGCAGTCTCGGTCGTCGTAACCAATCACCTAGTCTACCGCTAAGTTTCCAGGAACTCGACCGGAAAAGCAGCCTTTGCTGGAGGCTAATGCTTCAAAATCTGGCTGAGGAACAGCTTGGTTCGGTCGTGACGCGGGCGGCTGAAAAACGCGTCGGGCGTGCCCTCCTCGACGATCTGACCGGCGTCCATGAAGATAACGCGGTCGGCTACCGCCCGTGCGAACCCCATTTCGTGCGTCACGCACACCATGGTCATGCCGTCGCGGGCTAACCCGGTCATCGTCTCCAGCACCTCCGAAACCATTTCCGGGTCGAGCGCGGATGTAGGTTCGTCGAACAGCATGACAGCCGGCTCCATGCACAGGCTGCGGGCAATCGCCACACGCTGCTGCTGGCCTCCGGACAACTGGATGGGGAACTTGTTGGCCTGCTCGGGAATGCGGACCCGCTCGAGGAACTTAAGCGCGGTCTTGCGCGCCTCCCTTTCCGGCACGCCCTTCACCCACATCGGGCCGGCCATGCAGTTCATCAGCACCGTCATGTGCGGAAACAGGTTGAAGTGCTGGAACACCATGCCGACGTTGGAGCGCACGTCGGCGACATTGCCCATCTTCCCATGCAGAGCGACGCCGTTGACGGTGATCTCGCCCTCCTGATGCGCCTCCAGGCGATTGAAACAGCGGATGAGCGTCGATTTGCCGGAACCCGAAGGGCCGCAGATAACGATCCGCTCGCCCTTATGAACCGTCAGGTTGATTTCCTTCAGGACGTGAAAGGTGCCGTACCACTTCGACACGTTGCGCGCTTCGATGATGGCGGGAGCGCTCATCGGACCTTGCTCCTGTGGTAATGTCGCTCGATCCGCGCCTGGATCAGTTCGAGGCAGATCGACAGCATCCAGTAGATCATGGCTGCGGAAATCAGCATCTCCATGTGCTGGAAGGTCTTCTGGCCGAGGGTGCGCGCCAGGAACATCAGTTCCCACACGCCGATGACAGAGACCAGCGAAGAGTCCTTCAGCATTGAGATGAATTGGTTGCCCGTCGGCGGAATGATGACCGGCAGCGCCTGCGGCAGGATGATGCGGCGCATGGTCAATGCGAAGCCGAAGCCCATGGAGCGCGACGCCTCCCATTGGCCGCGATCGATGCTCTGGATGCCGGAGCGGAAGATCTCGGTCATGTAGGCGCCGTAGCAGAGCGAAAGCGCAAGGATGCCGGCGGGCACCGCATTGATGACGAAGCCGAGTTGCGGCAGGCCGAGATAGATCAGGTAGACCTGCATGAGTAGCGGAAGGCCGCGGAAGAAGGAGGTGTAGAAACTGGCGATGGCGTAGGCGAAGCCATTGCTGGAAAGCTTGGCGACCGCGCCGGCCACCGCAATGACTGAAGCGATGACGATGGAAATCGCCGAGACATAGAGCGTGGTGACAACGCCCTGACTTATCAGAAACGGCAGCTTCTCCCTGATGAAGGGCAGGCTGAGGTGGAACGTCTCGAAGAAGGCAATGAACAGCAGCAGCAGTTCGAGCCAGACGATGCCGATCTGGACCTTGAGCGGCGCGAAACCAATCAGCACGACGTTGAGCGTGAAGATCACCGCTATGGCGAAGCCGATAGCAAAGCGCCCGTAGAGGCCGCTCGTCGACGGCTCTCCGATCACCGGACGCATGAGTTCGGCGAAGCTGGTGCTCGACATGTTGAAAGCCATGAAGAGAAGCAGGACGGCGCCGAACATCGTCGCCACGAACCAGGGTTTATGGACGAGGATTTCGGCTTCGACGGTATCGGGATAGAGCATATTTGAGCACCGGCTGTTCGGCGGCCTGCCCAGGGGAAGGCCGCCTTTGAAGGGAGCTAGTTGGTCTTGGAATAATCCTGGCCGTACCATTTTTCGGAAAGCTTGCTCAGCGTGCCGTCAGCTTTCATCGCCTTCACGGCGTCGGCGATCTTGGCCGACAGTTCCGGGTCGCCGCGCTCGATGGCGATTGCCAGCGGCTCGTAGAACACCGGATCGCCGACCTGCTTGATCGGGTAGCCGGCCTTCTCGGCGTCGAGGATCGACGGCAACGAAGAGACCACCGCGTCCAGGCGCACGCCGTCGCCGAGGCGAAGGTCGTCGAAGGCGGTCGTCGAATTCTCGTAGGAGTGGACCTCCTTCGGATTGAGCTTGTACTCGAAGGGCGGCGCGCCGGCGGCGTCGAGCGTCAGATCCTTCTTGGCATAGGCCTCGAAGGTGGAGGTGCTGGTGGCGCCGACCACCTTGCCGTCGAGGTCGGCCAAAGTCTTCGCCTTGCTGTCCTTGTGCACGGCAACGGCCGCCGGTGTGTAGTAGTAGACCGCCGGAAAATCGAAGATCTCGGCGCGCTTCTTGGTCGGCGTCATCGAGCCGGCATGCATGTCCCAGCGCCCCGCCCAATTGCCGGCGGTGATGATGTCCCAGCCGGGCGTGACGAACTCGACCTTGACGCCGAGGTGCTTGCCGATTGCCTTGGCGACGTCGACGTCGAAACCGTCTAGCTCGTTGCTGGCATTCACGAAGGACTGCGGCGCCCAGTTGGCGTCGGTTGCCACTTTGAGCGTGCCGGCTGCCATCACACGGTCTAGCACCGCGCCTGCATGGGCAGGATATGCGCCAAGCGCAAGCGCCACCGCGGCTATCGTCAGCTGTCGTCTGGTCCAGATTGTCATATGCGTATTCCCCTTGTTGTTGTTCATTCACTTGCCCTCATGGCCGTTCAGCCGGTCATGATCTCGCAATCCCTTGCCGACGAGGTCGGCATCCTCCGGACGGCTCGCGGATTTAGCGATGCCCGAGCCGGTCCGGTCTTCCGCTGCCGTGGAGGATGTTTGCAGCCGTCATTCCCTCGCTCACGGGGAAAGCTTTGGCCTGTTGCCGGCGAGATGCCCTCACCTGCTCCGCGAAGACCGCTATCCATGCGCGACCGCCCCTCTCGCGCGACCAGCGCCCAGCAGGAAGTCGGCCATCGTGTCCGCGACGAGAGCCGGCGCCTCGATCAGGATGGAATGGCGGAGCCCAGGCAGGATGGCGAGTTCGGAGCCCTGCACCTGTTCGTGCATCAGACGTGCCATGCGCGGGCTGGAACCCTGGTCGTCCTCGCCGGTCACGATCAGTGTCGGGCAAGTGATGCGGTCGAGGATGCCGCCGAAATCGGTTTCGGCGAGAACTCTGTAGGCGGCGGCGTAGCAATCGCGGTCATTCTCGGCGTCACGCCGGCGCAGCTCCGCGACAATCTCCGGGTTGTTGTCCTGAAACTCCTCGGTCAGCCAACGCGACAGCGACGCGGCGTGATGCGCCGGGGCATCGCTGGCCATCAGCGCCGCCAGCCGACCGCGCACCGCGTTGCGTTCCTCGGGCGTGCGGCCGGCAACCGTCGACAGCAGCACCAGTTTTTGCAGGCGCTCGGCATGCGTCAGCGCAAGACGCTGTGCGATCAAACCGCCCAGCGAAAACCCTGCCAGATGGAAGGTGGCAAGCCCGATATGATCGGCCAGCGCCAGCGTCTCCTTGACGAAATCGTCGATCTCGTAGCGGCCTTTGACCCGGCTGGAGCGGCCATGGCCACGCAGGTCGAAGGTGAGGACCGCGAAACGATCCTTCAGCCGCCCGGCCACGCCACTCCAGGCTTCGAGATAGGAGCCGACGCCATGAATGCAGACCAGCGGCACGTCGCCCTTGCCCTCGAGGCGCCAGTTGATCAGCACGCCTTCGACATCGAGATGGCCGGAGCACGCCATGGTCACGCCCTCGCCGCCTGGCGCGCCTTGTCACGCTCGCGCGCGGCGAAGACCGGCATCACCTCGTCGACCCACAGCTTGATCGTCTTCTTCTGCAGCTCGAACGGCAGGTTGAAGGTAAGGCCGAGGCAGTACTGGTCGACGCCCGCCGCTTCATAGTCGAGCAGCTTCTCGATCACTTCGTCCGGCGTGCCGAACATCAGGTTGCGGCGGATGTTTTCCGGATCGTAGTTGTCCTTGCCCTTGACGCTCTCGTAGGGGACGGCTTCGGGAAAGCCGTTCTGCACGGTGCCGATGTTCTGGAATAAGTTCTCGAAGGCGCGGCCATAGTCGATGGCATGACCGACGGCGATCTCCCAGTCCTGCGCCCGTTCGTAGACGCAGGTGCGCCGCTGCATCATCAGGCGCGGGCGCGGGACCTCGGGATGATCGGCGACGGCCTTGCGGAACTTCTCGCCAAGCGCAGCGATCTCGGCCGCCGGCGCCGACAAGGGCGTCGACAGGATCGACGCGCCGATGCTCACTGCCCAGTCGAAAGTGCCCGGGTCTCGCGCGGCCACCCAGATCGGCGGATGCGGCCTCTGCAGCGGCTTCGGCACGCCGGCTGCCAAAGGGAACTTCCAGTAATGGCCGTCATGGGCATAGTCTTCCGCCCAGAGCTTCTTAACCGCCGGAACCAGCTCCTTCAGATAGGCGACGCCCTCCTGCTGGGGCATGCCGCCGGCCATGCGGTCGAACTCGTATTGGTACGAGCCCCGCGCGATGCCGAACTCCAGACGTCCGCCGGTCAGGTGATCGCAAAGCGCTGCCTCGCCGGCCAACCGGATCGGGCTCCAATAGGGCGCGACCAGTGTCGAGGTGCCGAGCCTTATTTGCTCGGTATGCTGGGCAAGCCAAGTCAGCGTCATCAATGGATTTGGCGAGATCGTGCATTCGATCGTGTGGTGTTCGGCCGTCCACAACGTCTCGAAGCCGCCCTCGTCGGCCATGCGTGCCAGTTCGAGCAGATTGCTCTTCACCTTCGACATCGGGATGTCGGGCGAGAAGCGCTCCATGGTCAGCGAAACGGCGAATTTCATGTCGGTCTCCCCAGTGTGTCGGGTTGGTCAGCGAAGGCGGATAATGAAGGGGTCCTGCATGGCGCCGGAGTAGTCGATGACGACGTTCTTCAGGCGCGAGAACTCCTCCATGGCGTCGAAGCCGCCGCGCCGGCCGTAGCCGCTCTCCTTGAAACCGCCATTGGCGGACATGAAGGAGGAAGCGCGATAGGTGTTGATCCAGACCGTGCCTGCCTCGACATTCCTGGCAAAGCGCAGCGCGCGGTTGATGTCGCGCGTCCAGATGCCGGAGGCGAGCCCATAGCGCGTGTCGTTGGCGAGCCGGATCATCTCGTCTTCCGACGAGAACGGCATGACGCCGACGACCGGACCGAACAGCTCTTCCTGCATGAAGTCCATGCTGTTGTCGGTATCGGTCATCACGGTCGGCTCGAAATACCAGCCGCCGGCAAGCTCGGCCGCTTGCGGCCGCCTGCCGCCGGCCGCGATGCTGGCGCCCTGGCGCACACCCGAGGCGACATATCCTTCCACCTTGGCAAGCTGCGCCGACAGCGCCAGCGGACCGATGTCGGTTTCTTCCAGCGTCGGCAGCCCGACCCGCACGCGCCTCGTGCGCTCGACCAGCGCCTCGACGAAGCGATCGTAGACGCTGGCCTCGACGAAACAGCGCGAACCGGCGACGCAGGTCTGTCCCGCCGCCGCAAAGACACCGGATACGACGCCGTTGACGGCATGGTCGATGTCGACATCACCGAAGACGACATGCGGCGACTTGCCGCCGAGTTCCATCGAGCAGGGAACGAGATTCTGCGCCGCGTTGGTGGCAATCCGCCGGCCGGTCACGGTCGACCCGGTGAAGACCAATTTGGCGATGCCCGGATGCCGGGTCAGCGGGTCGCCGGCCACAGCACCCGTGCCGGTGACGACATTGACGACGCCGGCCGGGAAGCCGGCTTCCATGATCAGCTCGGCCAGAGCGAGTGTGGAAGCACTGGCATGCTCGGACGGCTTGACGACCACCGTGTTGCCGAGCGCCAGGCATGGCGCCAGCGTGCCGGCGAGCAGCATCAGCGGCGAGTTCCACGGCGTGATCATGCCGACGACGCCGATCGGCTCGCGCAGGTTGAAGTTCAGCATGTCGAGCTTGTTGACTGGAATGGTGTCGCCAAGCAGCTTGTCGGCCATGCCGGCGAAATAGGTGTAGCTGTCGGGCATGGCGCGCATCTGCGCCCGCATTTCCTTGAGCAGCTTGCCATTGTCGCGTGTCTCGATCAGCGCCAGCTCATCGGCGTGCTCCATCACCAGTTCCGCCAGCCGACGCACGAGCTTGCCGCGATCGGTCTGGGTCATGCGCCGCCAGGCTGGAGCGGCGAAAGCGGCGCGCGCGGCCTCGACAGCCGCGCCGACATCCTCGGCGCCGGCCTCGGCAAACTGGTACCAGGGCTTGCCGGTGGTCGGGTCGAAGCTGTCGATATACTGCCCGCCGTTCGGCGCCACGAACGCGCCGTTGATGAACAGGTTCTGGCGCGAGCCTTCGAGCGATGCAATCGTCGTTTTCATGCTGTCTGTCCTGGGAGATTCATTATTCGGACGCCGCCTGCGTCCACGATTGCGACTGGCCGTCGATCATGGCGACGCGACCGCCGTCACCGGTGTCGATGTAGATGCCGAAGCGCTTGTCCTGCCGCTCGCGCGCATAGCGGCGCAGCATGGCGCGTAATTCATGCGTGGCGATCCGCTCATAGGGCAGCGCGTCGACGGAAAAGAAGGCATGGCCGTCGGCAAGCGCGGCTTCGGCACTCTCGCGGCTCAGTTCGGCGCGGTAGATCAGATAGCCGGGGTCGCTGTCGGCGACGTCGAACACCGAATAGAGGAAGGTATTTTCAGGAACGAGGCTCAGCGCCTCGCCGCCGTCCAGCACAAGCTGGCTGTCGGCCTTGCGGCGCCGCGCCGTCGGCAGCACCCAGCTGCCCTTGCCGTCGGCGCACAGGAGGATGCGGTCCCCCGCTTCGACGAGATAGCCGATGATCATATCCTGCGAGGCGAGCCAGCCGGCCGGCAGCGGATCCTTCACGCTGGCGTAGCGGCCGCGGCAAAATCCGAGCGGCGCCGACGGGCTCGTCCCAAAGGCCTGGACCTGACCGATCAGGATGATGTGGTCGCCGGCCTCGATGCGGTTGTGAACGGTGCAGTCGAACCATGTCAGGCTGTCGGTGAGGACCGGCGCGCCGGTGTGGGCGCTGTCATGATTGACCGACTGGAATTTGTTCGCCGCCTTGGAGGCGAAGACCGATGAAACATCGACCTGCCCCTCATGCAGGAAATTAACCGCGAAAGCGCTCGTTTCATTGAATGCCGGAAAGCTTGCCGCCGACTTGCCGACACAGACCAGAAGCAACGGCGGGTCGAGCGAGACGGAGGTGAAGGAGTTGGCGGTCATGCCGCGCGGCTTGCCGTCGCTGTCGCGCGTCGTGATGACTGTGACCCCCGTGACGAAAGTTCCGAAGGCACGACGCAAGGCGATCGGGTCGATCGTCCTTTGTGCTACAGCGTCCGCCATTGCCTTCCTCCACATTTCTGGGACGGAGGCTAGGCAGGGGCCGGCAGCGGTTCTTCCTCAGATCTATAGGAAGGAGTTGGCAACCGGCTGCTGCCATCCCGAGCAAGCAGAAGCACGGCAGGTCCGCGCCTGGCGGGACCGCCCCAGCGACGGCAATGACGCGATGAAATGGCTCTAGCGGTTTTCAGGCAACCGGCTGTCGATGATGCCGCTGAGGCGGATCGCCAGTTCGGCCGCGAAGCGTTGTTCGGGCGTGTCGAGCTTGATCCCGAACAGCTCTTCCATGCGCGACAGGCGATAGCGCAAGGTGGTGACATGCAGCCCCATCGCATCGGCGCAAGCCTGGCTGCGGCAACCTTCGCGCAGATAGGCAAACAACGTGTCCAGATAGGGGGTGTGGTGCTCGCGATCATGCGCAATCAAGGCGCCGACGCTCTTGTCAACGAAGTTGCGCACATCAGGCACATCGGCGGCAGCGACCAGCATCGGCAGCGGGCCAAAATCCTGGCCGGCGAAAACGCCGGTGCGTCCGAAAGATCGCCCGATGCGGATCATGCGGCGGCAACGCTCCCAGGCGGTGGGATAATCGGCCAGCAAGGCGCAGATTTCGGAAACCAGCACCGCCGGCTCACGTCCGAAATGGCGGCCAAACTCCGCAGCGATTGTGTTGGGCAATTTCGTCAGGCGAATGCTCTCCCGGTTATCGCCCACCACGAGACAGACAAGATCGCCTTCTACGGCGATGACGGTGCCCGCCACGCCTGCCTGGTCCAACAGCCGGACAAGGGTATGATGGGGGTCGGCCAGACCACCGCCGCCGTGCTTGGCCGCGTCGGCGTAGTCGACCACAATCAGCCTTTGCGGTACGGTCAGGTCAAGCCCCAGCCGCCGTGCCCGGTTGACGATATCCGCCTCGTCACGCCAGCGTCGTTCTACGACTTCCAGGAAAAGCTCGGTCATCGATCTGGTCTCGAAGCGGAAGCGGACGAAGCTGCGCATCATCTGCACGCTGAGCGCGAATTTGGCGCTGTCGAGCAGCATCTGGTCGAGTTGGCCCGATTGCTGCGGCGTCGGAAAAATCATGAGCGCGCCAACCACTTCGTCATCGATTGTGAGCGGCTCTACGCGCACCGAAAGCTTGAGGCGATGCTTGCCGTCATCAACGAACAAAGTCTCCTCCTGGCGCGCTTCCGACGCGCCGCGCGCGACCTTGACGATCTGCCGGTTGAGCGCGCCGCCAACGGCCTGGCGCCAGGCCGCGGCATCAAAATGCGCTTCGCTCGGCGAGCGGCCAGCCACGACCAGGTTGGCGTGGAAATCAATGACCACGACCGCATTGGGTAACAGCTCGCCGACCTTGTCGGCGAGTGAGACCACCGATCCTTCCGACAGAGCCTGCTGCAGAAGCGAGGTGTGCGCCAACAAGGCGCGCTGCAGACGCTCGCCTGCTTGCTTTTCCTGGCGCAGGCGATGCTGCTTCTCCACCGCTATCTCGCCCAAATGCACGATCATGCCAATGAACGCGATATCCTCGGCACTCACTTCGGTGATTTCGCGCGAGACCACGGTCAGCACCATTGGCCGGCCGTCGTCGTCGACGCAGTTCATCGGCATGACGAGCACGCTGCGATAGTCGCGCTCGAACGCCTCCCGGCGATAGCCAGGAAACTCCTCGGACACACGCGCATCCCTGATATAGACCGGCTCGTTCCGGTTGAGCGCGACAATCGACGGACTGGTCGCCAATTCCCAGCGGTCAGGCAAACTGCGTTGAATGAGCGTGGGGTCATGGCGCACGATGACATAGGCGTGGCCATGCGGCGCATCGATGCTCATGATCGAGCCCAGCGTCCATTTGGCATGGCGGCAGGCTGCCAGCACGAGGTCTCGCAACACGGACTGGAGATCGCCACCCGAGTTGATGAGGCTGGCGGCGTCCCGCAAAGAGAGAATTTGAGACTCGTGGTCCACGCCCGGTCTTCCGCCTCGCGAAGGGCCAATTTAAGCCGTCGCGGATATATGAACGCTACACCGCTTCCAAGCGGGGTGCACGTCGATTTTTCCTACGAACCGGAGGAATACCCGTCCGCTAGATCCGATTAGGCTGAGCTTCCACCAACAGGGCCCAAAATTATGGAATTGCGAAAAGTCTGCACCTTCATCGAAGAAGTGCACATCGAAGGCGGCAAGGCCGGCGCCAGGCCGGTAAGATCGATCGTCGTCGCCGCTGTCCTGCGCAATCCATGGGCGGGGCGCGGTTTCGTCGAGAACCTGCGGCCGGAGATTGTCGCTATCGCACCCCGTTTGGGACATGAGCTCACGCAACGCGTGCTCGAACTCATGCCTGCCGAGCGCATCGAGAGCTACGGCAAGGCCGCCGCCGTTGGGGTCGCTGGCGAGATCGAACACGCTTCCGCCATGATCCACACGCTGCGCTTCGGCAATGTGTTTCGCGATGCCGTCGGCGGCACGACCTATCTCGAATTCTGCAACACGCGCAACGCGCCGGGCGCGCTTCTGTCATTGCCGATGATGCACAAGAGCGAGAACGGCCGCCGCTCGCATTTCATCACAGCCAACTTCCAGATCGCCGATGGACCGGCCGCCGACGAAATCGTCGTAGCCATAGGCGCGGCGGATGGCGGCCGCCTCCATCCGCGGATCGCGGATCGTTTTCAGGACATGAAGGAGATGGAGCAGGAAGCAGCGATGTGATGGTTGCGCGGCATTCCTGCTCGGTCGTTGATGATGCCAAGTTCTCGATTGGCGCGGCTGTTAAACGGCGGACATGAGGCGCAAACAGCCATTCGCTTCATGATTGACAGTAACCGTCGGCTTGAAAACGGAGTAAGAAATTGGGCAGCGCGGCCGGCGGGACTTGTCAGTGATGGCGCCTTCGCGCGTGCAGCAATTGGCGAGAGCCGCGCTCGACCATCTTCAGCCCGTCGCGCACGAGGCTGCGTCTGGTAAAACGCCGGGTCGTGCCAGTCGGCGGCGTTGACCAGCCGACGGCCGAACAAGGCGGTTGCGACTTCTAAATGGGATGCCTGTTCCTCGCGACCGTCCAAGCATCGCAGCATGTGACCAAGGCGCCGACGCTGGACAGCGGTCAACCTGGCATCGGGAAGGTTGGGCGTGTGGATCGAGCGGATGAACCGTTCGATTGCCTGGAGCCGGTCAAGCGCCATTTCGTCGCGTGGGATCGCAGCAGCCATCGGTTCGCCTGGCTGCGCGTCGCCGAGAAACGCCAGTTGCGTGACGAGCTCTACGCACGGGCGCAACGTCGAAAGATCGCTGACCGGTCAAAGATGACGTAGCAGCAACTGGAGAATGCCTTGGGCATCTCGTGAAATCCTCAAACCAGAGGCGTCGCGTCCGCGTTGATCAATCAAAGGGCCGACGTCTCTGACGCTCGAGCAATCATTCTGATCTGCTTGAACCGGCCTTTCTCGACCACGTGCAAGGCCGTCATCGCGGCGCCATTGTCCTGCCTGGCATCCCATTTGACGACGTCTGGGTATGCAA
Source organism: Mesorhizobium sp. U510 (assembly GCF_059180695.1). Lineage (NCBI taxonomy): Bacteria > Pseudomonadati > Pseudomonadota > Alphaproteobacteria > Hyphomicrobiales > Phyllobacteriaceae > Mesorhizobium > Mesorhizobium sp. U510. The sequence goes on from NZ_CP180531.1 coordinate 209,017, forward strand.
TACCGCGATATTGGCTTTGCCGGAGCGCCGATATCACGCCCTCTCGGCTAAGCCGGTTTCCGCGCTGGGCCAGCCTTATGGCTTCGATCAACTGACGCACCGCTCGACGAACGCCGCATCATCATAAGACGCTATGGCGGCGATGTTGAGATGCTTGAATTGCCATGGGGTCTCCAACCCAGGGAACCCGGCGGGCGACCTTTCACGGTCGTACGCGCAGAGGACCGATCGTTCCCGAGCCATCGCTGCCTGGTGCCGGCGTCCGAATTCCGGCATCGCAGCCAGGGAAAGAACTACAGCTTTCGCCTCGCAAACGGTGATTGGTTCTATTTCGCCGGCATCTGGCGGCCAGCGACCCGCGATTGGTCGGAAGCCTACGCAATCCTGACGATCCAGGCCAACGACGATATTGCGCCCTACCATGAGCGCCAGATGGTAGTGCTGCGCCGGGACGAACGCGCGGCTTGGCTCGACATGACGCAGCCCGAACACGAGGTCCTTCGTCCCCTTCCAGGTGCAAGCTTTGCGATTTCGCGTCTCCGCCAGGGTCGCAGACAGGCTGAATTTGCGATCTGAAGATTGTAGGATCCGGAAGCACGAACCTTACACCCTGGCGAAATGACATTGCAGGCAAATGGCCCCTGAACGCGGCGCTGGCCCGCGCAAGATCATCCATGTCGACATGGATGCGTTTTACGCTTCGGTCGAACAGCGCGACAATCCGGAACTGCGCGGCAAGCCGCTTGCCGTCGGTGGGGCCGCGGCCCGCGGCGTGGTCGCGGCCGCAAGCTATGAGGCCCGCGCGTTCGGCGTTCGCTCCGCCATGCCTTCGGTCACGGCAAAGCGCAAATGCCCCGAACTGATCTTTGTACCGCCCCGCTTCGAGGTATACCGGGCGGTTTCGGCCCAGATCCGCGACGTGTTCGCCGAACACACCGATCTCATCGAGCCGCTTTCGCTCGACGAAGCCTACCTCGACGTCACGGAGAACCGGTTCAATATTCCTGCGGCCTCAACGATCGCAGAGCTGATCCGGGCAAAGATCCTGGAGGTAACCGGGCTGACTGCTTCCGCCGGCATCTCCTACAATAAATTCCTCGCCAAGATGGCCTCCGACCAGAACAAGCCTAATGGCCAGTTCGTCATCACGCCACGTCACGGTCCCGCCTTCGTAGAGACCTTGCCCGTCAAGAAATTTCACGGTGTCGGCCCCGCGACAGCCGCGAAGATGGAAGCGCTCGGTATCGAGACCGGCGCCGATCTCAAGGAGAGGTCGCTCCCCTTCCTGCAGCAGCATTTCGGAAAGTCAGGGCTCTGGTACTATCAGATCGCGCGCGGCATCGACAAACGCGCCGTCGAACCGGATCGGCCGCGCAAATCAATCGGCGCGGAGGACACTTTCGCAGCCGATATCGTCGAGCTCGATGCATCGCTCGCCGAACTTAAGCCGTTGATCGCCAAAGTCTGGGGATACTGCGAAGGCAAAGGCATCCGCGGCCGAACCGTCACGCTGAAGGTCAAATTCGCCGACTTCCAGCAGATCACGCGCAGCCGCACGGTGGCGATGCCGATCGAGCTTCGTGATTTCGAGGAGCTCGCGGCCGATCTCCTGAGGTCGGTATTCCCCGTGCGGAAAGGCATCCGCCTGTTGGGCATAACACTGTCGTCGCTAGGCGATGTGTCGCCGTCGGATCAACGACAACTTCGGTTCGAGGTGTAGCGCTGCCTCTCAGGCCGGACGCAGAGAATCACCGGCCGCAACTTGTCCGGATCATCGCTCGTGCGGATCGATCTCGCGGACGATCTGGGAGACCTCTCCTTCATATTCGTCGGCCCGCACGACCGTGAGTGTTCCGTCGCCGGCGCGGAAGATGACGATGCTGACCATCAGGCTGGTGGCGAGGCTGAAGGCGAAGGCGTTGGCTTCTACGAGGGACATTTTTCCGGCTCCTGTTCTGGAAGCGGGGAGCGATCCCCGCGTGACAGGCGCCCGATGTGTCCGGCCGAGGGCCGCGATCACCGTGAAGGCAAGGCCGAAACGGCGGCACGCTTTGCGTAGTCCGACCCTTCATGGGTTGATGGCATCAGGCCCTTGGACCGGACCAAGGAATTGCGCCGACAAACGCGGCGATCGGTTCCCTGTCCTCCATTCCAAGACCAGGTGCGATGTGAACCTCGTGGTCCACCGCCTCGCCTTCATCGACGCCACATCGGCAGGAGCGGTCGTCCGATCAACGCGCCAAGAGTGACGGGAATCAGAGCGAATGACTTGAGGCGGGTCGACTGGTGGCCCCTTCACGTTGCACCAAACTTCATCACCGGAATGCCGAGCCTGCGGGCCTTGTCGGCGAGGTTGTCCTGAATGCCAGAGCCGGGGAAATGAATGACGCCAATCGGCAAGGTGTCGAGCATGGCGTCGTTGCGCTTGAAGGGCGCGGCCTTGGCATGCCTGGTCCAGTCCGGCCTGAAGGCAATCTGCGGCACCTTGCGGCTGTGAGCCCATTTGGCCGCGATCAGCTCGGCACCTTTTGGTGATCCGCCGTGGAGCAGGACCATGTCCGGATATTTGCCATGGACCTGGTCGAGCTTGGCCCAGATCAGCCGATGATCGTTGAAATCGAGTCCTCCGGTGAAGGCGACTTTCGGTCCAGGTGGCAACAGCACCTGGCCGTCTGCGTGCTTCCTCGCGGCAACGAAGTCCCGGCTGTCGATCAGTGCCGCGGTCAGGTTGCGGTGGTTGACGACAGAGCCCGAACGCGGGCGCCAGATCGAGTGGGTGTGACGCTCGTAGTGCTCGGCGGCCTGGTCGCGCATCAATTCGAAGCCGCTGCGGCGTTCGAGCAGGGTCTGACCTTGGGCGATGAGGCGCTCGAGTTCGACCGAGTTGACCTCGGATCCATCCTGTTCGCGCTGCAGCCGTTGCTGGCCAACTTCGTTTTCATCGAGCTCGCGTTCGATCCGCTTGGTCGCGCGATGGAACAGATTGACCGTGCCCCACAGCAGCTCCTCGAGGTCGGGCTCAAGGCGTGTGTCGGCCATCGCCACCACGAGAGCGTCGAAGATGTCGGCGATGCTGGCTGCCACGACCCGGCCTTCGGGAAGCGGGCGCGGATCGGGTTCGTCGTCGAAGGGACGGTAGCCGTAGAGCTGAAGCTCCTGAAGGACGTGGTCCATGGGTGATGATGCGGTCTGTGACTGATATTCGGTATCGTGCTCGGTGCTCATGGCGGCTTGCCTTCGTCGGACCGGCCGCGCCCATCGCGGCCTTCATGGCGACGAAGGCGATGGACGATCCGGACTTGCACCCGCAGCGTCAGCGCAGGGCCGGAACGGGAGTGGAGGATGGCGAAGCCCGGCTATTTTGCCTCGCGATGGAAAGGCCCGAAGACGGGGCCCCGCGCGGCCCGCCGCGTGGGGTGGCAAGGGCCGCCGGAAAATAGCCGGGCGCAGCCATTGCCTGTCCGGACCGGCCGGCGCCCGATCGCCCTCTTGAAGGCCGTGGGCCGGCCCTCGCCGAGCGAAGATCCACCCGCGCACGCGAGCCACGCATCGCTGGCACGGCCCCTTCTCCCCTTTCCGGTCAGGCCGCCAGCGTCATGAAGCGTTCGACATCCTGTGGCGCGATCTGAACCCGCAGGATCCCCCTCAGCGCATCGGCGCCGAGCAGACGCAGATCCTCGTTGAAGTCGCCAAGTTTCGGCGTCAGAACCATCGCCTCGATACCGGCCGCGCTGGTGCGTTCGATGAGGGTTGCCACTGCTGCGTCGCCTGCCGGATCATCGTCGCGGGCAATGTAGAGCCGACGCAATGTGTCAGGGAACAGGATTGCGGACAGGTGCGCCGCCGACAGCGCCGCGAGTGCCGGCATAGCGGGCAGGACAATGCGTTGCGACAGCATGGTTTCGATGCCTTCGCCGGCCGCCATGACATCGCGGCAGCAGCCGAAGCGGACGGCGTGACCGAGCAGTTCGCCCATGGCCCGTCTTGGCGTGTCGATCGGAGCGCGGCCGAGATGAGCCTCGCTGAATCCGCCCGGATCGAGCCAGGTGCGGTGGGCGCCGGTGAGCTTGCCTTTGAGGTCGGTGACCGTCGCGATCATTGCCGGCCATGTTTCGGTCGGGCCGCTCTCTGGACGGTAATAGCAGCGCGGATGAAACCGAAGGCTCCCGGTCTCATGCAAGATTGTAATCGCGCGTCCGCGCAGATACCTCTCCACAAGCGTTCCTGGTATCGGCTGCGACATGGAGACCAGCCGCCGCGCCGCTTCGGTAGAGCCGCCCGCAGCGGGACCGGCTTGCTCCCGCCGGTCCTTTGGTTCGTTCGTCGTTAGGGGCATGGACAGAAAGCTCCGCGCCTCGTCGAAAACTTCCTTGAAATCGACAAGGCCAAGCGATTCCCGAATGACGTCCAGAAGGTCGCCGTGCTCGCCGGTGGCGGCGTCGGTCCATTTCCCGGCAGCACCCTTGCCGGAATCCGATCCCTTGAGACGGACGAACATCGAGCGCCCCGGTGCATTGCGGGCGTCGCCAACCAGCCAGTAGCGGCCCTGGCGGCGACCATTGGAAAGGTAGCGGCGGCAAACCGCCTCCGCCCGCTGGGCGAGACGGCTTGCGAGTTCGGATGCATCGCGAGGCGGCATCAGCTGGCCTCCCTCTCGCTGATGCGCTGTATCGGATGACGCTCGATCACCTTGGCAAGCACCGCAGGTCCACTCGCGTCCGCAGGCACGAACATGCGCAGTTTCCAGGATATGATCTCATGGAAAAGTCCGTAGGCCGTGAGCCGCTCGCGCATAGTATCGGTGAAGCCCGACAGCTCGATGCGATTGGCGCCCATGACGCGGACGCGGCGCAGATGAAGTCCCTCATCGAGGTCGAGCATCGTCCGCCCATCCGCAAGGGCGTTGAAGGCATCTTGTGCCGTCAGCGTGCTGACGCCTGTTGCGAGCGCATCGGCGGCCCATGCGGCCGAAACCCTGCGTCTGATGATGCGCTCCCCCTCGTCGGTCTGGAGCCGGTAGACCCGGCTCGATTCGTTTGGAAGTCGCTTCCAGATCGGCAGCAGCAACCCCGCGACGATGTGGATGGTCGAGTCCGAGAAAGTCGGGACGCTCGCGACCTCGGCACTCCAGGCGGCAGCGAAGGTCGCGCGATCAGCCTGCTGCCAATGACTGTCCTCCATCATACGCAGCGACGCACGGTGTTGTTCCATCGGCCGGATCAACCTGACCCGCCGCTCGATTTCGCCATCATCTAGCATGAACGATGGCGCGGGGACTTGGACGGCAGCACGCCCTGAGCGTTCGTTGACCAACAGGATGGCGCGCTGGTCGACGAGATGGGCGACAGCTTCCTCGACGGGCACGGGTCGATTGCGCTGGCGCTGATCGATGGTGAGGAGCTGCGTTTGGGCGCCGGTGCCCGGATGGGTGTAGATCGCCCGCCGATCCGTGACGACGAAGCTCTCCGCCCGCAGCGTTTCGAGCCCAACATCATAAACCCCAGCCGCGATGGCGCCTTCCACCTTGGCTGTGAGCAACTGCTCGAAGGCCGCGAACAGGATGTCCTGTAGTTCGATGGTAAGCGCCAGCAGCCGGTTGAGGAAAGTTGTGATCGGCGGCAACTCGTCCTTGATGCCGTTCTCGTCCGTCAGCGTCAGCCCCGTGGTCTGCTCGAACAGCGTGAGTGAGCAGCCCTCCACCTTGCCGCGGACGATCAGCAGATAGAGCTGGCGCAGTGCATCGCGCGCATAATGCGATTCCAGATTGTCCTCCGGGCGAAACAAGCCCTGCCCGCCGGTCTGGCGCTGGCCTCGCGTGATCGCGCCCAGCGTATCGAGACGCCGGGCAATCGTGGAGAGGAAGCGTTTCTCGGCCTTCACGTTGGTGGCGATCGGTCGAAAAAGCGGCGGTTGCGCCTGGTTGGTCCGATGCGTTCGGCCAAGGCCCTGGATGGCGGTATCGGCTTTCCAGCCAGGCTCGAGAAGATAGTGGATGCGCAGGCGCGTGTTCCGCGCCGAAAGCTCCGCATGGTAGCTTCGGCCCGTCCCGCCGGCATCGCTGAACACCAGGATGCGCTTGACGTCATCCATGAAGGCCTGCGTCTCGGCGAGATTGGCCGAGGCCACGCGGCCCTCGACCATTAGGCGTTCGCCCTTCCTGACGATGCGTCGCGACCGGCCCGTCACCTCCGCGACCATCTCGGTGCCGAAGCGCTGGACGATCTGGTCGAGCGCGCCAGGGACCGGTGGCAAGCTCGCCAGCTTCTCAATCAGGGCCGTGCGGCGCGCGAGCGCCTCGCGGCTTTCAACGGGCTGGCCGTCGCGAAACACCGGCCTCGACGACAGGTTGCCTTCCGAATCCGTGAAGGGTTCGTAGAGTTGAACCGGAAAGGCATGCTTGAGGTAATCGAGCACATATTCGCGCGGCGTAATGTCGACACGGACATCGTTCCATTCCTGCGTCGGCACCTCCGCCAGCCTGCGTTCCATCAGCGCCTCGCCGGTGGAGACGATCTGAATCACGGTCGAATGCCCGGACTGGAGATCCTGCTCGATCGAGCGGATCAGCGTCGGCGTCTTCATCGACGTCAGCAGGTGACCGAAGAAGCGCTGCTTGGCGCTCTCGAAGGCCGAACGCGCGGCGGACTTGGCCTGGCGGTTCAACGTGCCGCCGTCGCCGGTGATGTTCGCGGCCCGCATGGCCGCGTCGAGATGGTTGTGAATGACGGCGAAGGCGCCCGCATAGGCATCGTAGATGCGCCGCTGCTCAGGCGTCAGTTCATGCTCGACCAGTTCGTACTCGACGCCGTCGAAGGAGAGCGAGCGTGCCGTGTAGAGGCCCAGCGCACGAAGGTCCCGGGCGAGCACCTCCATTGCCGCCACGCCACCCGCCTCTATCGCCTCGACGAACTCCGCTCGGGTCGAGAACGGGAAGTCCTCGCTACCCCAGAGGCCAAGCCTTTGGGCGTAGGCCAGATTGGCGACGGTGGTCGCGCCGGTGGCGGAGACATAGACGACACGGGCGCCAGGCAACGCATGTTGCAGGCGCAAGCCGGCGCGACCCTGCTGTGAGGGTGCGACATCGCCACGTTCTCCCTTGCCGCCGCCGGCATTCTGCATGGCGTGCGCCTCGTCGAATATGAGCACTCCGTCGAAATCCGAGCCCAACCATTCGACGATCTGCCTGACGCGCGAAACCTTCTCGCCACGGTCGTCGGAGCGCAGCGTGGCATAGGTTGTAAACAGGATGCCTTCTGGAAGCGTGATGGTGCGCCCTTGCGCGAAGCGCGACAGCGGCGTGACCAGCAGACGCTCCATGCCGAGCGCCGCCCAGTCGCGCTGCGCGTCCTCAAGCAGCTTGTCTGATTTCGAGATCCACACGGCCTTGCGCCGGCCTTGCAGCCAGTTGTCGAGCACAATGCTCGCAGACTGCCGGCCCTTACCGACGCCGGTCCCGTCGCCGATGAAGAGGCCTCGCCGGAAGCGCACGGCTGTTGGCGCGTTCTCGGCCGCTGCTTTGACAACATCGAGCGTGTGGTCGACCGACCACGATCCGGCGAGAAACCCATGATGAGCCTCGCCGGCCAGGATCACCGTTTCAAGCTGGGCGTCCGAGAGAGACGTCAGGATATCGCCGGGCAGGGTTGGACGATAAGTGGGCTTTGGCGGCGCGACCGATGCCATCGCCGCGGACTGGACCAGCCTGGTCGGGTGCGCCTGCGAACCAGGAATACGGATGGTCTGCAATCCATATTCCTCGTAGATCGCGTCGGTCAGCCGTGCTCCCTCGCCGGGTGCCCAATCGACCGTCTCGTAGGACAGTTCAACGCCGACTGGCTCGGACAGCTGCCGGTGAATCGGGCCTGCGACAGGACGGGCGAGATAACCGCGGACCGACCGAGGCGCGGGAATGGCGGGAACAACCCTGGCCGCTTCGGCGATCGGCAGCCGTGCCGGGACGTGCTTCTCGATCCAGCTGAGCAAGGTCGCGACATCCGGCGCAAAGCCGGGCGAAGCCGGCATGAAGGACGGATCACCAACCCTCGTCTTGTCGATGACCGTCAACCGGGTGTCGATCGTCGTACCATGCTTGGCATAGACGGCGCCGCTGATCGTGGCGGAAAAAACGACATGACCCTGCTCCTGGAGGCGCAGGAATGCATCGCGCCATGCCGACATCTCCAGCCCGAAACCCGCGCCGGTGATGGTGACCAGCCGACCCCCGTCGGCAAGCCGGCCGAGTGCCGAGGCGACATGGCGATAGGCCGCATCTGCGACGCGCCCGTGCACATTGGCGAGGACCGAGAACGGCGGATTCATCAGCACGACCGTGGGCAAGCTGGCGGGATCGAGATGATCGTCGATCTGGGCCGCGTCGAACCGCGTGACCGAAAGGGTTGGGAAGAGATTGGACAGAAGACCCGCACGCATCTCTGCAAGCTCGTTCAGGACAAGCGAGCCACCCGCGATCTCGGCGAGGATGGCAAGCAGCCCGGTGCCCGCGGAAGGCTCAAGCACCCGGTCAGACGCCGATATTGCGGCTGCGCAGACGGCTGCGAGGCCCAGCGGGATAGGCGTCGAGAATTGCTGCAGCGCCTGAGTTTCCTCAGAGCGGCGGGTATGCGTGGGCAGAAGGTCTGCAATCCGGCTGAAAAGCGGTAACGCGGACGCCACAGAGCCGGCCTTGCGCAGAAGCGATTTTCCGTATTTGCGAAGGAACAGGACGGTCGCGGCCTCGCAGGCGTCATAGGCCGTCTTCCAGTCCCAGGCACCGCTCGTGTCGGACGCCCCGAATGAGGCTTCCATCGCAGCTCGCAGGACGACGGCATCGACGCGGCGGCCGCATTCGAGGTGGGGAAGTAGACGCAGGGCTGCCGCGTAGACTGCTGCGGCTGGATCGGCAGGGTTAGCGGCGGAAGGGACCGGAGTGCCGGTTAATGTCGGAGCCAGGAAGTTCATCGGAGATCCTCCGGAGAGCGAGACCGGGAAAGCCCATCGGCGCTCTCTCTGACCGCACGGGCTCAAGCCGTCCCGGCCGGACACTCACTCTCACCACAGCACGCAAAAACGCCCGGCACTCTTGCGAGAGCCGGGCGAAAGGTGCGGAAGGGAAAGGGCCTATTCGGCGGCGTCGAGCTGTTTTTCTTCCCCGTCGACCAAAGCAACGTCATTGTCACCTGCCAGGAATTCAGGCAGAGCTTCATCTTCGTCGCCAGTGTTGTTGTCGACTGCTTCGACATCGCCGTCGACAAGCCGCAGAGGCTCGGGCAGCCAGCCACTATCGGCGAGCAGGCGTTCGGCTTCCTTGGCCATGTCGCCCTTCTTGAGGTGATCGATGAGCTGGGATGCGCGCTCGCCAGCACCCTCGCGAACGGCTTCCAGAATACGCGCTTTGGTGATGCGGCCGAGATAGTTGCCGACGGTGGGGCGCCATCCGGCGTCAATCATGTCGAGCCCAACTGCCCGAGCAAGGTGATCGGCGTCGGCAAGCCGCCGCTGGACGCCGTGCGTCGAGATGGCGCCATTACCGTAGCGATCAGCCCTTTCGTAGAGCGCGTTGACGCCGAAGGATGCGCAATGCGCGAACAGCTCAGTTTGCTGGGTGCCCGTCAGTGCAGAGAGCGCGTTCCAAAGGTCGGCGACGTCAGCTGGAAGACGCTTTTCCCAGGCATCGTGGCGGGCCTTGATCGAGCGCGCATAAATCGTATCCCGAAGCCCTTCGGACTGGACCGGAAAGACCGTGCCGCGGACAAAGACTTCCATCGCCACGCCTTGAGCGCTGTAGCGAGAGAAGGTGTCACGGACGAATTTGTGAAGCACGGCCAGAAAAGCGGTTGCCGGGTCGTTCGCGAGCTTGTCTCGCAGAGCCAGCGTGCGATCCGCGGTCAGTTCCATGATGAGCCGATCCGGCAATGGCTTGATGCCATCCTCCTCCTCATCATCCGGGTCGACCGGCCGGCCACCGATGGTGATGATGGCCCGCTGATTAGAGCCTGTGGCCGAATTGCCGGATTCGTCGATGCCGGGATCGTTGTCGCCCTCGGGTGTCACGGGCGCCTCATCCTCCGGCTTCACAAAGCCGCGCTCGACGAGAAGCATTCCATCCGTATCGACGCTGACGAAGACACCTGCGCGCGCGATCTCGACCGGATCGAAGCGGACGGGCCGCGCCTCGAGCGATTTGATCGCGGTTTCGATCTCGCCAAACCGCTGGTCGACCTCATCCGGCAGCTTGTCGGCCTCCTCGTACTGCGCCTGAAGCTTGTCAAACTCGTCACGCAGCGCATCGAGCGTGGCCTGCTCATCGCCTGTGAGGTCGATCGGCGTGCCCTCGAGCTCGCGCAAGCCGCTTGTCGCGCCGTAGGGGAAGCTCACCGCGACTTCAATCCACTTCCAGCCTTCGCTGGCGATTTCGTCGGCCATCATCTGCAGCTTCTCCGTGACAAGCCGTTCAAGCAGCGGGACGTCCTGCAACCACCCGCCATCGTCCGACTGGAAAAGATCGCGCAGCACTTCGCCGCCCGCCGCCTCATAGCGCTCCAGACCGACGAACAGGGCCCGCTTGTCGGAGGCACGCACGGTGTTCTCGGTCAGCATGCGACGGATCTGGTATGGCTCCTTCGACCAGCTGTTCTTGATCGCCTCCCAGACCTGGTCCTGTCTGGCGTGGTCGTTGCTGACGGCGAATGCTTCAAGTTGGGCGATCGTCATGCCATCGTCGGCGTATATCTCAAGAAGCGCCGGCGACACTTCAGCGAGCTTGAGGCGCTGTTTTACCACGCTTGTCGAGATGAAGAACGCGGCTGCGATCTCCTCCTCCGACATGCCCTTGTCGCGCATGTCCTTGAACGCGCGATATTGGTCGAGAGGGTGAAGCGGGGCGTGTTCAATGTTCTCGGCAAGGGAGATCTCCTCGGCCGCGATCGGCCCGGACGAATTGCCGACGACACAGGGAATGGACGCGGTCTTCGCGAGGCGCTTCTGGTTCACAAGCATCTCAAGCGCGCGATAACGGCGCCCCCCGGCGGGAACTTCGAACATTCCGGTCTCCTTGCCGCCGGCATCGAGCACGGGACGAACATGAATGCTTTGGATGAGACCGCGGCGGGCGATCGAGGCCACGAGTTCCTCTATCGAGACGCCGGCCTTGATACGTCTGACATTGGTCTGGGCAAGCACCAGCTTGTTGAAAGGAATGTCGCGCGAAGGCGACAGGCTTATCTTCTGAACGGCGTTGGCCATCGGGGTTTTCTCCGCGACGGGCGCCGAGAGCCTCTCTCTCGACCTTGAACCCGTCACGAAATCCCTCCAACACTCTCCCTCTCCTGCCAGCACGATCCGGCACGCCGTTGATCGCCTGCCGAGCCTGCACAGCGCGCACAGCCGTGAACGCAGTTTCTGCATGAGCCGACAATGAGAGGGATCGATCAAGCGCGGCTGGCGCTTGATACCCGGGACGGTCGGCGGGGCCGCTGCGTGCAATCCCGACGCGGAACCCTGTGAACCCGGTGATTGACGGACCGCGCTTGCGCTGGTCCGGTCAACGATGGCTATGCAGCCCTTCTATCGTTGCCTGCGCCCAACTCAATGGATGCTCCGACCTCATCCGGCAGGTGGCCAAGAAGCCACTCCGCCGCCTTGCTGGCCTGGCTGGCGGCACGAACGATGGCACGATTGTCCTCTTTCAGAACCTCTAGCCATGAGCCGATATAATCCGCATGCCGAACAGTAGGCACGATGCCCAAGGCCGCGCAGCAGAAGGCCGCGTTGATCTCTGCCACGAGTTCCTCGAAAGCATATTTTCTGGAGGCGGTAGAGGCGGAGAATCTGCGATCCAGGCGTGAGCTGTGACCGGTTGCATGACCGAGCTCATGCAAGGCTGTCCGATGCCAGTTGATCGGCTCGAAGTAAGCTTGGGGCGGAGGCACCTGGATATAATCGTGGGCAGGCACATAGAACGCCCTGTCGCCGCCAATACGGAAGTCGATACCGGTGGCCTTGATCAGCGCCTCGACCCGCGGTTCGATCGGGCTTGCCACCGACAGCGGGGCCGAAGCTGCGACTTCGTCAGGTAACCCTTCACATTGCTCGATGTTGAAAACGGTGAAGCGCTTGAGGAACGGTACGGCTAGAGCATCCTCGCCCGTCTCGCGAGCGCGCTTCTTCTCGTGATCCGGGACAAAACGATCGGCATAGACGACCGTTGTCCCGTGCTCGCCTCTGCGGACGTTCCCGCCGAGCGCGAAAGCCTGTCGATAGGTTATCCAACTCTGTGTTGAGAAACCGCGTTCGACGACGGCGCCCCAGAGGATGAGCACGTTGATCCCGCTGTACGCGCGATACGTGCTGGCATTCTGCGGCAGGGAAAGCGCGGCTTTTGCCGCGGACGTCCCCCAGGGCTGAACCCAAGGAAAACGACCCGCTTCCAGCTCGGCAATTACCTTGCCGGTGATCTCGTCGTAGAGGTTCGACCGGTCGGCGACGGCATGGGTTCGATTGGTCCGGACAGACATCGTGGTTCTCCGCGACGGGCGCCGAAGGCCTCTCCTCCCGCTTACAACCCGTCGCGGAAAACCCGGCCCCTCCTCGGACTCTCCGTCGGGAGAGCCCTGCTCTCCCGACCAACGTGAAAAAGGGCGTACAAGGCGGAAGCACCGAAATGTCCGTAAGCGGCAATAAGTCAGTTCGGTGCTGGAGCACGTTCGTGGCCCTGAGACCGGTTCGACAGGGCGGCCGAAGGAGCATCAGCATAGCGCCGCCGTGAGGCGGGATGCGGGACCGACCGCCCCCGGCGAAGGGCGCCATATGAGACTATGCAGAGCAGGAAGCGATCCGCCCCGCATGACGCATGGTCGATCCAGGCCCAGCTCACCCTCACCGCCAATATGTACCTGGCATGGCCCCGTGCGTGCTCGACTCATGCATCGGAGCCCTCCGCCCGGTAAATGATCGCCCTGCATGAGTTTCCGGCTTTCGGGATGTCCTTCCCTGAAGAACTCAGCTTCAATCGGCTGCTTTAGCGATGGAGGAATGGCGCCATGACTGGCCCCCGGGAAAGGTGGAGGGGCTGCGCGCGTCCCCCAATAATGACCGTCCGCAGGGGCGGATCTTGCCGCGCTGCTGATTTTAGAAATGGACACTTCCAATCGCGCATTTGATCGCCGCTAAGATGTTGGAGAAGTACTCAACTGGCGGGACCTCCTGAATAAGCCGCCAAATTGCCGTCGCGGCGTTTGTGTTCCGGGGCTCCAGCAAGAGCTGACAACCGGCAGAACAATCACAGGTCGACTTTGGCGTTGTCGCCGACGTCTGGCTTCGAGCCCGTGACGGCCGCGAACATCATTTTTGCCGTAGCAACGACCAATCCGGGGCTGTCCCACAACTCGCCTTCGTCGGGTTTGACTGTAATCAGTCGAATCTCGGGGTCGTCAGCGTTGTCCCACCAAGCCGCGTCGGTTTTCTCCCAGAGGTCGGCAATCTTCTTCCTGTCATTGGTCACCGCAGCGGAACCGGAGATGGTGGCGTACTTGTAGTGCCTGCTGTCACTCCAGGCCAATGTCACTTTTGGATAGGTCGAAAGTTGCTTGTTCTTCGCGCTGTGATCATTGACGAGGAAATAGATGGCGTTTTCTTCTCGGGAGACGCGTGCGGAGAGCGGACGGGCACGATTGTATTGGCCGTCCCAGGTGACAAACATACAGATGTCGATTTCCTCGGCGAGTTTCCAGATGCGGTCCACCGCCTCGGCGGGTGTCAGTTCTGCCTGTTGCTCTCGACGCGTGACCATAGCATGTCCTCCAAGGTGAATGTGCGGCCTTAGAACTTGCGTAGCGCCGCGACGTTCCATGCTCGCTTTCAGGGCGGTCAGTTTTCCCTCGGACTGATTAGGAATAGGATCGCGCCGGGAGGCCTGATCGATGCAGAGGTTCACCGTCGAGTTGGTACGTGACGGCAAAGCGGTGAAACGCGTCGCAATACTGGCTGAGAACGTTGTTGAGGCTGCGAAGATATGGGGACCAGTGACCATCCCGCCCGGCGATGAGCCTGACATGGGCGAATGGATCAGAGTAACGCATCCTGATGACAGCACGGCAGCCTGGTTTGAGCTGGATCGTTAAGACGGCGCGATAGATCGGTGGAGGACCACCTGTCTTCGCAAAAATCTCTGCCGTCTGGCGATCGACACAGCAACGGCCGCAACCATTCATCTCGCGGCGTCTTTTCCGGCGTCTGCACGTCGCCAGGGGTCGGGCGTGGTGCAAGCCCAGGGCGCGGTCGGCGTCCCCGTGGCGTGCGGCAAGTGCAGGGGAACAGAAGCTCAAATCCGAACGTTCTAATGCGGTAAAGGAGCATAGAAATGGTACGCCAAATCGCAATTATGGTAGCGCTGGTCATTGAGTTTTCAGGTTCGGCATTTGGAGACACCGCTCAATATTGGGTCGCTAAGGATGCCGTTTCGAAGCAGTGCGAGGTCGTCACAAAGAAGCCAGACGGAACCTTGGTCATAGCCCTTAGCAAGGCCACGTATAAGACCGAGGCGGAAGCGAAGGATGCCTTGAAGAAGCTTCCAGATTGCAAGTGACCCACTGCGGGCCGGCCCGCCTCAATTGTTGGACTTCGCCAACCAGCGCCGGTGCCCACAAACCGCGACAAGGGTTGCTACACAGCGCGCAGGGTATCGGTTTCCATGTCCGCCTGTGGGGCTTGAGGCGCGCGCTTGGAGTGAGCTGAGGTGAGGCTCGACAATGGGAACAAGCAATCGCCAATAGTGAGCTTCACCACGAATTCCTTAGTTTTTCACCGTCCCCTATCCGTGACAGCGATGAAGTATTTTGGAGCCGTGAAATGTCGTGGCCTGAGAACCTTGGCTTCAGCGGATCGGGCTCCAGATCCGCCAGCGCCAGGAGCGGATGTTTCCACAACTGCATTCCGCCTTCACCAGCATATCTTCCCGCTCCCTCTAGTCGCGGCGAAACTCTGCGTTCCCTGAAACGGCTGATCGCCGCCGACAATGACCGGGACAGAGACTGCAAGGATGGAAGCTCAGCTAGCAATCGCTCGGGCATGATGCGCCGGAAAATCCCTTGAGGAACAAGCGATTTGTTCTATGCAGGGTGCGCGATCAACCATAGCAGCAGGATGAGAGCCGCTCCGAACGCAAACAGCATGTAGCCTGTCAGGAGCAGAAGGAGGGGGAAAAAGTCGCTGCGATAGGCAGCAACGATGACGCGGGTTAGAGGATTGGGAATTTCATTGTCGAATAAGCCGTGTTGGTCGTCGACAACCTTTGGGATTCCATCTTGCGTTGTGGCCTCCGCCCGCTCTGACTTCGCGGCCGCCTCCGCCTTCTCGGCCTCTAGAATTCTACTTGCGCTATGGATTGCCGCCACGCGATCATCGGATGGATGGTCCCGTGCGACCGATTTGGCGAAGAGTTCGGCTCCGCTTGTGCCCATGGACAAATAAGCATCTTGCGGCACTTGACGTTCCCTCATGGGACCTTGGTCCAATCAGTGTGCGACTGAAGTCTGCGACCAGGAACCATGCCGCTGTCTGAAAGTTCCGCCGGGGGGCAAACGGTCGAGTCATCAGTGCCGGAGAGCGGTGTGCAAATTGGAGAGATTATCGCTAATGCCTTCGCCACTATTCTTCTAATAGGTCTTCTGGCAATAACGTTCTTAATTTCCGGAAAACAATTCGGGTCTCAACCGATGGCGCGAATGGTGATTATCTTGCCGGTGGATCCGCTGAAAACAGCCGCGTTCCAGAAGAAATACTTAGACTTGCCAGTTAATTTTGACGTAGGCCTTATCCAGCCTCGACCCACTGGTCGTTGACGTTCAATGCTTGTTAGACGTGAAAGCAGAAAGACGAAGCTCGAACGCCTGGCGGCGTCGATACCAAAGCACGAGTTTGAATTTCTGATGAAGCTTGGCCAAATGACGCGAGCGGAAACGTTGGCCCTGATCGAAAAGCATGACGGACACCGCACCGCAATTTATGCCGATCTCGCCAGTGTCGCCGCGCGCCGATGAATGGTCGGCCTCTCCGTGGCCTGGTGCCGGTCTTCAAGCGCCAACAAACACCAGTTTCCTTTCACGGTCGCGCCTCATGAGCGGCGCTTCGATGCGCTGTCGAACGTTGAGTTTCGACAGCACCCGGTCATGTGGCGGTTAAAGTGATAGAAGCCTGCGGAGAGAGGGTCGTCCGCATGGTCGATGAGGCAGGAGAACTAACCCGATAGCGTGCGGCCTTCATGGAGGCTCGACCTCACCCGGCCGGTTGAGTTCAGCCAGCAAAATCTCAGTCGCTTTTTTGAGCCGCTGTTCCCTTAACCGGGCGGTCTTTGCCTCCCTGGCTTGCCGCTCTGCATCAAGTACGAGCCTGCTTTCTCGATCTGCTCTCTCTATCCTTTCGCGATCAACCTTCCGACGTTTCATCCGCAACCTCCTTCGACCAGACGGGCCAAAAAAGGCTGACTTTTTAAATTGTTCCCGACGAAATTTTCCGCTTCTTACATCATTTGTTATTGAGCGCTGCCGCGCCGAGCGTTGAGCCCTGAAGGACTGTTTCGGTGCTGACTCACTGATTGCCAGATCCTCGGATCCGGCGTCCATCTCGCCCGCAACAGGCTGACATGGTCAAAAGTCCATCGGTCCTACCGGCTGACGGCGCCTGCAGAGATCGGACCCAATGATGCGCCGCGCTACAAAATCGAATCTACTGATGAAGGCCCTTTCTTCAAGGTTGGGGACGATGGCAATCACGAGCAGCGCAAGGTTGATGGTGGCTGGTTCCGTTCTTGGGCGAAGGAAATGCCCAAGGCGGCTATGTTCAACGGCAGGATTGAAGGATCGACACGGCGCCGGCCTTTCGGGACGCCTTCAAGTCGAAGTGCTGCCTGATCCCGATGACTTCTAAGAATGGGCGATTTCGCCGGCCGACGGCAAGAAGGATCCTTGGCAAATCTATTTGCCTGCGCACGCGCCCTTTTTCCGTTTGCCGGACTCTGGGCGTAGAACTCCAATCTTGACGTCGCCGGCTGCACCATCCTCACCGCGTCCGCCGGCGAGCCGATGAAGAACCTGCACGATCGACAACCGGTCATCCTCGACCGGGCCTGTTATGAAGCCTGGCGGCGACGCCGGGGGAATACTTCAATTCGACCGTCATCACACAAGCAGCCGAATGACCACCCTGCCTTGGTCGGGCCGATCGATCCGCTGTGAGCGACGAACCGATCAAGCTTGCCGAAGGCATGACGGCGGCGCCGCGGCAAAGTAGACGGATCGAAAATCACGTTGGCTCTTTTTCGAGCATTGAACACGGCGACAGGCATTTGGCGGCGGCGAGATGATTGGTCGACCATGAGAAGAGGACGAATATCCCGACCGCGTCATCGACTGCCAGGAGGCGTGGAGCCCGGCTTCCAAGTCATCGTCGACTGTATGCTGGAAGCCGGCTGGTCGCGCGCCGAAAGCGGCTGATCGCGGCCGACAACATGACCCAGAAAGAGAGCGCCAGGACGCTTATGCGGTTCGCCGTAACGGGAGGATTGTATTCCTCGCCTCGATCTTGATTGCAACGGTTATTCAAGCAGGCCGGGATCGTAATGCAATCGCGTCGACGATCGTTCGATGGAGGCTATCGATTCTTCATCGACTTCGCCGCGCTTGATGCCAAGCGCCTTGGCTTGTGCGTGAACTCGTCGACGGAGATGACATCGGCCTTCGCCGTTAGGAACGTTGTCGGCCAGCCATTGATCCAGGGAGTTGATCCTCGCGTGCTCATACCCAACAAGCTCGGCAAATCCGAGTTGACCGGCTTGGCCTGGCCGCTCGCTGTGGCCATGTAAATCCCTCTAGCCACGCGTGGGCAGACTCCTGCCAGAAATAGGGCACTGCTCGCTCCTTGCCGTCTTTGCGGCCTGAACGCCGTACATCCAGGCGTAGCTGGTGCGCTCTTGATCCTTCTTGGCAACGGCCATGTACTTCCGTCCTTCCCGCAGCAGCTTCGCGTGATCCGAAGCCAGTTGGCCTCAGTCGACTTCGATAATTTTCCGCGACGGCTTTTTGGCGGGCGCCCGGCGCCTTTTGACGGGAGCTGGACTCTCCGCGGGCTGGGCCGAAAGACGTAGCGCCCGCAATCGCGCCGTCTTTGCATTTCGCGCATTCGTCTCCGCTTCGACTAACAGCCTCGCTCTCGATCGGCCCGCTCGATGCGCTCTTTGTCGATCCGTCGTTGGGTCAAGATAGCCCTCCCTTGGCTAACTGACCTATGAAATCATCACTTGCTTAAATTGTTCCTCGTTGGTCTCCGGCGGCCAATTTCGTGACCGCGCCAACGATATCGAGGATACCCGCCGGCTTCACTAGGAACGTGCCTGATCGGAAAGCGTCGTCGACCTCTGTCGGTGCCAGAGCCGAATGCACAATGAAGGGTACGCCGTCTGCACGAAGTTTCTTAGCCACATCGACGCATTGGCCGTCGCTAAGGAGAATGTCTAGAATTGCGACATCGGCCGACGAGTATCGAGGAAACCGGCGGCTTGGGCGCATGACCTCGCTGTTGCGACGAGATATCCGGCTTCCGCCAGCAAGACCTCCAGGTCCCAACTGATCAACTCTTCGTCTTCAAGCACAAGCACAAGGGGCGCCAGCATCATGGAAATAGAGATAGCTTGTCGCGGGAAGGGATCAAGACGGATTCGCTCACCGCCGCTCCGGACACCGACCGTCTGCGGATTGATCCTCTTCCCGGAAGTCCTGCAGGGAAGCGTGCCGCAAATCCTCTTCGCCGCGCAAGTGCTTCACGCGGCCAATGATGCCGGGCTTGACCCATTGCGTCGCCGGCCGCTTCATGCCCTTGGGCGCCGGCCCGGCATGCTCCTGGACCCGCTTCCACAGCCGCTCGCGGATACCCTGGCCCGAGGTGATGAAAGCCGAACCGATATAGCGGCCGGTCGCCCGATCGGCCATCAGGGCGAAGGCAGGCTTGCCGGCTTCACGCTCGACGCCAAGCACTTCGTATTCGTCTATGGAGTAGCATTTCGCCTTTAGCCAATTCGTCGAAGGGCCGCTGCGGTATTTGCTGTCACGGCGCTTCGATACCATTCCCTCGAGGCCAGCCTTGTCGAGGAGATGAAAGATTGCCGTGGCCTCGCCCGGCAGTGGCTCGCTGAACTGGATCCGACCGCCGGGCTAGATCATGCCGGCAAGGATCTCCCGACGCTCCTCGAGCGCCATGTCGCGCAAATCATGGCCATTGAGGAGCAGCAGGTCGAAGGCGACGAAATAGAGGTCATGCTGGCGACGCATGATCGCCTTTCGCAGTTCGCCGAAGTCGGAAAGGCCAGCGTCGTTCGGAACGATGATCTCGCCGTCGACCATGGCATTTTCCGCGCCGAGGCTCTTCGCCTCCTGCACCAGGTCGCGAGATGCAGTTATGGCCGTTGCGGGTGTAGATGCGTGCCCCGTCTTCGTCGATGATGAGCTGCGAACGGTAGCCGTCGAACTTGACTCCGTGAATCCAACCATCGCCTTGCGGAGGCTGCTCGACAAGGGTGGGCATCAAGGGCGAGACGAACTTCAAACGCATCTATGGAACTTTTACCAGCCGAGATTCAATTAGCTACAGCTAAAATAGTTCCGCGCCTGGAAATGCCCAGCGAAACAAATTGACCTGACGCGCGTTGCGGTCGAATCGCAGCTTGGGAGAACCATCATGCCTGACGACAAGAACAAGCTTGGCTATCACGATCGAAGCCGCGTGAGCGGCGACGAGGAATACGAGGTCGGCTATTTCGCGAGCAAATTCGGCCTGTCTATCCCGCAGGTTCGGCAGTTGATCGCAAAGCACGGCAACGACCGCGACACGCTGGAACGGGAAGCCGAGGCCCTCAAGGGTCGGTAAGAAGATACCTCGTCCCAGGTGGAACATCATGCCGACGAAGTTCCACGTCCGTCGTATGGTGGGTCGGGTTGCTGGGTTCGCGCGATCGGAAGCCTCGGATGCGATGCCTGCAAAGCTTTGGTGCGCACACGTTCGATTCCTGCGACCTGAAAAGGCGCCGCGCCATCAAAGGCCAAGAGGCGGATCGACCAGTTCCGCGGTGCCTCTGTATATAGCAACGAAGCTGGTGGCCCGGCGGTTGAAGATTTGGGCTACTAGGTCGGCAGCCGGGCATAGGCGGCGGTTTGTTGAGGTATAATGCTTGCCGGCGGCTAGGGCCAAAACGCGCCCAGCCCACTGGGCTGGCATCATTCGAACGGATAGGCTAGCTGGGCGACGCACTATCGAAGCAGCGAGCGACCCACCGGCACATGGTCGCGCCCCGCAGCTATAACGAGAAGCCTCCAACGTGACGGCGATACCGGACATCAGTGCGGAAATATCAGTGTTCCCGCCGGGCAACGCGAGTTCGTCCGCCCGGCTTTGCATGCTCGTGCTCAGTTCCTTGAGCTTCCGGCGCAGGTCGTCATCCATAGTCGCTCTCTGTTTTGAGGCCCGCACAGGAACGCGCCCGTAGACAACCAGTTCCGCCTTGCTGGCTATCAAACCCGCGTATTTGCAACGGTGACGCTTGAGCCGGAAAAAGGTCAACGCCGACGGCAGAGGATGCCCAAACGCATAGTCCGAAGGCTGTCGCGAAGGAGATCAGAAGGGCGGTCGCGATAGGCAGACGATGCATGGCGGGGCTTGTCCTCCTTGTTGCAGACCCGCCCACAACCTTCTGCAACCTGATATGTTCTCCACAAAGTGTTTACCCTGATGGGATGGTTAAAGAACTGTTTCGACCCGTTCGTGCTGGTGCCCGGTCGCCCCCTACGCGTGGATTTCGGCTTCACGGCCACTGACGCGGCATTCTTCGCAGCCTCGCTCGCGGCCGCGACGGACGGGAGTTCGGTTCGAATCGCTTGTGTATCGCGACTGATCCCCGACCTGGGGCTCAGCGTTTGACTGACGCGTCGGATTGAATCATTGCAAGCTCCTGCTTCGCGCAGCAAACGATTGGCCGTGGCAGGTCGAAAGTGTCGACTTTGTCCACGACCGATGAAAGAGCAGCGCCGGTTTAGCCAGGTGGATCCTTGGCCTTTGTTTTTCGGGGTTTGGGATTTCCTAGCAGCGGCGCCTGAGAGCCTGGAACAGGTCAATCGGATGACCAGAGGTTGCTCATACACAAGCCCGTGGGCAGCAACGTGCTTGTCAGATGGCGGTCGCGATTGATAGGCGATGCATGGCGGGGCGAGCGCTCTTTGTTGCAGCTCTGTCAACCACCCGCAATCTGACCGTTCTCCAATGCTAGCTTGCCCACTCCGTTCGCCATTTCAGGTCGACGCCCTGGGTCACGACTTCGGCGTCGTAGCCGCATGAGGCGGCGGCTTTCGCAGCCTTGACGGCGGCCAATACGGCATCGCTGTTGGAATCGTATGGGTATTCCTTCCCGTCGTAACGGATCTTCCAGCGGTCCCCCTCTTTGAAAACGTAATACTTCGCAGCCGTAATAGCTACTCCCCGGAATGAAGCTTGAAACACTTTCATGCAGCAAATCATGGCAGTAACCTCTCTACAAGTTGGCATCCGTCCAGAACGAAGAAGACCATCCAGGCCCCTCCTCCAAAGGATATCAGTTTTGGAAAGCGCATCAGCTCTCACGGCCGCGGCCCGATATTCGTCAATGCGGAATGGGATGCTGGACGCCAATATTTCCAATGAGTCGACGCCGATGCCCACCCCGCAATTTCGGGTGATCGGCCGTGTATATCAGCCGCGAAGATTTTTTCAGCACATCACCAGCCAGTACGAGGAAATTGTCCGACGAAGGAATTCAATGGCGCCCCCCGCGAATCTGGGTGAACGCCAACATCATCGCGCGAGAAGCCAGCTTGCGCAGACGTGCTTGCCGGCTGCGGTCGCCCACTGCCATTCAAGACAGTGTCCTCCTGGTCCGAGACCTTAGCGCTTCCAACTCGTCATCAGGGAACCCTTGCTTCCATATAAGGGGTCGTTACGAGGACGAACAACGGTTGGGATGGTCGCGACCGCATCATCGTGTTCGTCCTTGGTGGTGCATTCGTCGTAAGTGCCGAACCGAGGATATGCGCCTACAACCAAAAAATCATCGGATGAAGACAGACATTGGTGCCCGGTCCCGGCTGGGAGAATCGCCACGTCGCCGGCCTTCACCTTCAACGTCCGCCCCTTCTTGCCGCCAAACCGGACCTTGGCCGTCCCGCGCGCCACCCCTAGGACCTCGTGTATTCGCGAATGGTAGTGGACGTAGTCATAGATGCCATTTCGCCAGCTATCGCCCCAACCGTTTCTTTTGAAAATCACCTCCATGACGGCCGCCGGATCAAGCCTCTCCGGCAGCTTCACCGCACCGCGATAAAAAACAAGCGGCCATGATGGATGATTGGGCACCAGCCCGTCGTCATCAAACCGGAACTCATTCGGTTTTCGCTGCCTCACGAAGGCGGCGACTTCTTCCTCGCCCGGAGTTGCGAAACCGGTGATGGTCTCGATCGCTTTTCTGGTGGTTTGTAGAATGCTCATCGATGCGGTCTCCGCCGGATAGATGCAAACACGTTTCGGTTTTAACATGCCTACAGGTCCGGCGGTTCCTCCCGCTTTGGCAGGCCGAGCTCCGGTTGCCATCCAATGGAAGGGCTGAATCTGGTGGATTTCCCGACAAAGAATGACAAAGAATGATGACGTTGAAGACCTTTTTTTGCGGCCGGCATGTCCAGCTCAGACGTCCCGCAGCGCTTAACGCCCGATGACCTGACCAATAATCTCGTCGCTGGCCTTCGGTCCGCCAAATCTCTCTACCGGACTTCCGCGCAGTGTACGTTTTTAACCAACGAGTTGCCTGCCGTTCGGGGTGTTGTAGATTTGGCAGGCGGCAACCCCTCAAGAAGCCGTGGTGGCCGACGTGGGACTGGCAGGCTTCACCGGCATTTCCCTCCCCGCGTCGGTCATTCGGGCCAATTGGGCTAAATTCACCGTCAGTCCAATCTCAGCTGCCGGTCTTCGGACTGCGGCGGCAACTCCGCGGTGGCCGTGCTTTACGCGCTGGACGACAAGCCTCGCTGAAAACCTTTGCCTTGGATGTAGAAGAGCGTCACGGCGATGGTTGCATCGAGGTTCACCCCCCCCTGCCCCGCCCAGTATAGAGGCAACGAAACGCACCGTCGCTCGTTGACGTCGTGCTGGGTTGATCCCTAGCCACTCCAGACCCTGCCCGCTGCCGATCGGTGGCGGACCTTTTTGAAGAGCGTGACGGAACCCGATTTTTCACAACCAGTTACATACGGCGGCAGCGTCCCCTCGCGCTGCTGGCCATGGGCGTGAAGCCTTGGCCGGGCCCGCATCGCCTTGCCAGTGGTGCGGGCCAACAAAGGCTGGAAGGGCAGCCCATCGGTAGCGCGGATGGCTGAAGATTTCCCGCCATACTTAGGAGGCATTTGCGGGCGATCCAGTTCGTTGGCGGAGGTCGCCAGATTTCGGCATGACAAACGCGGCCCCGTGATTTGGATAGCGCGGTTTCTCGCCAGGGCATCGAGCGGCTGCCACCCAAAATAGGCGTCGCCCATGACGCCGTAATGGGGCCGTGCCGGCCGTCGACGGCTATTACCCCCCCGGTGATCGTGACTACAAAGGCGCCTTTACATGCCAATCTTCGCTTGGGGCCGCTCAGCCTCCCGCTGGCGCTCAATTTCCTCTGGTTCCTTCTTGTCGATCTGTGTCAGTTCGTCTCTGGCCGCGCTATTGGCGCGCAACAGTTCGTCCAATTTTGACTGTATGGCCTGGGTATCCCGATGTTCTGCTCTTTGTATGAAAAGGGTCATCGCCCAAGTGGCCAATGTCGCGGCGCGGTGCCAATCAAAGCTGCTGCGTTCGAAAATAATCCACAGCACGGCGTAGACCACCAGGATCAGAAATGCCCATGGCCTCGCGGTCAGTGTACCGGCTTGCGTGATGATGCTGGAGGCATTCATTTCCCGATTCCAATCTTGTTTTTTCAACCAGTTTGGGGAAAGTTTGTTCCGTCGTCGTCCTCGGCGAACTTCCCCATGCGTTGAGATAGAAGTGGGTCCGTACTGCCTGCCAGGGCTTGGTCTGGCCGAATCAGGGCGGTCAAACGCAACGAGCGTTTGACCGTGCGCGGGTTGCTGGATCGATCCGGCAACGCGTCGACGCGAGGTTCGGTTATTTGTCGCCGCATAGTCCGTTGAAAAGATCCGTGGGATGATCCTTTCGACTCCCTTGCTGCTATCAGGCGGCTGCTGCGATGGCCGACGCGAAGTCGCGATATGGGCGAAGTGGACGGCCCAGAAGCGCAGTCACGCGCTCGACGTCGCCGGCCTCAGGCAGCATCCCTTCGGAGAAGAAGCGCTCGCCCATCAGGCGCATGTCGTAGGCCATCCAGGCGGGCAGGAACTGCTTGAGATTTTGCTCAAAGCCTTCTGCATTGTCGCCACCATAATTGATCGGGCGGGCGAGCACGTCGGACCAGATGGCGGCGATATCCGTCCCAGTCAGTGTCTGCGGACCGACGAGGTTGATCCGGTCGAGCGCAAGCGGCTCTACGGACTGTTCGCGGCGCAGCAGCTCAAGGGCAGCGATCTCGGCTATATCACGGACATCAATCATGGCGAGACCCTTGGCGCCGATCGGCATTGGGTAGGTGCCGTAGCCAGTGATGGCGTCTTCGATCATCAGATCGTTCTGGATGAAGTAGGCGGGGCGCAGGATCGTGGCCTTGAAGTCCATCTGCTCGATCATTCGCTCGACGCCGAACTTGCCCGCGAAATGCGGCACGTTCACATAGACGTCAGCGTGGATCACCGACAGATAGACGATGCGCTCGATGCCGGACGATCGGGCGACGTTGAGCGCAATCAACGCTTGGGTGAATTCGTCCGGCACCACGGCGTTCAAGAGAAACAGGGTGGAAATGCCTGACATGGCCTTGCGCAGCGAATTGACATCGAGAAAGTCGCCTTGCGCGACGGATACGCCTTCCGGGAAGCTGGCTTTCGATCGATCGCGCACGAGAGCACGGACATCAGCGCTGCGCTTGACGAGGTGTTCGACGACTTGGCGGCCAATATTGCCTGTGGCGCCGGTAACGAGAATGGTCATGAAATTTCTCCTGTTGGTTGCTTGACACCTCCAATATGTGTGGCTCACTGAGAGCGTAATAGACGGAAATTTTAGACGCACTGTCCCACTCGTGGAACACTCATGGATCTTCTTGCCCTCGCCGATTTCAATCTCGTTGCCCGCCATGGAGGCTTCGGCAAAGCGGCAAGAGCCACCGGACGGCCCAAGGCAACGCTGTCCCGGCGTGTTGGAGAATTGGAAAGCAGCCTTGATCTACGCCTGTTTGAGCGGGGTGCGCGTAACCTGAAGCTGACCGAAGAAGGACGGGCGCTCTTCGAGCGGACGGGGGCGTTGCTCACCGAACTGGACGAGACGGCTTCGTCGATTGCCTCGGGCGGTCAAAGTCCCAAAGGCAGGTTGCGGATCAGCGCACCTTTACATTTTTCGCAGACCGCAATGGGGAAGATCGGCGCGGGGTTTGCCCTCAAATACCCGGAGGTGACGCTTGAAGTCACGACTGAGGATCGGCCTGTCGACATGATCGAGGAAGGCTACGATCTGGTAATCCGGGTCAATCCAGATCCCGACGAAAGCCTGGTCGGACGGGCGTTTCTCCGCGACCGTCTGGTTGTTGTGGCGAGCCCCGACCTTCCTCGCACGACCCGTGAGCGTGCCGCTCCTGGCGTTGCGCGCGGGGCGGGCGAACTGCAAACATGGCACGTAAAGACACAAGGTGGCCGGTCAACAATTACAATCGAGCCGGTTCTCGTTTTGTCAACGCTCATCATGGTTCGGGATGCCGTGCGAGCCGGCGTCGGTGCAGGACGGCTCCCCATTTCTTTGGTTGCCCACGACCTCGCTGACGGCACGCTGGTGAGTTGGGGGGATATTGATGGCTCCGAAATCTCACTATGGACGCTCTACCCATCGCGGCGGCTGCTCAGCGCGCGCGTGTCGGCGTTCTTGGGCTTTTTGAAACAGGCCTTCCCGAATGGCACGCCGGACGAACTGGCCGCGTATATTGGCAGGGGATAACTTAGGGTCTTTTCGCGCCGCCCGACGATTTTAGCCAATAAAACCCTGAAAGCCGGTGAGCGCTCCTCGCCTTGGCGAAGGGCAGGCCGAGGTGGTGCGTCAGGGACAGTGACCCGCAGAATCGAGCCGGGTACTGGTGCGGCGCATCCATGGAAGGGACGGAACGAATTGCATGGAACAATCGCATCGGCGGACCGTTCTCAGGCGATCTTCAGGCTCAGGATTTTCTCGTGTTGCAGCCACCGAACGAAACCCATGACGAGGCTTCGCAGACGGTTTGCGATTTCGCAGAGCGTGAGGCCGCGTTGGGCGATCGACACACCAGCAATGATGCCAGATCGCGACGTCTGGTTGTCGTCTCGAATTGGCTCGGCAACGTACGCGATCTGGCGCAAGCCGGCGGGCTTACGGCGGGCATCCTCGACGCCTTGGCCGAGCGTGGAGGGCTGTGGCTAGGAGCAAGCGAAGAGCACCATGGTTCAGCCGCGAGCGACGAACCGCTCATCCACCTCGAACGCGTCGGCAAGATCGAGACGGCCGCACTGACGCTGCCGCAGCAGGAGTATTCGCTCTACTACAACGGCTATGCCAACAGTACGCTTTGGCCGCTCTTCCACTATAGGCTCGACCTCGTACAGCACCGCAGCGAGTTTCTGCACGCGTACAGGCAGATCAATGCGCGCTTTGCCCAGGCACTCGCGCGCTTGCTGTCAGGCAATGATGACCTGATCTGGGTTCATGACTACCACCTTATCCCCCTGGCTGCGGCGTTGCGGCGGCTCGGATTGGGAAATCGGATCGGTTTTTTCCTCCATATACCGTTCCCGCCGCCGGACCTGTTTGTCGCCACGCCTGACCATGGAGAACTTATCGCTGATTTGCTGCAATACGACGTGCTGGGTTTCCAGACCGCGACCGACGTAACGAATTTTCGACGCTCCGCTCGGGCGACAGGTTCGACCACCTTCGACGCCGGCGGCGTAGCCCAAAGCAGCGGCCGGACCGTCCTGTCGAGAAGCTTTCCGATAGGCATCGATGTCGACGCCTTCGCACGCATGGCAAATGAGGCGGCAGAGGATGTTCAGATCGATTCCATGCGCCGCCAGATTCTTGGTCTCAAGCAGATCATCGGCGTCGACCGGCTGGATTACTCCAAAGGACTGCCCGGCCGCATGCAGGCTTTTGCGCGCCTTCTCGAAAAGCACCCCGAACACGAGCGGGCGGTAACCTATCTGCAGATAGCGTCGCCCACGCGAGAAGAGGTCGCAGCGTATGCCGAAATACGCGCGCAACTCGAGGCAACGGCTGGCTCCGTGAACGGAAAATACGCGGATTTGACCTGGACGCCGATCCGCTACATCCACCGCACCGTTCCGCGCTCGCGCCTGGCCGGTCTGTTGCGCGCCAGTCAGGTCGGGCTTGTCACGCCCCTGCGTGATGGAATGAACCTCGTCGCAAAAGAATACATTGCCGCCCAGGATCCAGCCGATCCCGGGGTCCTCGTGTTGTCGCGTTTTGCCGGCGCGGCTGAAGAACTCGCGCAATCCTTGATCGTGAACCCGTATGCGGTCGACGAGGTTGCTGACGCGATAGCAAAAGCGCTGGCCATGCCGCTTGAGGAAAGAATTGCAAGACACGGTGCTCTGATCGAACGCATCCGGCGCAATGACGCGGCACAATGGCGGAAGTCATTTCTCGAGGCGCTGGCGAACAGGATCTAGCCCTGGCCTGGCGGGGAACCGACCGGACATCCTCATCGCGCACCGGTTCCAGACTCTCTGGCGAGATTTTCGTCAGCGGCATGAAACGAGTGCCATTCTGCGACGTTGCCGCTGCAGGTGAAGATATACGGGAATAGCGCCATGAAGCTATCGCTGTTGCAATTTCATGAACTTGCAGCGCCACGCGGAGAGGGGTTGCATCCGATTTTCTTGCAGCACCGGTTGACCAATCCGCCGGACCTTGTCGCGCTGCCGATTGTTGAGGTTGGCCAGGAACGGACCCCACGCCCCGTGCTCCGCCTGGTCCGACCTCAGTCGGCAGACAGCTGAGGGAGCTCGGCTGGCCGTGGCGTGCGGCTGGGATTTAAGGTGGAGGTAAGTATGACCATGACACGCCAGGACGTTGTCTCGGTCCTCGGACCCGTCGACGAAGCAACGATTGCCGAAATCATCGCGTCCGGTGCCTCGCTCGAGGAGTTGAGAGAGGCATGGGCGTGGACCTTCGGGGATGAGGCGTTGATGAGCCAGGGACGCCCATTGCCAGGAACACGGGTAGCAGGCTTGATCGACCTGATCGAGCCCGATGATGAAGGCGATATCAGGCCCAGCTGAATCCGGACGCCGACGAATGATCAGGGGTTCGGTCGCGCCGTTCAAGGTCTTCTTGATTGTCTCGCAGATTTGGTAGGCCTCGCCCGCTTGAGCCGCGGTGCGATCGGCGGGCAGTGCAGGCCGCCCGTTCATAGACCAGGGCGGCCTCCACCGACCTGGCAGTTCATTTGCAAGCAGCCAGTTCCTTCAGCGCCTTTTCGGCATTGGCCTTGCTTGTATATGTCTTATTGCCGGCATCGGTCAGTTTTGTGCCGTCCGGCTTTTTGCTCACAACCTCGCACTTCTTGGTCGCCGCATCCTTAGCAACCCAGTACTCCGTGGCTGCAACAGCAGGCATGGTGAAAATGGCGACAAGTGCACTGGCAATAGCGGCTTTGCGGATCATTGCTAACCTCCATTCAATGTCAGCCCAAAAAAGGGCGCATTGCATTTTGATCGCCAACGATTTTGGCACGATTTTGACGTTACACCACGGCACGTTTGCGCCTGCGTTGGTCGACATAAAAGGATGAAAGTCCTGAGCCATCACACGGCGCGCTGGGCGTTCCTGTCGAGTCCGAAGCGACCTGCCAACCAGCGGACAGGCACGGAACGTCGCCACGAACGAAGCATACCAACAAGCTTGCGGCGCGACCCGATCCGGCCGGCTCGCCCTCGTTGGCTAAGCGGTGACCCTGACTATCTTGGCTCGTTCGTCATACTCAGGTAAGTTGGGTCAAACTCAGCCATTTGGGCGAGCAGTCGCCAGTCCACGATGGTGACCGTGTGGTTGGCCCAGTTGACGGCCGCCGACTTTCTCAAGCTGCCAATGACTCGATTCATGTGGACCACGGACAGTCCCAACACGTCCGCCAATTCGGCCTGTGACAAGGGTAGATTGAAACTCGTTCCATTCGTGTGCCCGACGACCTGCAGACGTATAAACAATTCGCAGATCAGATGTGCCAAGTGGGAGACTTTCGATCGGCGTCCCATCGCGACAATCCACTCCCGGTGGATGGCCGCGTCAACGAGGGTGTCAAGCCACAGCAACCGACCCAGGTGCGGCGCCTTCTCCGTGATGACGCGCAGCTTGGTGTGGTCCGCGAACATGACGCGGCACAATGATAAGGCCACAATCCCATGGTCCATGGTTTTGAGCAGGAACGCGTGGAGGTCCACAAAGTCTCCGGGCACCTGCAGGGACGTGAATTGCCGGCCACCGCTCTCCAGAACTTTGTAGCGCGCTGCTAGCCCCTCAACGAGCAACGTGCTGTAGATTGGCCGGGAGCCCTCAGACACCAGGTCCTGTCCGACCGAAAATTCCTTTCCGCCCGATACGACCTGCGCCAGCATCGACCTTTCGGCATCAGAAAGAACATCGTGCTGGGCAAGCTGCAGGTACAGCGGTTCAAGCATGGTCAATCCCCAGGGCCCGATTTTGTGAATCTGCCTGCATTTCGCGTAAAATGCCAGCATAACGAGGAACCAGACCGAAGAAGGGGTATTGATCTAGGTGCTCAGCCCAAGCGAGCGTTGAATGGACCGGTATTTCTTTGACATCTACAACAGCGAGGGGCAGGTACTGGACGAGGAGGGCCAGTTGTTTGCCTCTAAGGAAAGTGCCAAGGACGAGGCCTTGCGTGTCCTTCAGGATGTCGCGCGCGACGAGATGCCCGATCGCGATCTTTTCAAACTGACCGTCAAAGTGCGGAGCGAGAATGGAGCAAAGGTGTTTGAAGCATCCCTCATTTTGACCTCTGGCTGGACCGCCAAGCAGCCGTAGGCGCGTTAATCGACAAGTAGCTGCCTCGGTAAAACAGGTCGGTCTCGATCTCGCTTCGGCGGGGACCAATAGCCCGCCAGGTTTCGGAGCGACGTTAGGTCAACGGCGCCACAGAGCCAAAGAACAACCGGACCTGAGCCGCGTGCCAAAGCGTTCGCGCTTTTTCAGATCAAGCTTGATTTCCTAGCCATCCAGTACAGCCCTTCATGCTTTATGTCTGCCATCACGTCCGCGCCACCTCCGGCGACGGCGCGGCCGACCAAGGCTCACGGCTTCATCCAGCGCTCCAAGGAAAAGGGACGCGATTCTGGTTCCAGGAAGGTCCTTGGAAAAGCCAACCCGTGCCCCAGGGAGCGGATCTGTTAACTCATGAAGACGACGGCTGGGCCGAGCGCCGGACGGTGTATGCAAACATCCTGTGTTCGCCGTTGAGCTCTGTCACCCTGATCCACTCATTTTCCTGGCGACGAAGCGTAACTGGCTTCTGAGCATGCCGTTCGGCGGCTTTAAACGGCAGTGCCGCCTCCACTGTCGAGGATGAAACGACAACCGTCCCGGATATGACCTCGACCTTGAAGGTGCGCATACCGGTCCTTGGGGCTGACCTCTGTATTTTCGTAGCGCACGATAATGCGGCTACGGGGGCATCTTGTGAAGCGGCTCCAGGCTCCGATTCTGGAAATTGAAAACGCAGTTATCTCCGCGCCAGCAAGCCCGGCCGGAGCTGGGCGGGCAACTGTCCCGGACGGATGCGCCAAAGAGCTCTGACGGACGTCTCCTTTTGCCGCCAAGACCAAAGTCCGATTCAGATGAGCAAAGGTCCGAGGTCGGGAAACTTTCGCCCGCTCCGTTGGTTTTGAGGGCCGGCCGCTGAGCGGAAGAGAAAACCCATGCCTCTATCTCAAGAACTGCGCGATATTCCGATCGAGTTTCGTTGTCCGATCTGTTGCCATCCCACTGCCAGAAAAGGCTCATGGCTGATAACGATTGGGAGGTTCAAATGCGAGGGCTGCGGAGCAACGGTGCGGATTGGCTACGAAGAGAAGATCGCTATTTTTGAAAGACATCGCATGAACAGGGGTCCTCAACAGAGAAGCGGGAGCATGAAAATATCGTCCACAGCGCTAAACGGCGGTGCGATGCGAAATAGGGGGACTTCCGTCAGCCGAACCTAAGGTCGCCTGCTCCCGAACCGGCCGGGGACGGAAGTTCACCTCCTTCGGCAGGCGGTGGCAAAGGCTGCGCAATGGTCCGCCCAGCGGCCTGACAGGAAGCGCCGTGGCGTGCGTGGGCGTTAGGCGTTCCGAATTTAGGAATGCGGTTTTAGGCCGTCCTAACCGACAAGGTTCTGGTTGCCGTCGTTCGCATTCCGGCATTCGGTGACCTGACAAATTGGCATGTCGCTATGAGGGGACCACTTGTGACTGCGTTCCCTCTGCGTCCTGCGAATCTTCGCGGTCAGCCTCAGCAGTTTCCAAGGCAGGGTGGATAGGGGCGAGCGAATTCGCGTCCCGGAGGTCTGCCGTCTTCTCCTGCTAGCCTATCGAGCGCGCATTGAATGGCGTCTTCGATGTGGCCAATTTTTCGGCCTGACCGGCTTCGTCAGCGTCAAGCTTCAACTGCTGGGCCATTGTCAGAAGAAAAAGCCCGCTCCTGGGGGGAGCGGGCAAATCGGATAGGAAGGTGCTGTCGCGGCGGACAGCAGTCTGAGGCGTTGCGAAAAGCACGCGCCGGAAATTGACGTCGGGCGGATATCCGATTGATTCCAGCTACCAATGGTCGCCGCCGCTAAGACGCCTATCTCCGACCCAAGCTGCCACCTCAATATCAAAAGCTTTAGTGCCACAGTTTCTCGCTCAGCCATTCAAGCAGCTTGTTGCCGCCAATCGTTCTGCGAACCCGTGCGGCCGCCCATTGAGCCTTAAATGTCGTGCCGACGTGGCAACTGCATACGATGCTGTGCAATTGCCGGTCGGTCAGTTCGAAGAACCGCTTGGCTTCTCCATAAGAATCATCCCTCAGGCCCAGCTCCCGCAATACCGGATCCTCGAACGCCACGGTGATGGGCGAGCCCTCACAGCGTGCCGAATCACGGGCCTCCCGCTTCAGGTGCTCGGTGCCTGTAAGAGCGCCCAGGCACCGATCTGGGTCTTTTTCCAGCAGTACTGCCCAACGTTCTATGCGCTGTTGGCGAGTCATGAACGGGTACGTCGACAAAGGCTGAATCTTCGCGACTGTGTGCAGTTGTTCCAGGGTTTGATGTTTCATGGTGGGCTCCTGTGGCTTGAGGTCCCCTACCCTTCAAAAATTATCGCGCACCGACGTCCTGACAAGACCCGGCCCCGCTGCGTATCAGCGACGAAATTGGCATAGCGCGCTCGTTGATGCGGCCGCTGTCACTGCCGGCGCTGCGAACGCTCGTGCTTGATTATCCGTGCGCCGGCCCACGTCAGGCGCACTTCCAGCGGCGCCAGGCGGCATCGAGGCGGCACGACCCTAACGGCAGATCGAATAGAACTTGGCGCGTTCGCTCAACGGACCATGTTTGGAACATATTTTTTCAACCGGTGAAACAAACCGCGCAAATCTCAGTTTCGGCGTTGGCATGGCCGCAAAGATGCCGGCGTGGCCAACAGGAGGTTCAGCATGCTTGCGAAGAAACAGTTCTGCGTTGGGGTGGTGCTGGGAACTCTGATGATCCCGCCCGGTTTTGCTCCCGTCTCAGCTCAGGAGATCCCGAACGATTTCAGCGCAATCGTGCAGCAGAAGCTACCCGCTGTCGTCGCCATCACGACGAAGCAGCTTATCGACGATCAGGCGTCGCTCAACGATTTCCTCGACCCTTTCGACAGTCGCGGCTCGGGCACTGCCCAACCGCAGGTCCGAGAGGCGTTGGGCTCGGGGTTCGTGATCAGTCCACAAGGTTACATCGTCACCAACAATCACGTCGTGGCCGACGCCACCGAAGTTCACGTTGTGTTTTCCGACAAGGAAACCAAGCCTGCTCGCCTTGTCGGCCGCGATCCGGGCACGGATATCGCGGTACTGAAGGTTGATCCGCGGCCCAATATGGCAACGGCTGCGTGGGGCGACTCCGACGCCGTTAAACCGGGCGCCTGGACCATTGCGATAGGCAGTCCCTTCGGACTCGGCGGGTCTGTCACCGTCGGAGTGCTTTCTGCCCGTTCCCGAGACATTCAGGCCGGTCCCTATGACGATTTCCTGCAGACAGATGCATCCATAAACAAGGGGAATTCCGGAGGGCCGCTGTTTAACGCGCGCGGCGAGGTGATTGGGGTCAATACGGCGATCGTCTCGCCATCCGGTGGAAGTGTTGGGATCGGCTTTGCCGTGCCCTCTCGAACTGCGCAGAGTGTCGTTGATCAGTTGATCAGCGCCGGTCACATCGAACGCGGCTTCATCGGAGTGCATCTTCAGGAGGTCACGCCCTCTCTTGCCGAGGCACTTGGCATTACAGGCACCAGGGGTGCGCTAGTCGCCTCGGTAGAGCCCGGTAGCCCGGCCGACAAGGCAGGAGTGCGTCCCGGCGACGTCATTACCAGGTTCAACGGCAAGGACGTTCAAAGCGTCCACGATCTCACTCTCGCAGTCGCCAACCAGAAGCCAGGATCCAATGCGACGCTAACAACAACCCAACAAGGCCGAGAAAACGAACTCAACCTGACAGTCGGCAAACGCAAGGATGAGGGGCTGCGGACGGGTACCGTACCAAGTTCGGGAGCAGCCGAGCAACACCTGGGGCTCTCTCTCAGCCCGATTCCAGAAGAGGCGCGCCAGCAACTCGGCCTTCAGCCGGACGCGACAGGCGTGTTTATTCAAGACGTCGCCCCAAATAGCCTCGGCGCTGAAAATGACCTTCGCCGTGGGGACGTAATCGTCTCGGCCAACAATCGCGATGTAGCGCAGCCGTCAGATATTCAGGAGGAATGGGTTAAATCCAAACAGAAGAACAGGCCTATTCTGTTGCGCATAAATAGACGCGGACAATCGCTTTTCGTCGCCATAGCTTCTCCCTGAGGCCTACTATCAGGAATGAAAACCGAAAATATCGCCGGGTTGCGGATGATTTTAGTTATTCTTTCGGGAAGTTTGCCCAGCACGGTAACCGAGAGAACAACAAGCCGGTCGTCGCCCCTGTGTTTCTTCCACGTTTTTTCACCTAAGTTCGAATGTCAGGGTACAAAGGAATTCCGGCGACCGGCCCAGCTAGGAGCGCACTAGCAGCGGCACGAGCCCTTCATGGCGCTCGTCGAGATAACAAACAATGTGGTCGCCGACGCGCTCGAACGTGAGATCGACTTTCGCCTCCCCAACCGCCAGGTGACGAATGACGATATTGTCGATGCCTATTGGCAACCGTGGCCGGTCGACCTCGATCGCACGGTTCCACCCGTCGATCCGAATTCCCAAACAGGCCTGCAGCATCATGAAGGCCGAGCCGGCGGACCAGGCCTGCGGCAGACACGCGACAGGATAGGCAACCGGTGCATCGCCAATCGCGCGGGTGAACCCGCAGAATAGCTCGGGGAGCCGCATGTTAAAACGAACCGCGGCCTCGAACATGCTGCTCATGAGTCTCACGACGCCGGCACGCTCTTGGTAGCGGGCGAGCCCGGCGGCACAGATGGCAGTGTCATGCGGCCAGATCGAGCCGTTATGATAGGACATCGGATTGAATGGCACCTCGTCGTCGGCCAAGGTGCGGACGCCCCAGCCGCTGTTGAGGTGACCCGAAAAGAGCTGCTCGGCTATTGACGACGCCCGCTCCGCCGACGCTAGCCCGACATAAAGCAGGTGACCGGCGTTAGAAGCGCGCACCGCGCATTGCTTACCTTCCCCGTCTATGGCCAAGGCGTAGAAATTTTGGTCTGGCATCCAAAAATGCCTCTCCACTGCGTTGCGGATACTTTCCGCCAGAGCGCTCCATCGCGCTGCCTTCACCGGGTCGCCGCGTCTGGCTGCGAGTGCTGCCATGCCCTGGTAGGCTGCAAAGGCATAGCCTTGCACCTCAACCAGCGCGATGGGTCCCCTCGGGATCGTGCCGTCGGCATGGAATATGGCGTCGGCACTATCCTTCCAGCCTTGGTTGAAAAGCCCAGTGTCCGCCGCCCTGCTATAGGTCACGAAGCCCTCGCCGTTGCGCGTTCCGACATCCTCTATCCATCCGACCGCCGCACAGAGCGAATCCCACATGCGATTGACAAACAGCTCATCGGCAGTGCGATCGGCGTAGGAGCAGGCGAGGTAGACATAGAGCGGGGTCGTATCGACGCCGCCATAGTAGCGGCCGAACGGCAGTTCGCGCAGCACCGCCATTTCCCCCTTGCGCGTTTCATGCATGATCTTGCCGGGCTCGGAATCATCGAATGTCGAAGTCTCAGTGGACTGATGGCGCGCAAGGAATGCCAGGACCCCGCGGGCAAGTGCCGGGTTGAGCCAAAGCATCTGAAGGGCCGAAATGACGCCGTCGCGGCCGAAAGCGGTCGAGAACCATGGAATGCCGGCGTAAGGATACGGGCCGGTCTCAAGATCGGTGGTCAGCAGTGCGATGTCGGCGCGCGTGCGCGTAAGCCAGTCATTGAACACGCGGCCGGAACTGAAGACGGTGGCGCCCTGCCGCCGCTTCGAGCGCATCGCAAATCGTGCTCGGGCCGCAGCGGCTCGAAAGCGGTCGCTGGAGGGGGCTTCTTCGTCGTGACCAACCTCTACAAACAGCGCCATTGCGTCACGCCTGCCCACTACAATGAAGAACACGGCGTGGTTGGACTGGATCTGGTCAGGCCGCGTCGAGAACGAAATATTCGACTGGCGCGCCAAATTGTCGAGCCCTTCGTAGCGAAACGTGACGCTTGCTTCGCCGATCAGCGCGTCATGGGCGTGACCTCGGCGGCTGCGCGTAGTGCCACGGACCTCGAACATGTCGCGAAAATCGGCGTCGAAGTCGAATCTCACAGGCAGGAGCACTTCGCGCCCAGAGTAATTCGTGAAGGTGACCCGCTCGAACATGCGATTTTGCCAGATGAACCGTGTCCGTTCGACGTGGACGACACCCGGCAGCGTTTCACGACCGTCTGGACCCGTCGTGGCCAAGTTCGTGAGATTGGCGGTGAACAGTATGTTGTCCTGCGACAGCGAGGCGCCAAGCAGGGAAGGAATGCGCCCGCCGATGAACAGACGGAAGCGCGACAGTACGCGCGTGTCGTCGCGGAAAAGACCGTCGCCGGTGCCACGTATGTCGCCGTAGCTGTCCGAGACGATGAAGCAGTCCTCATGCTTGAGCGCAAATTGCCTGTGAGGCTCGCGTGGCGCCGATTCATCGATCGCCGGCAGCGCCACAGCTGGGTCAAGCTTGCGATCTTCGGTTTCAGCGATCATGTCAGCTCTCCCGTTCGAAAGAGACTTTGCCCATTGAGGGCACATGCTTGTCGATCGTCGCCGACATCGAATTCGTCACCACCGCCCGCCTCGGCGCGGCATGGTCCGAACGCAAAAGCGTCGTTCGACTGGAGGTGGTATGATTGGCGAATTTTGGATTTTGAGCAATCAAACTTGATATCCAGCCGATCGCTTACGCCGCCGGTTCAGTCGCCTGACCAGCTATGTTTCCAGCATAGCTACTACGTCGGAAGGAACGTTGCTTGTCGCCCGTGAGCGAGCGATAGATCGCCATATAGTCGGCGCACATGCGCTCGGCGGTGAACCGTTTTTCAAAAGTCCTCCTCACCCGAGCTCGATCGAGGTCACCTACGCGATGAACGGCCTTCACGGCCTCTGCGATATTCTTCACGATAAATCCCGACACCCCATCATCAATGACTTCGGGAACGGCGCCACGATTGAACGCCACCACGGGGGTTCCGCAGGCCATCGCCTCAATGGTCACGAGGCCGAACGGTTCCGGCCAGTCGATCGGGAATAGCAACGCTGCCGCATTGCCCAAGAACTCCGCCTTTTGCCTCTCATTAATCTCGCCGATGAACTCAACATTTGAATTTCGAAGCACCTGTGGTTCGACGCTTTCTCTCCAAAACGAGCGGTCAACCGAATCGATCTTGGCCGCGATCTTCAGCGGCATTCTTGCGCGGGCGGCGATTTCTATCGCGGCCAGCGGTCCCTTTTCCGGTGAGATGCGGCCAAGGAACGCCAGATAGCTCGAGGCCTTCTCACGGAAGGGCAGGATACCAGGCGGCAAGCCGTGATAGACCGTTCCGAGCCAATTGACCGGGGGCATCGGCCGGCGCTGATCATCGGAGATCGAAACCAGTGGAATGTCATCGAACATTGCATAAAGCCGTGCGAGGTCTGGGAGGTCAAGCCGGCCATGAAGGGTCGTAACGGTTCGCCTGCTAAATTCTCTAATGATCGGAAAGTGCAGAACGTCGACGTGGAAATGCAGCACATCGAAGGCTTCCGCCCATCTGCGTACCTGCTCAAGCATCGAAACGTGACACGGCACGGGGTCCCTTCCCTTAGGGCTCAGGCGTAACGCAGCGTCGCAACACGCCACAAGTTCGGCCGACGTCCTTGAGTCGCCGCTGGCGAACAGCGTCACCTCGTGGCCTTGTCGAACCAGCTCCTCGGTCAGATACGAGACGATGCGCTCGGTACCCCCATAGAACTTGGGTGGGACGGACTCCATTAGAGGTGCAATCTGGGCGATCTTCATTGTAGGTGCGTCCGCGACTTAAGACTTGCCAAGGCCGACGGCATGCGAGCGCCGCTCCTTTCGCCCGCAAACTTTCGAATTGCTAATATGTTCCCGAAAGACGTAACGGCTGACGGTCTGACGCAGGGGAACCGCACACAAGGGCTCGGCCGCGGGTGCGATCGCTGCAAAGTCCCACTTCAGGCAAGCCACCAGGTGTTCGGGCACGCCTTAGTATATTTTCACCAAAATGCGGCCAAGCCTGCATTGGTTCGCTTCGAATCCGGAGGGGCCGGTCCGCCGGTCCGGCGGTCCGGAGTGGGCCGGCCCGAATGGATTCC
Source organism: Mesorhizobium sp. U510 (assembly GCF_059180695.1). Taxonomy (NCBI): domain Bacteria; kingdom Pseudomonadati; phylum Pseudomonadota; class Alphaproteobacteria; order Hyphomicrobiales; family Phyllobacteriaceae; genus Mesorhizobium; species Mesorhizobium sp. U510. The sequence goes on from NZ_CP180531.1 coordinate 247,264, forward strand.
ATCGAATGTGAGGCCAAACCGCGATTGGTCACGGTCATCTCGATGGCTGCGGCGCCACCCATAACAGTCAGGTTCCTCAGCCTCGATAAACAGGTCAGGTGTAGACCCGATTTTGGGACCAAAGTCCGACTCTGGAACGGTTCGACGCCCTCTGGGTTAGATTTGTGAGCGCCGACGAGGTGCTCTTCAACTAGCATTGAAGGAGAAAATCATGAGGATGCATTTCGGTGCCGCCGCTGCGGCTTTCTTGCTCATAGCCGGAATCGGTGCGGCCGCGGCAGAGGATGTGGTCATCCAGCCTGAACAGGACACGGTCATCCGGGAATATGTGAAAAAGCAACCGTTGGCTTCCGTAAAGCTTCCTGGCGTGGAACTCAATGTTGGCACAGCTTTACCTGATACCGTTGAGCTGCATGAGGTTCCCAACGTCAAATACCGGTACGTCGTGATCGACAACCGGACCGTCCTGGTCGATCCGGGTACGCGCAAGATCGTCAAGGTGTACGATTAAACGGCAGACGGCAGACGTTGATCGGGCGGCGGAAGTTGAAGGGGTGGCAGCAGGCTTTGTAGTCTTTGCGGCCACCCTCTGCCGCTCTGGCCCGACCTGTCCTACTGGAGCCTACGCGCATTTCGGGCCTCATCCCCATCCTCGCAAGCAACGCTGGCTCATTTGCCGCTACGCATTTCCCGGCCCTAGCGACAACACCCGGCAGCGCGTGGAACAGATTAAGCTGTCGTCCTTTAGCCAGATCCATCCGTTCGAGAGGTCGTTGGTGCGCACTGTGAAGCGACGGGGGAGGCAGCGGCAGCATTGGCTTTGAGACAAGCGGCTGATCGGAAAAAACCAGAAGAGAACACCAAGACGGAAAACACAGTTCGCCATTGCTCGAACCGTGATCCGCGCAGGCAAGTCGTTTCAGGGTAATCTACTGGGGTCGGGCAACGCCGTCAGACCCATGCCGACAATCACAACTCCGTAAAATCGTACATCGATTTATTATTGAGAGCCGACTCAAGGAGAGTGAGATTCGTCGCTTCGCCCGGCTGGCTCAAAGGGCCGGCGCGGCCCGGCTAGTCATCCTGTGTCAGCCCGAAGGCGGGCCGGGCCACTTGCCACGACTGATCGCCTCGAAAATCACTTCGGACGCTTCTGCCACGAGCATGCATTTCGTCAAGCCCGTATTGTGGTGCACAATATGCGGCATCAACGTCCCACCGAGCGCAAGTTCTATTGATTTGGGCTATCCTTTGCCATGACGTTGAAGAGTACGAGGCACGCCAGCAGGGATACGACACCGCCCAGCAGGTCGTTGCTCGTCAGACCGGCAAAATGGACCAATTCAAACGCCAATACGGACATCATAGCCACCCGGGATTCGAAGGCCTCCAACCAAATTAGAACCGCTACGCGGTGCTAATGTTCCGCCCATGGGTTGGGGATTCACATTTCCGCAGATTCGACCACTCCAGGCTTGTTCGGTGGAAGGGTTATCCCTCTATCCAGGCCTTGTCGCCGATCATCCTTGCCTACGCTCCGATACACATTGGATATTGAAACCGGCCGCGGGCGAGCCTTATAAAAATCGATGTTTTCCCCATTGCTTTCTAAGGAGCTTGCGATGGATAGCGTGACCGTAAGCCTCAATGATCAGGTCAGCCCTTGCGTTGAAGTGATCGAAGTCTGCGGAGAATGGTTCGTCCGCGTGGTCGACGGCGACGAGGAACTAACCCGATCATTCCAATTGGAGCCGTTCGCCCTGGCCTACGCAGAGGGCCAGCGAATACGTCTCGGGCTTACTGATTTCGATCGGCTGTAGCGGTTAACGCCCGCTATCTTGCCGGGAGCTGGGACGTTCCACACGCTCATAGCCTCCGTCACCCTGATCGGCTGGCGCACACCATCACGCCGGGCATCGGCACGATATGGCTATAAGTTCGAGGGGGTCGGCTCAGCTACGCCAGTCACGTTCGCGTCATCTGATGCGCGAACATCCTCGTAATCGACTGTCGCGACGACCGCCCCGCTTGCATCCTTAGCCCGCACCGCCCAACCGACAGGCGTTTCACCACGCGAGAGCGCGTCCTGCCACAGGTCGGCCGCAGAACGTCGGCATTCGTCCAAGACCGCTTGCAGCGTGGGAAACGAGAGGCCTGCGAGCTCTCGCACTTGACCCTTGTCTTGATACTCGAGGGTATAAGACGCGGCGCGGCCTGATTCCAGCTGACTTCGCATACTGGCGTCTGCGGCGCCGCTGTCTTCATCGAACGCGGCGGCGTGCAATAGCAGCACCTTTGCCTTTGCAATCAATTGCACGTCATCGAGGGCGCTGTCATAGGCCAGGGAGACGGAAATCGCCTCACCACCTTCGCCCACGAAGCGGACTGTCGGGAAAGGTCCGTTCTCGACGACCGTTTCAAGAATCTGCATGGGATACTCCACCGCTATCGGTCTTTCGGATCAGTCCTTGACATACGCCCCAGGCTGTCGCCCGCTCTTTGGCGCCTTGGCGTCCTTGGAATGCTCGGAAAGGGCGGGCCCGGCGCCGGAGACCTTCTGTGTGGACGGCGATGGCGTTGCAGGCCGTGATGGAGACTTGGATTGAGGGGCCTGAGGGTTCTTGTCGGAAGTTGTCATGTCGGTTTTCTCCCATGTCATGAGTCAGGGATGAACTAACCATCGACTTGGAGGTTCCCCCGTCGTCGCGTTTCCAGAGAACCGCTTAGTTTGCGAGAGCGAACCGTCGGCAATGATCAAGATACGCAAGCTCATGCGTTGCGAGCAGGTCAATGACGCTCGTCCATAACCACGACGGTGTCTTAGTGTTCGCGCCAGTCGCGTGCGACAGTTCGCGGGTCCAACAGCGCCAATCGGCGACGTCCATCTGGCGTGCGTGTGCTTCGCCCACAATCGAACCGAGGTGGCGGGCAAGCGCCTGCGTCTGTCGACTTGTCAGCCGGTCGATTTCGAGTTTCATATCGCGTGGCGATATAGCCCTTACAAAGACCGGCTTCCCCTCAATCTCACCGCACACCATGCGATCGCCAAGGTTTGGAGACATGGCGCGCGCGCCTGCCCGGACACGCTCAGCATGATTGCCCGGCACCTGTGCCCGCCGTGCCGAGGGAGCGGCCGCAGCAGTCGCTTCCTTGATGTCGAGCAGCGCCATGCGGCGATGCTTGCCCCGCATGAGGGCCGCAAAGCGCAGATGCCCGAGCGAACTGCATCCTTTGATCCAGTACGCCGCGTCCATGAATTCCCAGCCTTTCTTGCCGTGCTGTTCCGTCTCAGGAGTTAGGCCTGAGATATCCAGAACTTGGCAGAAGGTGCGCACCTGGCTGCGCTCGGGGTGATGCAAGGGCCAAAACCGACGGTTCCGCGGCAACTGCTTCTGTTGTCCTTCAAATCGCTCAAGGGCGAGGTTGTGCCAGCGGCGATGCGCGGCGCGTTTGAGCAGCTTTCGCAGGTCCTCGGATCCCCGCGCGCCTGACGAAGGCGCTGCCTTGATGTAGCCGGCGAGGAGGTTGTCGAGCATGTGCGCTGTTGTCACGCCCGGGAGGTCGGAACTGCGGATGGCCGAAGCCAGCGAGAGGCCCAGCCGCACGAGGTCATCTGCCGGGTTGCCGATGACGGTCTGGTCAAAATCCCGGATCTGGATCGCTACGCCGCCTTCCAGGTCCGAGAGCGCTCCCAGGTTGCCAAGATGGCAGTCGCCGCAGATCCAGGCAGCGGGGCCTTGCGGCAATCCTTCATCATGCTTGTTCAGCCAGTCATAAAACAGCCATGCGCTGCCGCGCACGAATGCATGCTGCGACTTTGCCATTTTGCGGAGGCGCAACCGCTCCAGATACCTTGGCCGATCCGAGAAGTTCATGGCTGCGTCTCCCGCCATCGGCGCAGCAGCGGCCAGACATGCCAAAGGCCGACCAGCACAATTATTGAGACGGCGGCGGCAAATACGCCCACTGCGGCTATCCCCGTAATCTTGCTCACCACGACGTACATCTCCACGGACAGTCCGACCGCCAGGAATACAGTTGCGGCGAGGACCAGCCTGCTCGCCACGGTGTAGAACGCCGGCGCCGCCTCTCCGCCATAGACGATCCTGTGATAGGCCGCCGGCGTCATGAGCAGGACGGTCGACAACGCAACGCACGCCAGGGCAATCCCATGAGAAGCTTTGTCAAGCGGCGGCATGGCGGCGAAGCCTTGAGTGACCACAATTGCCAATTGAAAGCCCAGCATGGCTTGTGCCCCGGGCAGCACAATGCGGCTTTCGGTCATCGCATACTCGATTTTGGTCTCGGTCGACGTTTGATGCATGGCTGATGCTCCCTCCTGTCGCCCCGCTCTGAAAACCATCGGGCCGTACCAGAACGTCAGCGCCAAAACGAGCCCCGCAGTCCCGGCACCGAAGGCGACAGAGACTCCACCGGTAACCTCCCCGGCGATAGCAAGGTCCAGGGCCATCGCCAAAGCGAACGGCGCGAGTGTGGTTTCGGCGGCTCGGGTAATAAAACGATCAACGCGCGGTCCAGCCGCGCCGTGTTCGACAATGCGATGGTAGGCGCTCGGCGTAATTAAAAGCCCGACAACGAGGACCATCAGGCCCAACGCGATGACGTAGATCACTTTGGCATCGGACGGCAGGGACGAGAATGCTGTCTGAAAGGGTCCCTGAAGCTGGAAGCCGAGCAAAATCTGCGCGCCAAGCATCAGCGTCCGCGATTTATCCAATGCCAGCTTGGTTCTCTTGTCGGGCGTCACCTCTTCTCAACCTCGGATGAGTTGTCCAATCATAACAACGGCCGCTGCAGCCATCACGACTGTTGCGACCCAACCCACCACGCGCAGCCCCAGAGGAACGGTGGCCTTTCCCATAATGTCAGGCCTCGCGGTCATCGCCATCATCACGGCCATAACGGGGACGGCAACCACGCCGTTGACCACGGCGCTCCAGTACAGGGCTTTGATTGGGTTGATAGGCGTGAAATTGAGGCCAACCCCCACGACGGTCGCGGCAGCGATCGTGGCATAAAAGGCCTTGGCTTCGAGCGGCCTGCGGTCGAGACCAACCGGCCACTTTCGCGCCTCTCCCAAGGCGTAGCCGGCCGAGCCCGCGAGCACGGGTATTGCCAGAAGCCCTGTGCCGATGACGCCAACGGCGAAGATTGCGAAGGCAAAGTTGCCCCCGACGGGTTTAAGGGCCTCCGCCGCCTGACTCGTGGACTGGATGTCCGTCACACCATGAGCATGTAAGGTCGCGCCGGCGGTAATCATGATGGCAAGCGCCACGATGTTCGAAAAGGCCATGCCGACATAGGTATCGAGGCGGATGCGTTCGACCGCGTTTTCCGTTTGCTCCGGGGCGTCCTTCAGTGGCTGGCGCTCTGGCTTGGCTTTCTCGTCTTCGACCTCCTGCGACGCCTGCCAGAAGAACAGGTATGGGCTGATGGTCGTGCCGAGTATCGCCACCACCGATGTCCAGAAATTGGCGTCGGCAGTGAATTTGGGGATTAGCCCCTTCACGACGTCGGCCCAAGGGACGGACACCACCAGGACCGTGGCGAAATAGGCGAAAAGGGATAGGGTCAGCCACTTCAGAACGGAGACGTACCGCGTATATTTCAGGAAAATTTGAAGGATGACCGAGATGGCACCGAAGGCCACCGAATACGCCAGGGGCGGTCCTCCGACAATCAACTTCAACGCGTCGCCCATGGCACCGAGATCGGCGCCGATGTTGATGGTGTTGGCTACGAGCAGAAGGAGGACTACCGACTGAAGCAGCCAGTTCGGATAGTATTTGCGCATGTTACCAGCGATGCCGCGTCCGGTCGTGCGACCGATCCTGGCACTGATCTCCTGGACGACCGCCATAAGCGGGTAGCTGAACAGCATAGTCCAAGTCAGCCCAAAACCGAATTGGGCTCCCGCTTGAGAGTATGTTGCGATTCCGCTCGGATCATCGTCGGACGCGCCGGTGACGAGGCCCGGCCCGAGCACTCCAAGGAGGCGTGGTTTTGACGGCCTGACGACCGGGCTGTTCTTGACGTTGTTCATGGGCTGTCGCCTTGCCTTTAACGAGCTACCTTGAGCAAAGGTCCGTAGGCCAAATAAAATCTCGCTGCATTAGCAAAAGTTGCAGATGCCGGCGCACTGTGTCCTTGGTGAGCCAGGTCCAGTCTACCCATCTGCACCGAACCGCAACTTCGGTCTCGAGTTGCCATACCAACTCATGACCCATGCTGATTCTCTACCCGCTGTGGGTAGCCAGACCCAGGAACACGCTGAGCTCTTCCTAATGCGTCTCGAACAGATCGGCGATGCGCAACAGCACGCATTGCCGCTCATAGGGCGAGAATTTTCGACCACGGTCCTTCGAAGGCGGCGCGTGCGGCGGCCACCGCCGCGTCGACATCGGCCGCCCCGCCGCGCGGCACGGTGGCCATCACCTCGCCCGTCGCGCGGTTCAGCGCCTGCATCTCCTGGCCGGACCGCGCCGGCGTCCACACGAATTCCGCCGCGACCATCGCTCCCGCCACCGGCGACCTCAAACCAGGAAAGCTAAAAGGGCGTTCGGATAATCGGACTGTGCAACAAGCGCGACTTCGCCGGACGTTGCCGGCGACGAAGGAACAGATATGAGACTTGCTGGCTAGGTCGCCATCGTCACCGGCGGCGGTTCGGGATTTGGCGAAGGCATCGTCAGGCGTCGCCGAGGGCCAAGGCCCCGGCGTTGCGCCGCGGTCAATCTGACGTCAGGAAGATGTTGCCAGTGAATCGAGCGGATGATGGACGATGCGAACGCCATTTACCGTGGGAACCTTGAACCTGAATAGCACCTCACCCACTGGATCGCGTCATGGAACGTTTTAGCCCTATCGAATGTTCATCATGCATGACGGAGTCAAAAGAAACCGAGCCAGGTGTGGATGCCAGCCGGCAGGAGTTTTCCCCGGCGTATTGCCGGGCAGCTCGCGCACTATTGGACTGGTCCCAGGCGCGCCTGGCTGCGAAGTCCAACCTATGCGAATCCACGATACGCGACTTTGAGAGCGGTCGGCGCATCCTGCGCGCGGAAAGAATTGTAGCGGTCCGCAAAGCCTTCGAGTCCGCCGGCGTCACGTTCATGGTCGGCGGCCCTTTGCTGGCAGCGGCCGCCACAGGCCTGCCATTACCTGAAACTGGAGGCCGCCCGGCCGAGGCACCAATGGCGGACGAAGGATTGTCGAGGCGATCGTTGCAAAAGAGACGCAGTCGACCGTTGAAGGGTGAAGATGCCGAGGTCAAACACATCGTCGAGATGCATGACATTTCGCCGGCCCAAGCGCGAGAACTTGTGCGCCGTCACGGAAACGATTGGCGCAAGATCGAGGAAGCTGCGAAATCCTATAAAGACCAGAATAAAGCGCCGCTGGAAGGCAAAGCTTGAGCCGCAATCCTTCAGGTAGTCACGGGAGTAGCAGTCGTAGCGGCGTTCCCGAGAAAATGTTGGAGCTGGCGATGCCGGAGATACTCACTGCGCGGTGAAGAAGGTCAAAAGCACCTTGCCCTTTTCGCCGAGCAGACAAACGAAGCGATCAGCCGCTCCCGTTTTACCATTGCGGGCGACGTCTTTGCACCGCACTGCACCCAGGCCTGAAGGTCGTCGAAGGCGTAGACGACGCGACCGCCGGGTTTGGGTAGGCAGGCCGATTATGTAAGTGCTCTCGTGCGCGTCGAAAGACTGAGGAAATGCGCGCCTTCGCAAGTGCTCAGGTAGCGCGGCGGCAATGGCGCGGCGTTGGTGTTCCCGGCGTGTCTCCTTGCGGCATACGCGGGCGAGACTTCAGCTTCCGTCGGCCAAATCCGCCCGTTCGAGAGGTCGATGGGGCCCTGCGTGAAGCAAGGAGGCAGGCAATCGCCGCATCAGCGGCTCCAGACCTACGGCACATCATCCTTAGCTTTCGGCTTTGAACTTCGCGGCTTCGGTTTTGGCCTTCTCTTTGCCGTGTTCGGCGGTCAGGTCCTTAGCCTGCTTTGGCGAGATGTCGGTAGTTTCCGCTATTTCCAACGCCTCTTTGTCCGACAACTCGGTATGCTGTCGAATGAGCCGAGAAGCAACTGACCAAGCTGCAGGCCGACCTGATCGAAGCGACAGCCTTCGGCTATTTCGGCTTGGACGAGGCGAACGCGGGATCCGCGTGCCGGTGGATCAGCTTCCATTCGCCGCCATCGCGCTTAAAGATTTCGGTGACGCGCAGCTTCAAGCTGGCGGGATGTCCGTCAATCATGCCTTCGAAGTCCTGAAAACCGGTCCAAAACGCAACGTCCTGAGGGTCCTGCAAAACTTTCAGTTTTGTTTCGTTTCCGAGCGAGAACGCCTTTGCGTCGCCGTCATAGCGCGCGGCGACTTCTGCGGCGCCGGAAACTGAACCACCGGTAGGGGGAAGAAGGTTGCCGTGCCTTTGCGCGCGACGATCGTATCGAGCATGCTCGCATCTCCGGTCGAATAGGCCGCGGCAATCTTTTCGCGCCGCGCCATGAAGTCTTCGAAGCCGCCATCGGTGTCCGCTCTACCAACAGCCGTAGCCCACTTCTCGAAGTCGGCCATAAATTTGCCGAGGAAGGCCTTGGTCTTGTCGTTGTTCAGCTTGCCGGTCTTGTCGAGCAAGGCGGCGACATCACCAATGTAGGCTTCCGGCTGCTGCATGGCTGGAACATCGAGAAAAACCAGTGCTTGGCGCAGCGCATGATTGGCACCAAAGGCGCCCATCTTGTAGGGCGAAACACTGACAATGGCGGCCGGCTTGCCGGCCCAGGCGTTCTTGCCTTCCGGGCGGGAGGCGACATCCAGCGCATTCTTCAGGCAGGCAGGGACTGAACGGTTGTATTCGGGCGTCACGAATAGAAAGGCATCAGCGCCGGCAACATCGCGCCGTAGTCGCTCCCATGCCGCTGGCTTCTGGCCTTCCAGATCGTCATTGAACATGGCGACGCCGCCGATTTCGACCAGCCGACAAGCCAGGCCCGGCGGCGCGAGTTCGATCAGCGAATTGGCTACCATGCGGGTGAACGAAGCCTTGCCCAGACTACCTACAAAGACGGCGACATTGATCGACATGATGGCTCCAATCCCTGGCTTTTTCTGACCAGCGACAAACGGGGGCGGTGCTGGCATTGTTCCGGCATTTTTTATTCGAAGGTGCCGCCGACCGACCGAAGCCGATGAACTTGCCGTGCGCGACGGCGTTCGCGACTACAAGACGCGGTGGATTTAGCGCGATCGCGGGTAGAGCGCCGAAGGCGCGCCGGCTCTGTTGCGCGCCGGGCGGCGGCGCGTAGCTCAGGGGAAGCGCCAGTCTGTTCGGCGCCGTCGTCAAATCATTCGCGAGAACACACGGACCGTCCGCGTGACGGCCTTCGGCAATACGCTGACTTTCCCATTTGAGGCTGAACGTAACGCCCGCTCCTACGCCGATGGCCAAGCGTCCGGCTCGGCGTCGAGATTGCGACGCAACAAGTGCGCCTGACCGTCTGATGATTACCTCTCGGAGGGGGCGCGAACTTCTTCGTTGCGGACGAAATAGTCGCCGGCCGCTGCCAGGACCGCCAGGAAGGCGGCGCCGTATCGCGCGAAGCCGAAGGCCTCGGCAGCTGCAATCTTTGCACCGCGCTTGTGCTCGAGGACAAATCTAGCCGCGGCCTCCCGAGCTTCGCCGGCAGCCTCGCCGAACAGTGCGCGCTCTTTGGCCGTTGGCTGAAAGGCCTGGCCAATGGCATGGCCAACCAACACTCCTGCCGCCGAGCCGGCGATCATCTTGGCGCGATCGAGATTTGTAACGGCGCGAGGCGTTCCAGCCTGATAACCGTTTCGCTCTGCATGGGCATCTCGGCCGCTCGTCAATGTCGCCGGGGATGCGTCGACACGCCCTGTAGCGGCATTGCCGTCAGCACTCCTTCGTCCCGCATCAAAAACGGCGACTGCTCCCAATGCCACGGCGGCCGCTATTCCGCCATTCTCCTTGACGGCATCCGAGATCCCCCCGACCACCGCGGCGACTTTCTGTCTGGCGTATTGAGTGGAAACGTCCGCCAAATGTCTGGGCTGCAGCCGGCGGCTCACTTCGCTCACCGGGCCGAACAGAGCTTGCCGTTCGGCTCGGCTCTGCACCAGGATATCCCTGATTTCATTGCTGGGTTGAGCCATAGCGTATTCCCTGCTTCAAGGCCGCCAGGTCGGTCCGCACCTGATTGACCGTCTCGACGGGCGTGATGGTCCACCCGGTCAGCGCCCGCTTGGCAAGATAAAGGGACATCGAACCTGCCCCGATCAAAACAAGGGCCACAACCAGGCATGCGAGCATGGGGCCAATCCCTAAAAAAATCATTGCAAGGATGAGACACTGAACAATGGCGAACGCAGCCAGCGCAAAAAACATGACAGCGGCCACTCCACACGCGCCCGATGACACGAGTGCCGTGGACTTGGCTCGCATTTCCGCCTCGAGCAGACGCAGATCGAGGCGAATCAACGATCCAAACTGGCTTAGCGCTTGGCCGAGCACGCTCCCGAAGGGCCGGTGATCCATTCCATCATCCATGCGAATGATCCTTCTCAGGAACGATCGGCGCTTCGCATGATCCGCGTCAGGACGACGCCGGCGAGGATACCGACGCCGAAAAACGCGGCTGGCTGACGCTGCGCGAATTTCGTGACGGAATCGAGCAACTCGCCGACGTTGCGGTCCCTGATATCGGTTGAGATGCGCTCGACACCTTCGGCAGCACTGCGCACCATGCTTGCGACCTGGGGCGCCTGCTTTTCGATGCCGTCCGCCGCGTCCTTGACGGAGTGGGCGATATTGGCGATAGCGTCGGCGCCGGCCGTCTTATTGGACTCGACTGCCTCCTTGAAGGCGCCCGCGGCATCAGCGGCAACAGACCCGGCATAATCCTTGGCATCGCTCGACACGGAGGCGGCGGCATTCTTCAGATGCGACGCGGTCTCCGCCGCACTTGTCTTGAGCTTGCCCAAAGCTTCTTTGCTCGTCTCGGCACGCTCAGCACCCTCGTTGCCCCGCCAGCCGTTTTCGTTGGTACCCGGTCCCGTAAAGTCGTCCGTAGTTGGCGTGTCCATGATGTTTCACTCCTGTTCCTAGGAATTGAACTTCGCTATCATCAAGCGGTTCCTGCCCCCGAGGAATAAAGGATCTGCCGCTGCGGCTGGACGCGATCACCCGGCGCTCGCCCCCTTTGGGCCCTTCGCATCGCGCGCCGTGCAGTAGGCTTTACATCGCAACGCGTCCACGAACGCCAGGCGACGACCGGTTGGTAGAAGCGCTTGAGGCTGGCTTGGCACAACCCCGTCATCGGCGATGGTGATGCGGCATCCGTCGCCATCGACCACGCTGTGAAGCGTTATCGTGCCGCCTTCTCGTCCCTTGAAGCCGTGTTTGAGCGCATTGGTCAGCAATTCGTTCACAACCAGCCCCGTTGGCATCGCAACGTTAATCGACACGCGATAGGTATCCACCTTCATGTCCAGGCGTATGCCTTCCACCGCATGCGAAGCCATTACCGCCGATGCTATCTGGCTGAGATAGATACCAAGATCGACCTCATCCTTCTGCTCGTCGTTCGACAGCGCCTGGTAGAGTATCGCAAGAGCGTCGACGCGGCCGGCCAACCTCTCGAACCGTTTCTGGTCGGGCTCCGCCGCATTGCGGGTCTCCAGCCGGATGAGTGCGGTGATCATCTGGAGATTGTTTTTTACCCTGTGCTGCAGTTCCCGCAGCAATGTATCCTTTTCCCGGACACGCTCCTCTACCGAGGGCGCCTCCTCGCCGTGAGAGGATACGTCCACCAAGGCGACCCGACGCGGGTGGCCTCGGCCGCATCAGAAACCATACGCGGCGCCGAATGTTCCATCGTGCACCGTCAACGCTTCTTCGGCGTCGGCTTGATCTCCTCGGCCCGCACCTGTCGCCGATCTCCTTGGCTGGTGCGAGTGCTTGTACGAAAATTCTGATTCCGATGAAACCCATCGGCTCCTCCATTCGTTTTGAGCACCGGTTTTGCCCGAGTGGAAGAGACGAAGTGCCATGCCCTTGTCCGATGAACTGCGCGATGTAGCGATCGAGTTTCACTGTCCGGTCTGTTCATATCCGACGGTGAGAAAGGGATCCTGGCTGAGAACGGTCGGCAGCTTCAAATGCGAAAGCTGCGAGACGAAGGTGAGGATTGGCTACGAAGACAAGCTGGCGATTTTTGAGCGCCACCTGAGAAAACGATAAACCGCTGGTTCGTTGAGATGTTTCTCTGGTTGATTCCTGCTGATCGAAGCCTCCGGCAGTGGTTCGTCCGTGTGGTCGATGGCGACGAAGAACTAACCCGATCATTCGAATTGGATTCGTTCGCCCTGGCGTACGCCGAAGGCCAACGACGACGCCTCGGGCTTCCTGTCTCCGATCGGCTGTAGCCAACGTTGGGGAATGGCCGGTGCGGTGGGGGCGTTGGGGCACGACGGACACCGCACCGGCCATTGCGGTGGGGGCTCGGGTTCCTCCCCGCGTAATTGACTTACCCCTACGTAAGCCATCCCGCAATTAAGCCTGTTGACCTACGCCGCAGGCGACCGCGCCAGGTCCTGTTCCCATTCCATCGGATGAACGGAGGATCGTCGCCGGTGATACCTTAGGCCGAACCGCCTCCAAACCAGTGAATGAACTCGACTTCCTTGCCGGTCACTTCTCACACCGTCTTCAACAGAGTCTCATGCAGAACACGCGTTGCCCGGTAGTGATCACATGTAGGCGATATCAGCGGCTTCATGATGCTCTTGTGCAGCGCTTCCTCTGCTAGCTTCGGGGCTCTTAGAGCGCAAGACTTGGCGATGGCGGCCCTGGCGTCGTTCAGTCGCAACTGCGCTGTGGCGAGCTGGTTCACGAGCTCCGGCATTTTCGAACGACGGTATCCTCAATGAATCGCATCGCGGGGGCGCAAGCCAGATACTCGCCTCGCAAGTGGTCCGCTGCATCAAGCTCAGCGCTGACAAGCATCCCAGGGCTAATACCGCATGGCTGAAAGGCGAAGCGGTCCGGCCGCATCAAACCCGCCGCTTCCCGGCGGCGGTCGCGCCATCGCCGACGCCTGCCGAAAATCGAAATCCCCATAGCCATCGCCTGTGGCCCGCAGCTTCCTTCCTCGGGGACTTTCGTACGCCTGCCGGCCCCCGAAACTCTTCACGGCAGCAGACGGTCCGGATCCGGGAATCAATGGCCAGAAAACGCCGTACGCGTCGACCTTCCTAGAGCAGCCAGAGATTGGCCTGCAGCTTGGTAATTTAATCGAACTGCTCGGGGACTTGCTTGGGTTGGATGAGGTGTCAGGCACGTCGGCGGGTCGCAAGCAATCCCCAATGACGAAGTAAGAAACACAGTCTTGTCAATTTAAGCATCAGGCTGCAGCTCCAACACGAAATCCCTTAATTCGTAACCGCCTCTCATGTCGGAAACAGCTCTGAACATATTTTCACGCCGCTGGAATATCGTGGCTTGAGCACCACCATCGAGTTCGTCGGCACTGCGTCCCAAAACCAGCAAACCGCCATCGACGACTGTCTTTGCAACGGCCCGGAGCGCGCGTTCGATTTGAACGCGCGGAAAGTTTCTCTCCCCAAGGGCATTCATCACGCGCACGACATTATACTGCGTAGGTGAAGGCGAAAAGAAATTATCCCTAGTTGCTACGAAGCAGTTGTCCATTTTCGTCCTTGCCATGACGTCGGGATGGAAAAGTGAAACGGGCGTCAGCTTTGTTACGCTTGGAGACAACAGCCGAGCCAAAAACTCATTTGCCCGCTGGCTTCTCAATGCGACAGCGCCCAGTGCTACCTGGAGCACAACTTGGTCTTTGTCGAAGAAGACCCAGAATATCCCTTTGCGGGCCGCGCAGATCTCATCGTAGTAATCGCTTGCCGTAAGCCTGACAGGTCGCTCGTGGCTTAGCCTGTTGAACAGTTCCAAAGACGTAATACCGTCAGATGCAGCCATGTCGTGAACGGTGACTTCCTTGTCTATCGGTAACCCCCGGGTGGCCGAGATGATGGCTGTGTCCAAGTCAAGAAACCGGTTAGGCCGTGTCGTTTTTGACGTGAACGGTCCACCTGGCATCGATGCAAGTATGCGCTTTCGTTCTTTGGCGGTGGGTGTGGAAAGCAACCTCACAAAAGACGGCGCTAAGATTTGCATGAGCAACCCCTTACCACGCGGCAGGCTGTCGTTAAAGGCGAACCCTGCAGGGCTGTTCAGGCGCGTCGGTGCAGGGCCAACCCAGAACTGCGCGGTCCATCTTAACGTGTGATGCGACGAGAATAGTGGCTCACCAACCTGACGCATTTTTCTGGATTATTCGCTCATCGACATGAACTAAACTCGATCCCGTTCGTTTAGGGTTGAAAAGAGGGCGAGCAGCTTGATACTCAGTCGACATCGTAGGTTTTTTTCAAAACGATCAAAACTGGCGGCACGAGTTGCGAAATTCTTTTTGTCGCGATTTTGCGGTTCCCAAAGAGGTAACCACCTATCTGCCGCCCCCCGATGAACGGCTGCATCGCAGCTTGGAAGCGCTAGCTTGAAACGTCAACGTCGGCGACAATTGAGGGACGCTCGCGGACATCCGGGAATGTGGTGAATGGGCGCTACGAAGAGACATCTAGATCGCCTGAAAATTGCGAGCAAAATAGGCCAAGCATGGCTGCACGGTATTTTCACATCAAGCCGACTGGCTCCCGGACTTATTTCAAAGAGTAGCGGGGCGCCCGCTGACCAATTTCATCTTCTTGAACAGCACCGTCAATACGGCAATATTTTCAAGACATGGTCGGGTGGAAAGCTAACAACCTGCATCGTGGGGCATGAACTAGGCCTGAGGTTTCTGACGGAAAACAAAGCCAAGCTGCGCGCCGCCACGATCGATATGACGCCGATCTTTCCAGAGGGCTTCCTACGAGCAATGGAGGGAAGCACCCACGTCCATTATCGCCGCATGTTTCTAGCTGCTTTCCGAGCCGTCTCGCTTGAAGGTCGCAGCGCAGAACTTAGGACTATCCTTCGCAGCCGCCTGGCCGAACTGACCACCGGCGAAGGCCGGCTGCGCTCCCAGGCAGCAGCTCGAATTCTTAAACAAGCGTCGACGGCGTTGATGCTGCAACTCGTCTTGGGTGCCAAAGACGGGTCCGAGATCGCTGGTGAACTCACGGACGCGTACGATGACTATGCCCCAAACGGCATGCATATTGTCATCACGCCCACCGAGCGCGCCAAATACGAGCGCATCAAACGTTTAGTGCTTGCATTGGCGGACGACCTGAAACGATCGGAACCTGCGCCTTCGAGCTTACTCGAATACATGGTGCGGTCCCAAACGCTCGATGACACGGTCATTGGCAATTTGATACATATGACCGAATTTGCTCGTTACGATTTTCACGGCTTGTGGCGTTGGATACTTCTCGAACTGGCGGGCGAGGAGAGTTACCTGAATTTGATAGCAGCCGAACCCGATGCTGGGCGACGCGAGTTGATGGCAAAATCAGCAGTATCCGAAACCCTCCGCATGCAGCAAAGCGAGTTTATCCTTCGGACTGCCATCATGCCGATCGTCTTCGAAGGCTTCCTTATTCCAAGGCGAAGTCGAGTCAGGATCTGCATTTGGGAAGCGCACAGAGACCCCGGCCAGTTTCTCGATCCGGATGTCTTCAAGCCCGACCGATTTGTCGACAAGAAATTCTCAGGCGCTTCTTATGCTCCGCTCGGACTTGATCATCACCGGTGTCTGGGCGCTGGTTGGACGGTTCAGTTGAGCGGCATGCTCGTTGAGGAGCTCGCAGAAAACTTTTCCGTCAAACTCTTCAATTATGGCACCGTCAGCCGAGGTCACTTCCACTATGAGCCAGGTCCCGACTCTCACATATCATTGACGGCAAGGCGATGATCCGCGAACCGCGTGCTGAGGTAATGACGCGCGTCTATATTGGCATTGCCTCGCGAGATCGGCCGAAAATGGTTTCAGAACTTCTTGACTCGGTTGCTCGCCTCGACATCAGAGCGAACCTTGAGCTGGCAATCATTCTCGTTGAGAATGGCAATGGCGAAGTCTTGCGGCAGGCAGTTGAGCGTTTTGCGGCAACCCGTGCTAGCATCAAGATTCATCACCTTGTCGAACCGCGGCTGGGTATTGTTTTCGCGCGCAACGCCGCTCTCGAGTTTGCTATCAACTCGAAGTTCGATGGCTTGGCGTTCGTTGATGACGATGAGGTCGTCACGCCCACCTGGATTCTCGAACTGCTATCGGAACAACAACGCGGCCAATATGACATTGTCGGAGGGCCGGTCAGGGCATTTGTTGACCCGCGTCCATTGACCTTCTGGAACCGAATCGTCTGGAAGGGTCTCTCATCGCGCGTACAGCAGGTGGAGCAAACATGCGGCGAAAGAAAAGCCAACGGCAAAGAGTCAGAGATTGTCCTCTCAACGAATAACTGGCTTGTGAGCCTGCCTTTCGTTCGAAAGGCGAACTTGAGGTTCGATGAGCGCTATAATTTAACTGGAGGAGAAGATACGCGGTTTTTGCGGGATGCATGGCAACTTGGTGCCAAGACGGGGTGGGCACCCAAGGCTGTCGTTCGCGAGCAGATCGTGCGCGAACGGCTGTCGCCATGGTACCAGATTAGACGAGCGCGCGACCACGCCCTTGTATCTTTGAATGACAAATCTCATCGACGGCCGGCATCGAAATGGCTCCGTGCGCCTGTGTCTGCAATTTTCAAACTTCTGTCCGGGTTGGTGCTGTTGTTGCTTGCGCCCTTTACGGGAGGGGCGACATTCTTCAATGCGCTCAGGGCTCTAGGCGAGGCCGCTGGCCGCACCCAGGGTCTCTTAGGCATCAAAAGCAAGCATTACAGTCTGACAATGGGCAAATGACGCTTGTCGAGCGGGCCGCACACGACGCCCATTGCTTTGCCTCGAAGCGCCCTTTTGCTTCCGCCATTTCCGGGCCTCGCTGTCTACACCATGTCGCATAGGAGCCCGTCCTCTCAGCGCCCAAGGAGCGCGGCCGCAACGGAATTATGGTGCGAGAAGGCACCCAGCGCCTCGCAACTAGGGGATTAGTTGAAGGCGGGGATGGTGGTCACGGTCTCCTCCTGAAGCTTGGCCTTAATCTCCTCGGGTGTGAGGTCTGGGCCTCCCGGAATCAGATCGTGCTTCTTGAGCCACCAGATCGGTAGCTCCTCGGCGTCGCAGTGGGCCAGGTTCGCGTTGATCTGCGATCGCAGCCGCTTCAGTTCATGCACGTGATCACAGTGCTGGCGACCTGGTCGAACTTCGGCCGCACCACACCGATGCTAGTGCGGACTTCGACCAAAATCGGTTCGGCGAGCTGCAGCGAGCTTGGCCCGTCGAGCTCGAGCTTCGAGGGCAGCGCGCTATCGCCGGGGACGAAGGTGAAGCCAGTGCTGCCGTCGGTGGGGGGCATGCGCACGGGAATGACCTTGTCGACCGATACGGACGCTGTGCCGGTCGTCGTGAGCTTAGCCTCGCATGCATACTGATCGAGCGGGCTGGGTCGTCGTCGAATGCCTTGAGGGTGGAGTAGCCCAGCACGCCACACGACACGAACGGAGCGTTTTGTGCAAACCGCGACGCTGTCACCCTCAACTCGCCGGGGCTTAGGTTCGTAACGCTCCATGTGCCGCCGACGGTCACCGCTTCGGCATCGGCTGAGAACGTCGTGATCGCGCCAGGAAGGGCTCTCGGTGCTGTGAACGGAATGCGGGCGCGGTACTTAAAGCGTTCGATTTCCTCCACCGTCGTACCCTCCGGGAGACCGTCGATCCCGGAGGCGATCTCGGCGATGGTGTGGGACACCTCGTCGAGCAGCACGCCGAGCAGCTCGTTGAGCACTATCGCCGCCAGCCAAACCGACGAGCGGGACGAACGCTGCGACGAGGCCGGCGATCACGGCCCGAATCCCGTCGGCAAGGTCGTCGGCCGCGGAGGCGTCGATTTCGACTATTACCTCGCCGGCCTCGTATCCCACCGAGATACCGAACGAGGCCGAGACGACGTTGCCAAGCACCTCGACGCCGTCCTCCCGCACATTAAGATAGGGCCTGATCGTGAAGGAGGCGCGATCGCCGTGGCCAGAATACTGCACATCGACGGTGCGCACCCGATACTGGCCGAGCGCCTGCGTGAGCCGCCCCCAGATCTGCGTCTGGATCGTGAGGCTCAGGTCCTTTGGAAGTGCGACAACGGCCCAGTCGGCGCCGCCGAGCCTCACCGTCATCACGCCGTTATAGAAGTCGGTCCAGCGATAGGCGTTGCCGTCGTCGGCCACTCGGCCCGGTCGCGTCGAGGGCGATCCCCTGGTTCCAGAATTGCAGGCCCTTGGCGAGCGTGTCCGAGAGATCCAACTTGAGAGGCTTCAGGTTGAGAAGCGCTTTCAGCTTGTCCATCGCACATTGCTTTGGGTCGACGACGCCCGCGATCGACGGGAACGTGATGCCGACCAGGAGGTCGCGGAATCTCGTCTAAAGCGCCAGCACGCCAATCGAAGATTGCTTTACCTCGAGGTCGAAGATGAGCGTGCCGTCGATGGTCACATCCGGAGTAGCGACGCGGTTCGGGTTTGCTGCGATGTTGGCTTCGGCCGTTATATCGACAGTAACGTCGACAGCCAGCTGCGTCTGTCGCGCGGTGATTGCGTTGTAGCCGGGACCTTGGTCGTGGCCGGCGTTGACATGCAATAGTTGGTAGGACGCCATCACGTCGCGGCGGAGGCTCGCGCCGCGGTAGCGCACCCGCTGTAGCTGCATGCCAAGGTAGGGGTCCGGTAGCGGGCGCGGTATCGCGAGCAGCGTCTGGAGCACCTGGTCGGTGAACTTTTTGGCGCTAACCTGGAGCTCAAGCGTTGAAGTCATAGGATAACTCCAGCTGCGTGAAGGTGATCACTGGTGCTCACTCTGTGGCGCTAGAAAGGGACAATCTCTCCGGGTGCCGTAGCGGAAAAATGCGTTGCCTTTTGATCATACGCAATCAGGGGACTGCGTCGGTTGTAGGTGGCATTGTAGTTGGCGAATTCTGCAAATAGGATGAAAACAACCACGACGCCGCGATCCACGCCACGGTCGCAATCAAAGAGCCCAACTCAGCCAACGCCATTTGGCGCGTTCGCGGCTTGGGCCGAAGCGATAAAGCAGAGAAATTCCGGTCAGCATCGCGCAGACCAGGACCGGCCACCGGGCCGCTGCGACTAGCGTCTCCGTCCACGCATCGAGATAGAAATAGCGCAAGAATGCGGGAACGACGCCCACCGTGAGCAACAGCACGATGCCGATCAGCAACGCTCCGACGGTGAATAGGATCGACATCAGGTTGAGCGTGATGAGGCTGCGTTTTTCGCGTTCCTCATAGGCGATCGTGGACATCGAGGTCGCGGGCAGCCTGGGCCACCGTAACGCCCCGATCCTTGATCAATCTAACAGCCTCAAGCTTTAACTCGCGGCTGAATTTCCTTCGATTCCAACTCTCCAGTTCCGTTAAACACCTTATCTCGGTGTCCACGAAACCGGCAGAAGGCCATACCGCAATAGATCCCTCGGCGCCGTAGTCGGTTTGATGATGTGGACGTGGATTTCCGTCATCATCCGTCGGTGCCGCGATCAATGCCGAGATGGAGCATCAGACAGCCCTAGACTCCACGACAGGCCCGCCCCTGCCCATGGGCAAGCGTGGTGCAGTTGTAGCGGATACGTTGGGCAAAACCGCAGACTGATTGGCAAGCGCACAGAGCAGCCGTGCGTCGTGGATCCTACCAGCGCGCGAAGCTAGATACGGCCACTTTTCTGAGTTGCCACCGCCTCAGGACACAACGTGCGTTCAAGGAAAAAGTTGAACAGCGATGTCGATACCGCGTCTGCTTTCATGCGGCGCACGCTGCCCTACCCCTTGCCGTGCAACCAAAACCGCCGTTTTGTCCGGTTCGATATTTCGGGGGATATCTTGGGACCATCCAGCAAGGACAGGGCGAGCACCGCGTTTCGCAGCGCCGGAGACATGGCTGAGCGTATCGGTTCGTTTGGTTGGGGCGCTACATCTATCGGGCCGGTCTCTTCATGGCCCCACAGAGCTGAAGACACTCGTCGATCTCATTCTAGGCTCTGCACAACCTATGTTTCTGGCTCTACAACGATGCCTTCATGCCGGAAAGTCGGGGCGGCAATGGTTGATATCCTGCGCACGGACAATCCAGAACTCAAGGTTCTCTACACCACGGGCTACACGCGCAACGCTATCGTTCACGACGGTATTCTCGATTCTGGAACGAAGATCTCGCGGAGAAGGTGAGGACGATTTTCGACGGTCGTTGAAAGGTTTTGAACAGCGAAGCCTCCATGCCTGCGCGACGCTTTGGCCGCAGGAGCGTGTCTTCAACTTCCGGATCGGGGAAGCAGATGGCGTCGCAATCTGCGTGGAGCCTATCCAGGCCAGTGACTTTGGCCAGGGAAATTCCCCAGGGCGATATTAGTGATCGGCGCGACAGCCACGCCAGATGGCGAGGGTTATGACCTTGAATTGGGTACTTGGTCGGATGGTTGCTGCCCGTTTGATTGATGAGTCTTGTCTTCCACCTCATTCACGGGGCGCGTCAGCCCACCGCCATGCTTGGACTTCTCGTTTCCCGCCGCGTCCTGAGAGAACGCATCCGAAGGGTCCGCGCCGGTCTTTGCCGGATATTTTGTCGCCCCGGTTTCGCGATGGCTCTTGTTGTCACGCATGTTGACACTCCTGATCAAAGATAACCCGCCCACGCCAGTGCTAGTTCCAGATGGAACATTCCTAAGGTAGGTCGTTGGCCCCAGCGAAGCTGCCGAACCGAACTGCGAGGATTGCCGGCGCATAAGCGGTAGTGCATTGACGTTTTTCAGCATTGGCCGCGGCCTTAGGAGCCTACCTGGTCTCCCTCAGCTCGGTCGGCTACCAGGCAATCCCATTCCGCGATCAGTAGCGGCACCAACGATATTGCCGGCCTATCTCCTCAGGCCAAAAAAGCTCAGCACCGCAAGAACAACGACGACTAGCCCTACGATGTAGATAATGCTGTGCATATGTCGGCCTCCAAAATAATAGGCAGTCCACGCTGTTTGCCTGCCGATCTGGTCATTGCGTCGAAATCAACATTTCCGACTGCCTAATGTTCCATAGGAGGCCGTATTTTTACGACGTCGTCCTTGGGCGGCTTTAGCGGGTTTTGCTGCTTTGGTCCTTGCGTTGGTGCGCGCCTTGGAAACGGTCCGATAAACGACCGAGATCTTTTTGATGGCAACAGGACATCCGTTTACCTCCGAAATTGCGTCTACCAATGGATCTCGACGATACGCCCTTCGCCATCGCCCGACCCGTAGTCCCCTCGATGCCCCGGCGGGTCCTTCGGTAACGTTAGTCCCCTTCTTCCAAACGCCGCAACCGTTCAGTGGCCGGCGACCTTATTAGCGGCAATTGCTGCCGCGATCGAAGTCCACCTCTTGATCGGGACGAGTCCTGGATGCTCCTGCTCATAGATCACCACCCGCCAGCCTTCCTCAAATCGCCCGGAACCAAAGCGATCACACGATGTTAAGCAGGCGAAGGGCCATCTTAAATCGTTGAGGATCTTAACTTAAAACCGCCATTCTTAGTGCTTCGGCACTGTGCCTGCTCGTACCATCCGTGGCCTCGGCCGACGCGATCGTAGTTCAGACCATCGACATCACCGACACTCACTGGAACAATGATCGTGTGGTCATCTATCGCGAAGGACATCGCCTCCATCACCGCCGACATGGCGATATCGCTTTCTTCGATCACGGTCGCCGGCACCATCGCTCCGACACGGTCGTAATCCGAAGCCCGATGGATCGATCGCACCATCGGCATCGCCACGTTGTTATCCAGCAGGACGAGAATGGAGGATACTGACGGCAGCCCTATGCCCGCCTCTCAATTCGAGAGCCGGGCACAAATGTATTACAACGTAACGGTAGGACATCGGCCAAAAGCTTCGTCGCCGTCATCGAGCACGAGAGGGGCATTATCGCAATCGGCGAGAGAAAATTTAGGCGATGGATTGCCCGTTAATGAAATCATGTAGTCGCTCGAACCTGGAATGCGGAAAAGATCAAAAGACTGCTGGCTTCCGGGTTTGTAGTTGTCAGCGCTACCGCCATCAATCTTGACCTTGCGCCTGCCTTTTCGGACGCGCATCTCAGATGCAGCGACGATTGCCAATCATTTCTCGGCGATAAAGTCCATGTCCGGGGACTTCGTTCAGTCCGGCCCAAGGGAGGAAAAGAGCGGAGGTAGATTTTTTCTCCAATGCCCGGGCAAGCTTCGGTTCGACTATGCAGGCAAATCCGGGATCAGCTTGATTGCAGATGGAAATCTACAACGAAAGGCTCAAGACGTCGCACCTCGATTCTCTCTCGAAGACGCCGCTCAAGCTCCTGCTGGACGACAAGGTCGAATTCTCTGGCAGTCGCCTGAAAAGTGTCAAAGACGATGGCGCCCAGGTTGTTACCATAAAGCTGGCCGACAAGTCGGTCTTTGGAAACTCGAACATCACGATGGTCTTCGACAGGAAATCGCTCGATTTGCGCAGATGGAGCCTAACCGACGAAAGAGGGTAAAGCACGACGGTCACTATCTCCAATGTGAAGGAGGGCGTTCGCGCTCCTCCGGGCATTTTCACCATCGATTATGCAGCAAACCGTGAATTCAACACCACTTCGAAATGACGGCGGACTGTCGGCAAGTCTGGCAGCAAGGCTGAGGCCGGCGCGTTCCGGAGCAAGCGGAACCCTCCGAGCCAAGGATGCCTTTCACGGAGCATAGAATTGTTCATGCTCATAGCGCCCCAACGCGCGTGCCCACCGGCTTCGTCCACATGCATTTTCATCAACAAATGCTAAGGGCGGCGTGGACCCGGTACGATAGCGGTTATCGTCGCACTCACACAGGCCATGGCGACGCCAAAACCCCGCCTGACATGCTCTCTTTTTATCGCCGAGAGTCATTTGCTCGCTGTGAAAGGATTCGCTGTCTCTGCAGGCAACGGCGCGGGAACCAGCCTGGCCAGATCGCCTTGAAAGAAGGAGCATGCTGGTCCCTAAAACCGAACGAGCTCCATCTTTGCTAATGCAATGCGTCGAGGCTTTGGATGTTCCGCTTGGCTTGGATTAGATCCGAAGTGTGCCGAAAGGCGGCGGCACAGCGCTCGAGGCCCGCACTCCGGGGATCCGCCGAGATACTCATGTGGCTCGTCAAAAATCATCGTTTAGCCAGATCTAAATTAGGCTGATGTGGATCCAAAGCGGGAATCGCGCATTTAACATCCGGCTCACTTTCGGGCTGCTGGAGGACGACTCATGAAAAGGACAATGCTCGTATTAAGCCTTCTCAGTGCGCTTGTTGCATGTTCCCGCACGGAACAGGGTGCTGCCGTGGGCGGATTGGGTGGGGCGGCAATCGGCGCCGCCGTGGCTGGCAACCCAGTCCAAGGCGCGGTCGTCGGCGGAGCTGCGGGTGCCATCGCCGGAGCGGTGATCGGGCACGCCAGCGAGGCCGGCCAGTGCCGCTACAGGGATCGCCAGGGGCGCGTCTATGTTGCGCGGTGTCCCGAGGGGTATTGAGGGCGCCGGGCCAGCGCGACCCTGCGATGGGACGTGCGGCTGCCGCGGTTCGGCTCTTTCGCCGATCAGATAGGCCGAGGCGCAATGGCAATGCAGTCTTCGCGCTTACGCCCTGGCTGATTCAAGGTCAGGCGCTAGGCCCCTGCTGAGAGATTGGTAGGAGTGCATTCGACATTCACAGCGTCGCAGCCTTGACCCGTTTGGCGCGCAGCGAAATGGTTTCCTGGACGCTTCGCTGCGGTCAAGTGGCTCGCCCTATCCTGCCTTTGTTATTTTCGTGGCCGCCTGTGCGATTGCCCGAAAGATCCCCTCGATGAGATCCTTCTCTCGGAACGGCTTGCTTAACAATGGGACGTCCGACGGGCGATCCGAAATCGTATCCGCTTCGGCATAGCCCGTCACTATCACGGCGGGCCAGTCGCCGCGAAGGTTACGCGCAAATCGAATGACGTCGATCCCGGTGATTAGCGGCATGGCAAAGTCAGTGACGATTACGTCAAAATCATGCGGTGCCCGTTCAATGGCAGCCAGCGCCTCAGCGCCGCCGGACGCGCAGGTTACCGGAAAACCGCGCCGCCGAAGCGACTCGGCAGTCAGTTGCCGCAACACGCTGCTGTCGTCAATCAGAAGGACAGACGGGGTTTCTTTGCCGCTGTAAGTTACGGGTTCCTCGTTGCTCGCCGCGTTATCGTTGAAGGAATTATCAAAAGAGCGTGGCAGCCACAGTTCCATTGCCGTTCCTCGTCCAGGGGCGCTGTCGATGCGAAGAGAACCACCGGACTGCTTCATGAAGCCATAAACCGTGCTGAGCCCGAGCCCAGTTCCCTTTCCAACCGGCTTTGTCGTGAAGAATGGCTCTATGACCTTCTCCAGAATGTCGGGAGCGATTCCCGAACCCGTGTCCTTGACCGTTACGACCACATATTCGCCGGCCGCCAAATCTTGCGACGTCGCGTTGAGGGCACGATTTTTTGCATGCACAACGATCGTTCCACCAGATGGCATGGCATCGCGTGCGTTGAAAACAAGGTTCATCAGCGCAAGTTCAAGCTGCCCGGCATCGACATGTACCGGCCATACCGTGTCGTCGATCTGCCAATCGAAGCGAATCAAGCCCCCTAAAACTGGCGCTACCAACCCGTTCATGGTGTCGCCAAACCCTGCAAGACGCACCGCTTGCGGTTTCAGCGTCTGGCGTCGCGAAAAGGCGAGCATTCGAGTGACGAGATCGGCCCCTTGTCTGGCCGAGCGTCGCATCAGCTCGAGAACCTGCCGGGACTGGTCATCCAAGCTTGCACCGCGTTCGAGCAGTCCCAGCCCACTCAAGATTGCGGCGAGCAGATTGTTGAAATCATGAGCCAAACCACCGGTCAGTTTGCCGATGGCGTCAAGTCGCTGCGACTGAAGCAGCTGGTCCTCGAGAGCCCGCCGCTCGGTGACGTCAAGCAGCGTCCCCAAGATTTCCGGTGCGCGGCCATCAGAGCCACTAGACATCACACCTTGGTCGAGAAAGATCCGATACTCGCCATTGGCGCACAGCCAGCGGAATTCACAGGTGTAGGAGCCGGTCGTCTTTGCCGCCAGCAGCGCTTGCTCCAGCCTGGCGAGATCGTCCGGATGAACCCTGCTGAGGCCAAAGGGCGGATCCGAGGTCAATGTCTTGGCCGAAAAACCGGTCAGACGTTCCACTCCATCGGTGACAAAGCGCGCTGCAAAGGGCGGCTCGGCTGCCCTCGCATGGAAACAAACCGGCAGCGAACTCAAAATGGCGTCCTGCCGTTCCTCTACGTTGCGCAGCGTCTGCTCCGCCTCAAGCTTGTCCTTCTGCGCCTGGAGTGCCTGTGCCAGCAGTCTCTTCTCGGTCGCTGCCTTTCGCTTGATTTCCGCCGTCTTTTCGTGGAGGTCGACGAATACAGCGACTTTCGAACGCAGCATGACCGGATCGAACGGCTTGAACACATAGTCGACCGCGCCGACATCATAGCCGCGCAGCATGTGGGCCTGCTCCTTGTTGATGGCTGTAAGAAAGATGATGGGAGTGCGCCTGGATTGCTCGCGCTGGCGTATAAGCGCAGCCGTCTCATAGCCGTCTATTCCCGGCATGAGGACATCCAGGAGGATGATGGCGAAGTCCTCCTTCAGCAGAAACCGCAAGGCCTCTTCGCCCGATTGCGCGCAGATGACATCGCCCGTCGAAGCAAGGACTTCGCTGATCGCCAGAAGATTACGTTCATCGTCATCAACGGCAAGGATCCGCGCCCTTGCCGGTCTCTCGGCCAATTGCCCGGCCTCAAGCTTTCTGACCTTATTCCTCTGAGGTTTTTGCATGGCCGTCAGTTCACTGCCACGAGCATCTGTTCCGGAGTGTCCGTGCGTGCCCTGGAACGGCCTATCCAGACACGAAGCAATGCCAGCAGGAGATCGAGATCGACGGGCTTGGCGATATAATCGGAAGCACCGGCGTCCAAACACTTCTGCCGATCGCCCTTCATCGCTTTGGCAGTGACGGAAATAAGCGGGATGTGAGCGATCGCCGGCATCCCGCGAATGCGCCGCATCGTCTCGTAGCCATCCATCTCCGGCATCATGATATCGATCAAAGCGGCGTCGACATCGGGCGTCTGCTCCAGCAGTGCGATGCCGTCGCGGCCGCGCTCGGCATGCAGAACCTGAATGTCGTAGGTCTCAAGGACGCTGGTGAGCGAGTAGATGTTCCTGATATCGTCGTCGATGATAAGCACTTTCGCTCCGGCAAGATCGGACTTGCCGGCCTGCTCGGCTCCTGGATCGCCCTCTTCGCGTCCTTCTCCGGGCAGGGTCGCCGAGATTTGCAGCGCCAGTTGGGCAAAATTCTCGGCCCGCGGCGCGTTCGCAAGCGCCGGGTTCAGGGCCAACACCTGTTCAAGCGCATCGGGATGAGGGGCAAAGAACAACAGCTGAGGCAACGCTTCGCCAAACTGGCCGGTGAGCTCGTCGAGCACCTGTGCATTGTCCCTAGCCGAGCGCCCGAAGCCAAGCACGACGGCATCGTACGAAGCCGTGCCGATATCGTCGGCATTTGCCGCAAAACGGCCGATCGCAGTGACCGAGGTCACCCCGTCGCGGATCGCTTCGACCAGCGATAGCCGGCGCTCCGGGTCGGGGTCCGCGACCAGAACGCGCCTCTGAATGCGCAGCTTCTTGGAATGAATATCCTGAAACACCCTCATCAGTTCCTCGGAAGAGACAGGCTTGGTTGCGATGCTGGACGCCCCCTTGCGGGCGAGAGCGTCGATATCCTCGGCACCCGAAATGACATGAACTGGGATGTGACTGGTCTTCTGATCGTGACGTAGCAGATCGAAAAGCACCCAGCCGTCGATATCCGAAAGACCGAGATCGAGCGTAATCGCATCAGGAACGAGTTTGCGGGCCAGGGCCAGTGTGCCGGAACCGGCGGTCGACAAGACACCTTTGAGGCCGGCCGAACGCGCGAGACCAAGCAGCAACCCGCCAAAGGTCGGGTCGTCTTCGACGATTAATACGACCCGATCCGTCGGCGTGATGGAATCGCGATCGTCGATCAGCTCCGCCGAAGGCGAGGTGCCGAGCGATGCCGGCGCGGCAACTGCCTCGGTTGGCGCAGGCAAGGCCGACTGAGCGGCCGCCGCATGGGGGCCGTCGAACGGTATGACCAGCGTAAAGGTCGAGCCCTTGCCCGGCGTGCTTTCAACGCGTAGCTCACCGCCAAGCAGGCGTGCGATTTCCCGGCTGATCGACAGGCCAAGCCCGGTGCCGCCATATTTGCGGCTGGTGGTGCCGTCGGCCTGCTGGAAGGCTTCAAAGATCAGTTTCTGCTTGTCTTCCGGAATGCCGATGCCGGTGTCGGTCACGGCGATCGCCAAGGCCTTCATCGCTTGCCCGGATCCATTGCGGCGGCCGGCCGTCTCGACCCGGAAATTCAGGCTGACTTCGCCCTGCGAGGTGAACTTGAATGCATTCGAAAGAAGGTTGAGGACAATTTGCTGCAGGCGCTTCTCGTCGGTGCGGACCGTCTCGGGAAGTGCGGGATCGACCTTGATGGTGAAACCGAGGCCCTTGTCGGCGGCCAACTGCCGGAATGTGCGTTCCATATGCTGGCGCAGATGGGTCACCGGCATATCGTTGATGTCTATGGAGACGGTACCAGAACTCAATCTTCGACAGATCGAGGATGTCATTGATGAGGCTGAGAAGATCGGTTCCGGCAGAGTTAATGGTCCGCGCGAATTCGACCTGTTTTTCATTGAGATTGCCCTGCTGGTTGGTCGCAAGAAGGTTGGAAAGAATAAGCAGTGAGTTGAGCGGTGTGCGCAGCTCGTGACTCATGTTGGCCAAGAACTCGGACTTGTACTTCGACGTAAGCGCCAGTTGTTCGGCTTTCTCCTCCAAAGCGCGCCGCGCCATCTCGATTTCGAGATTCTTGTTTTCCACCTGCTTCTTTTCGTTCTCGAGAAGCTGCGCCTTTTCCTGCAGCTCTTCGTTCGTCGCATGCAGCTCTTCCTGCTTCTTGGTCAGTTCGGTCTGACGCGCCTGCAATTCCGAGGTCAGCAGCTGGGACTGCTTGAGCAGCCCCTCGGTGCGCATCGTTGCGGCAATGGTGTTGAGAACGATGCCGACGGACTCCATCAGCTGGTTGAGAAAGGACTGGTGCGTGTCGCGAAATTCGCCGAACGAGGCGAGTTCGATAACGGCTTTGACCTCATCCTCGAACAAGGCGGGAAGAATGATGACGTTGGCTGGCGAGGCACTGCCGAGACCTGACGTGACGCGAAGAAATTCCGGCGGCACATTGTTCAGCATGATGGCCCGCTTGTCAGCAGCACTTTGCCCGACCAGACCTTCACGCAGATCCAGACGCTGTTTGATGGCGGCCCTGCTTTCGGCGCCATAGGACGCCGCAAGCTCAAGATAGGATTCCTCTTCGTCGCGGTTGGTGACGTAGAAGACTCCGTATTGCGCGTTCACCAGCGGAGCGAGCTCGGACATGATAAGCCGCGAGACGGTGGCAAGATCGCGTTCGCCCTGCAGCATGCGCGAAAATCGCGCGAGATTGGTCTTCAACCAATCCTGCTCCGCATTCTTAAGGGTTTGATCCTTCAGATTGCGGATCATTTCGTTGATGTTGTCCTTGAGCGCGGCGACCTCGCCGGAGGCTTCGACGCTGATCGAGCGGGTCAGATCGCCCTTGGTCACCGCTGTCGAAACCTCGGCAATTGCGCGCACCTGCGTGGTCAAGTTGGCGGCGAGCTGATTGACGTTGTCGGTGAGGTCGCGCCACAGGCCGGCAGCACCTGGCACGCGCGCCTGACCGCCAAGCTTGCCCTCGATGCCCACTTCACGCGCGACATTGGTCACCTGGTCGGCGAAGGTAGCCAGCGTCTCGATCATGCCGTTGATGGTGTCAGCGAGCGAAGCGATCTCACCCTTGGCATCGACCGTCAGTTTGCGCTTGAGATTACCCTGCGCGACCGCTGTCACGACGTCGGCGATTCCACGCACCTGATTGGTCAGGTTCGTCGCCATGAGGTTGACGTTGTCGGTCAGGTCCTTCCAGGTACCGGCCACGCCTTCGACACGCGCCTGTCCGCCAAGCTTGCCTTCGGTGCCAACCTCACGCGCCACGCGGGTCACTTCGCCGGCAAAGGAGTTGAGCTGGTCCACCATGGTGTTGATGGTCGACTTGAGCTCAAGGATTTCACCCTTCACGTCGACCGTGATTTTTTTCGACAGGTCACCGCGCGCAACAGCGGTCGTTACTTCCGCGATATTGCGCACCTGGCCAGTCAGGTTCTCGGCCATGGAGTTCACATTGTCGGTCAGGTCTTTCCAAGTTCCAGCCACGCCGCGCACCTGCGCCTGGCCGCCGAGCTTGCCTTCGGTGCCGACCTCGCGCGCTACCCGCGTCACCTCCGAGGCGAAGGAATTGAGCTGGTCGACCATCGTGTTGATCGTGTCCTTGAGCTCCAGGATTTCCCCACGCACATCGACAGTGATCTTCTTTGACAGATCCCCAAGCGCCACGGCCGTGGTCACTTCGGCGATGTTGCGTACCTGGCCGGTTAGATTGGCGGCCATGGCATTGACGTTGTCGGTCAAATCCTTCCAGGTGCCGGCGACACCACGCACCTGCGCCTGACCGCCCAGCTTGCCATCCGAGCCGACTTCGCGTGCCACGCGCGTCACCTCCGAGGCGAAGGAATTGAGCTGATCCACCATCGTGTTGATGACGTCCTTGATCTGCAAGATCTCGCCCAGTGCATCAACCGTGATCTTCTGCGTCAGGTCTCCGGTGGCGATCGCCGTCGCCACCTTGGAGACATCGCGCAATTGCACGGTAAGATTGCCGGCCATTGCGTTGACGTTGTCGGTCAAGTCCTTCCAGGTGCCGCCGACGCCTTCGACATGAGCCTGCCCACCAAGCTTGCCTTCCGAACCGACTTCGCGCGCCACACGGGTGACCTCCGAGGCGAAGGAATTCAACTGATCGACCATCGTGTTGACGGTATCCTTGAGCTCCAGGATTTCGCCCTTGACGTCGACGGTGATCTTCTTCGACAGGTCGCCGCGAGCCACCGCCGTCGTGACCTCTGCGATGTTGCGCACCTGTCCGGTCAGATTGGCAGCCATCAGATTGACGTTGTCGGTCAGATCCTTCCATGTGCCGCCGACGCCCCTCACCTCGGCCTGACCGCCCAGCTTGCCTTCGGTTCCGACCTCGCGCGCCACGCGCGTCACTTCCGAGGCAAACGAGTTCAGCTGATCGACCATCGTGTTGATGGTGTCTTTCAATTCCAGAATTTCGCCTTGAACCGCGACGGTGATCTTCTTTGAAAGGTCTCCAGAGGCAACCGCCGTCGTGACCTCTGCGATGTTGCGCACCTGTCCAGTGAGGTTTTCAGCCATCGAGTTGACGTTGTCAGTGAGGTCCTTCCACGTGCCGGCAACGCCGCGCACTTGCGCCTGGCCGCCGAGCTTGCCTTCGGTGCCAACCTCACGCGCGACGCGGGTTACCTCGCCGGCGAAGGAATTGAGCTGATCAACCATGGTATTGATGGTCGATTTCAGCTCAAGAATTTCGCCTTTCACATCGACCGTGATCTTCTTGGAAAGGTCGCCCAAGGCGACGGCCGTCGTCACCTCGGCGATATTGCGCACCTGGCCGGTCAGATTTTCGGCCATGGAATTCACATTGTCGGTCAGATCCTTCCACGTCCCGCCGACCCCTTCCACGCGCGCCTGGCCGCCCAGCTTGCCTTCGGTGCCGACCTCGCGCGCCACGCGTGTCACTTCCGAGGCGAAGGAATTGAGCTGGTCGACCATGGTGTTGATGGTGTTCTTCAGCTCCAGAATCTCGCCCTTCACGTCGACGGTGATCTTTTTCGACAGGTCCCCGGATGCAACCGCCGTCGTCACCTCCGCGATGTTGCGCACCTGGCCGGTCAGGTTGGTTGCCATGGCATTGACGTTGTCGGTCAAATCTTTCCACGTCCCGGCGACTCCTTTCACGCGCGCCTGGCCGCCGAGTTTGCCTTCGGTGCCGACTTCGCGCGCCACGCGCGTTACCTCGGAGGCAAAGGAAGCAAGCTGACCAACCATGGTGTTGACGATCTTGCCTATGCGCAGAAATTCGCCGCGCAGCGGTCGACCGTCGATCTCGACCATCATCGTCTGCGACAGATCACCCTTGGCGACGGCGCCGATGACGCGCGCGACCTCGGCCGTCGGTTGGACCATGTCTTCTATGAGATCGTTGACCGACCGTACGCTGGATTCCCAGCTGCCTGTAGCGTTTCGGACGCGGCCACGCTCGCCTATCCGCCCATCCTTGCCGACGACCCTGCTCAGACGCTCGAATTCTCGGGACACCTGGTCGTTCAGATCGACGATCTCGTTGAAGGTTTCTGCGATCTCGGAATCGAGGCCTTCGTAGACGTTGTCGATGCGGACTGAGAAGTCACCGCGCCGGAAGGCCTTTAGAGAATTCAGTATGCTACGACGGTCCAATTGCGTCTTGGATGCCTGCACAGTCACAGCGCCCCTCCCGGTCGATCCATGTCGGATAAATGCCCCTCGCGTGCGAACGATACATTCCCCCGCAAGTCCCCAAACGCCGCGATTTCAATTTGGTTCCGGGCGGCATTTAGCTTTCCCAAGTCGAAAATTACACAAACATTTGGGTTCCCCTGATGGCGAAGCGCATCGCAGTCGCCGGGTGGGCGACCTGGTTATCAGTAGCGACGACGTCTGTTCTTGTCATAACGCCGTTCAGCGGATCCGTCGGCGCCGCGAGGCTCGTGAGCAATTTCCTGCCGTTCGGCTTGATGCGATCAATGGCGCCACTTTTCAAACTCTTTTGGATTCGGGCGCCGCAACGGCGCGCCTCGCCGGCGATCGACATGTAGCGGGCTCAGCCGGGAAGCTCGGTCATCGCGCTCGTTCTAAGGTATCGAGGCTCGTGCCGAACCCGCCAAGTCCCGATTTCAGCGAGTTTTGCGGGCGCGCCCACTTCCTCCGCAGTCAATGCGTTGCCAGCAACCGTGTGCCAGAACTCGCGTCTAAAGGTTAGTAAATGTGGATCGGCCGATCTGGCTTTCCGATTCCGGCGGCCACTGCTCTAGGTTCTTTGCCCCAATCGTCGCTCCCTTTGATGGCTTCTGCGGCCGCTTGATGTCACCTCAGGAAAGATGAGACGCGCAGTCGAACAAGTTGGCGCGCAACCTTTCAGGCAAAAAGTCATTCATGCTCGTATACCGAGCAAGGAACAATAATATGTGGTTATTTACAGCTGTCATTCTCGGGCTTGTTTTAGCCATATCGCTAGGTTGGGCGGTCGGCGGCTTTTCAAGGTAATTGGAAATTACGCAAGCAGATGCGAGCGGTTCGCACGGACGTTCTGGAGGCGATGCTATTTGGCGACGAAGTGTGAGAGATGCAACCACCAATCCGAGTTCGTGGACTTGACTTACCATGTTCCAAATCGGCACTCCCGATTGTCAAATATTCCACTGTAACGAAGTCGGAGTCTCGCCACGCGTATGTTCTTCGCTTTGATCGTAATTTTGGTCGCTGTACAATATGGCTGCTCCAACATCACAAATGAGCAAAATCATGAGGAGCGTCGCTCTTGTGATGTTATGGGCACAGCCCTTTCCGTGACCGAGGACTCGGCGCTCGCGCTAAAGTGATTCATTGGTTCGGAACTTAAACCTCTGGTAGCCGTTTACGGCCGCGCTAGAGGGGAATGATAATGAACGGCAGTTCGGTTCTAGTCGTCGAGGACGAGGCGCTGATTTTGCTCGACATACAGTCGGCGCTTGAAGAGGCAGGGTTTCTTGTCGTCGCTGCTAACAGCGCGGCTCTAGCCATTGAAGCTTTCGACGCCGATCCGACATCTTTCAAGGCGCTCATCTCGGACATTCGCCTGGGATCGGGTAAAACCGGATGGGAAGTTGCAAGGCATTTGCGTCAAGCCAATTCAGCCCTCCCCGTAATTTATATTAGCGGCGACAGTGACATTCATTGGGGTGCGGAAGGCGTGCCGGGAAGCGTAATGATCGCCAAGCCATTCGCCGTCGTTCAGGTCATCACCGCTTTGTCGACCCTTCTAAATCAACATGTTCCTGCGTCCCCGCCCCCGTCCCAAAACTAGGCGCTTGGAAATGCGGCGGATTCTCCTGAGGCGTTACGGCCTTAGCGTTGCGAGAGCGCCTCGACTCTTGCCCGCCTCTTTGGTTCATGCTCGGCTGGCGAGCCGTGGACGCGCTTCTTCGCGTGGACCTCATCGACGGCTCTGTCTGCCGACATAGTATTTTTTGGGCACAGTTGGCTTGAATGCCCTCGGGAGTTAGCCCCTCCACCCATTGCGCACGCTCCTGGGAAACACTGCCGGAAAGCCTGGATTGTCAGTGGGAAGAATGTTCATCCCTCGCCCGTGTTTTCGCGGCCTTCCTTGCGGAGGCAGAACGCGCGGCGGCGGGTCGGTCTGCGGAAGCGGCCCCACCCTTTTCGCCGCCTTTGTGTGCGGCGGGATGGCCGGTATGTTTGCCTCGACCCGACCCTCCCTCTTTCTTGCCGCCGCCATCATCCTTTTTGACGGTGGCCCAGGCGCGTCGCTCCGCCTCCTTCTCGGAAACGCCGCGCTTCTCATAGCCTTCGGCGATATGATCAGCCTTACGTTCCTGCTTGTCCGCGTATTTTGATTTGTCGCCGCGTGGCATCATCGCCCCGAAAAACGACGGAAAGGCGGTGACACACCTTTCTTTCGAGCGGCACTATTGCTGGCCACCTTCGCCGCAGGAAGCGTTCCGAACTCGGCGTTGCGTTGATCGTCCTCGAAGCGTAGCGGTGGGGCTCGTCAATTCCACGCCGAGAGAACCGTCTCCATCTCGACGGTCTCGACCTGTTGGGCAAAACGCTGGTGATAGACGGTCATCAGCGCGTCATGGGTGGCGTCGGACGAACTGCAAAGCGCATCGGTGACCAGAACGACGCGATAGCCGATATCGATCGCGCCAAGAACGGTCGTGAGGACGCAGACATCGGTTTCGCCGCCCGTGATCACCAACGTATCAATCCGACGCTCAGCGAGCTCGGTCTGCAACCTTCCCTCCGGCCAAGGCGAATAGACATGCTTGTCGATTATCTTCGCCGGCGGACTGAATGCAGGCAGCGGCGGCAGCAAGTCCACCATCTCCGGACCGACGGCCTCTATCGTCATCGATGCCCAGCGCTCGTAGTAGCGCTTCCAGGTCCCGGCGCCCTGCCCTACCTTTGCAGCCGGGATAAAGCGGGTGAAGATCGTTTGCTCGGCTTTCCTTTCGACAAGGCGGACAATTCTCGGAAGGACCCGGGTGATCCAGGGCGTCGCCCATTCGGACGGCTCGGCGAACAGCTTTTGCATATCGACGCAAAGATGCGCGCAGCGATCGCCAAGCGGTCCGTAGCTCAAGCCCGGAGTTGACATCACAATCCCAAGCGCGCTTGGCTCGACTGTACTAACGTCAAGCAGGACAACATTTGTTTCGGCGAGCAGCGGCGCTTCTTAAGATTCAATGGTTGATCCTCGCAATGTCGGACAAACGTCCCTCCCCGGCTACGCGTTCCCTCGGAAACCAGTTACCGCGCCGCGCGTTCAGATTGGATGGATACAGCACAGAATTCCGTCCAAACCTTCGCTATCGAACGTACAGGCGGGTGCCTCTGCGGAAAATCCGTTATCGGGTGACTGGCGATCCGCGCGTGCATTACTGCCATTGCGACATGTGCCGGCGTGCGACCGGCAGCGCCTTTGCGGTGCTCGCATGGCTGCGTTCTGCCGGAGTTTCCTGGCAAAGCGAGGAACCTACCTACCGCCGGTCATCACCCCTTGCGCAACGCGGCTTCTGCCGGGCATGCGGCACGCCGCTTACTCTGGCCTATGATGCCGCAATTGACGAAATCGCGCTGCATGTCGGAACCTTCGACAATCCGGCGGAACTCGAGCCGCAATACAACCACGGGTCCGCGCAGCGGCTCAGCTGGGTTAGCTGCGGCCTCGACCTGCCTCATCGCAATACGGAAGAGCGATGGTAACGGAATCTGGCGTCGAGTTTCCCTTGCCCTTGAGCACGCAGCCAATGGAAGCGCGCGCGGCGGAGGCATTGCCGCGAGAAGACGGTCCCTGGCAGTACGAACCGAAATGGGATGGCTTCCGCTGCCTCGCCTTCAAGGGCGGCAAGGCCGTCGACCTCAGGGCAAAATCCGGTAAACCGCTTGGTCGCTATTTTCCCGAACTCGTAAGGGCCTTGAGTACGCTCGCGGCAACGGACTTCGTCGTCGACGGCGAAATCATAGTCGAGATCGATGGCCGTGCTTCTTTCGACGCCCTGCAGATGCGGCTTCATCCAGCAGAGAGCCGCATCCGCAAGCTCAGTGGGGAAATTCCCGCGCAGCTGGTCGTCTTCGATATGCTTGTGGCTCCGGGAGATCGGCCGCTGATCGAATTGCGATTGCACGATCGGCGTGCCGCGGCCGAAGACTTGGTGGCCAAGGCAAAGACCAAGATTCTCCGGCTTTCGCGGGCCACCACCAGCCTGGCGACAGCCGACAAGTGGTTGAAGGGCGCTGGTAGCGGGTCCACCGACGGTGTCGTGGCCAAGCTTCTCAACGGCCCCTACCGGCCGGGCGAACGCGCCATGGTGAAGGTAAAGCGCCTACGCACGGCCGACTGCGTCGTGGGAGGGTTCCGCTATTTGAACGGCAGACGACAGGTTGGATCGCTGCTGCTCGGTCTCTACAACGACGATGGTCTGCTCGACCATGTCGGCTTCACTTCGACCATCGCCAATGACGAGCGTGCGGCACTGACGGAAAGGCTGGAACAGCTGCGTGGCGGATCCGGCTTCAACGGCAAGGCGCCGGGCGGCCCTAGCCGGTGGAGCACCGAGCGTAGCGGCGAATGGGAACCGGTCAGACCGGAACTCGTGGTCGAGGTTCGCTTCGACCACGTCACCGGCGACCGCTTCCGGCACGGAACGAAACTTTTGCGCTGGCGGCCGGACAAAGCCCCGCGCCAATGCACCTTCGAGCAGATCGCGTAACCCCCCGCTTCCAGTCTTCAACAAGGCACCATTCACGGCTTGAATGCGAGCAAGGCCATATACGTGTCCTTCACACCGGCGATCGAGCTTGAGACGAGCTTAGAAGCAATCTGCGAAAAGACGTCCAGGTGCGGGAAAATCCGTGCGAGCTTCCTCGCCAGCGTTTTGCCTTTTCGATGTCAGGGCATTTCGTCTTTGTTCGTCGGTGAAATCTTCGTCCTCGCCGCCGCAATCACGACCATCCGCCGTAGGCGAGCATAGAGATACGGACCGGATGCCTCCCGCAGGTTCAAGAGGGCAAGGCGCGAGCGCGGCCATGCCTGTTGGGCGGCCCCGGCACCAATCATATGCGACAGTTCCGTCAGCGGCCGATCGATTTCAAACTGAACCAGCGCGGTCGTCACGGCCGTCGATCCTTCAACGGTCCGCACCGGTCGTCAGACCACGCAAAGTCCATCTCGCGTCAGCGCCTCGGCCATCATCGCACCGCTGATGCCCATGCCACATCGGTCTTAACGTGTAATGTCAGCCGCCTCGCAGGAATGGACGGCGGGCGGTATGCAGACCAGACAGGCGTACCGCTTCTGAGGTTGCCAGTCCAAGCCTGGCTGGTTCCATTCGACTGCTGCGGCATCGGACGCGCTGGAACCTCCCGTCGCCTCGGCGGTTTTCTCTAACGCAAAGGCCCCAATCAAATCGTGGAGATCGCCATGGAACCGCGCAATAAGCGAACCGCTCAGCAAGATCGGACCGGCGCGCCGGCTAGCGAGCAGCAGAACTGGAATGCGGTCGAAGGCGCCAGCATCGTGGCGGCCGAGGGCGAGGCTGATGGTGCGACGGAGAGGGACGGAACGCTTCCTGAAGAAGACGACGACAACGCTTACCAAAACAGCGACGAAGCGTTGCCCGATGACGAAGAGGAGCGAGTTTTGTCACGCGATCCTTCGAAGGAAGGAAGCCGCTTCGACGAAGTATGAGCCGAGCAGGCGGCTGATTGCCAGGTGCGAGGTTTTCGGGGACGTCTGTCTTGATCCCTAATCCGTCTGCGCGAGGAAGTTGCCGCCGATGCCGGGCAGCCTGTGGCGCATTCTCGCAGGCCAGCTTCTGCTGGCGCCGCCCAACTCCCAGCTTCGCAGCAAGACCGACGGGCGGTGGGCAGTGAGATGATCGAGGTCGGGCCGAGATCCGCCCATCTGCTGGTCCAGGCCGCGAAATGAGAACATCGCGTCCACCGGTTTCGGAGCACCGCTTGTCAGGTCACCCGCCACACCGTATTGCCGACATCGTCGGCGATCAAAAGCGCGCCGGCCCTGACACCAACCGGCCTTCCCCTCGCCTCGCCCTTTGAGGAGGCCGGTGAAGACGTCCTGCCCCATTCCGTTGGATGTTCGGCGCTGAACGGCACGAAGGCGACCTTGTAGCCCACGATCCCAGCTGCCGTGCGCGGACGGTGACCAGCATGGATGATTGGGATGGTCTGCGATTTGAGCCGTCGAGTTCGGAACTTGCCCCCTAGGAGCGGCGTCAGCGCTTCCTAGCGATCTGGCGGAGGTCACCAGAAGGCGAACCTTTTGGACACAAGGCGCCACATCTTCATGGCTTGGCCGAGAGGCCGCGGCTACAAGGTAATTCAGATCGTCTGCCCGCGCGTCTCGTCAAAATCGTACCAGCGTACGAAAGCTAAGAGTATTTCATATTGGCCGACGGCTAAATCGTCATCGTCGATCCGGATACGTTGAAGATCGTCCTTACCCTGACCTGACTTGGGCGCCCGATCTGAAACGCCCGCCACATCCAGGTGGCGGGCGTTCTATGAAACCTGACGATGACTCAACCGCGGTCGAGCTGCAGGATGGCTTCCCTTCATGGAAGCGGCAATACCAGCAGTGTGGCGGTCAGGACGTCAAAGCTGGATCTCGGCCCCTGCCTGTTCATCGAACAAGACTGAACAGCCCCGCGCAAGCGCCACCGTGGAAAGGGCGTTTGCCATCACCTCGTCCGACGACACGAAATCGCCGGTCAGCACCCGCAACTCTTCCACGCCCTCAGCCATCGAGACAAAATTTCCGACCACGCGATCGTGCCGGCAGGCCTCGACCACGCAAAGCAGATCGATCAGTTCGAAGCTGCTCATGTTCAGCCTCCGAAAAGTGCCCCTTGCTGGATCATGAAACGCATTGGTTGAACATTGCGTTCCGGCGGCCTCGAATTACCAGCCTGGCTCGCCGCTGCGGCGGCTGCAGTTTGCCGGCGGGGTTTGAGGGTCGTTCAACAACGCGACCGTCACGGTTCAATTATGCCGTTAAATTGCGGACCTTGCATCTGAAGGCTGCCTTCCGTTTGAAATCGGGGAGGGCCTAGCCGTATCCGCTGGCCCTCCGCAAAGGCAAAAGATTGCAGCGCGAATGAGGGGTTAGTTCCTGGTCGTCCTCGACCAAGCGGACCAACCATTCCTCACCGGCTTTTATAACTTCAACGGCCGTTCGCCATCTTGCGCTATCTCGCTTATCCTGCATGGCAATCTTCAAATTTGTAGGGCGGCGAAGTATCGTCCTTTCAATAAGAAATGCTGGTACGGATTCGTACCCATCGCTGGCGGGACTCGGCGGAGTTCCGAACCGGCGTATACTTGGCGGGACCGCTCATACCGAACAGTGGCATTGCGGGCGCGCCCTGGGAGTTGGCCGTGCTTCCGCCTTTGCATGCGGAGGATGAAAATGTCACATACCAAAGGGGCGTCAATCGACAACGCTATCCTGCGTGCCTTTCGCCGCGCGATCTCCGAGAAGAAGATTCCGGAAAGCCAATGGCGCGACTTCGCCGCGCAGATCATCCGTGAATTCACCGGTTTTGACACCGTGGATCCGGACCTGCTGGATTGGATAGCGTGCAAGTCGGAACATGCTAGACCAAAGCCACCAAAATTCCTCGACCATAAGCTGGAGTGCCCATACTGCCTCACCATACGGCTGAGAATTCCCACCGACGCTCGCCCAGACACCCCGATTTTTTGCGATGATTGTGGAGCGTATCTGGGCACCTGGGATGAACTCCAAACCGATTTTGAGAGACAGGGCGGTCACCATGGCGTCTTCTGCCTAAACAAGGGCCGTATCCAGCGTGTGGAATAAAACAGGTTCGCATCATCCTGAGGGCCAAGCCCAACGTGGCGCGCCTACTTTTTTGCTGCCTTCCGCGACAAGCGATCCGCCAGGTACCTTAGTCGATCGGGAAGCCATTTTTCGACACGAAAGATTGGCAGACTGCGCAGGTGCCGTCGCAAGACTTCATTGGAAGATTGCCGTCGCAGCAATTCGGCGAGGTTGCGAGGATGCTCTCGTTCCATTGTAGCCACCTTTGTTCTCAAACCCGGCCAGCTTGGAATTGTTCCGGCAGAACCATTCAGTGCCGGTTCGAGAACGCCGCCCGCACTTTCGCCCACTGTTCGAAATCGTACCCAAGGATATTTCCGAAGCCCAAAAGCGACATTCGCAATTGCCGGCCGCGCGACTTGAGAGGATGGTGAGCGATCGCTTGCCGATTTGTGTGGGCGCAAGCGGCTGAGAGATGCGTGTGCTCTTGCCCCAAAACGGGAGGCGAGAGCATGGCTCAGCTTCAGCAATCCAGCATCCGCAATCGTCTGCTTGCATCATTGTCGTGCGACGACTTCGCGCTCGTGCAGCCGCATCTCGAAGCCGTCACGCTTGGGGTGCGTGAACACCTGTTCCGGGCGGAACAGAAGATCACGCATGTCACTTTCCCCGAATACGGCATCGCCTCGATCGTCGCCGACACGGAAGAAGGTCGCTTCGAGGTCGGCATGGTGGGATCGGAGGGGTTGGTGGGCACGGCCGTTGTGCTCGGCGTGGACCGCACGCCTCACACCTGCATGGTACAGGCTGCGGGCGAAGCGTTTCGCATCGGGGCCGATGAACTCCAGGCAGCGATGGACCACAGTGCCACGCTGCGCGCGCTGCTTTTGCGCTTCGTGCACACCTTCATCGTGCAGGTCAGCCAGACGGCCTATGCCAACGCCGGATACTCCATCGAGGACCGGCTGGCCCGCTGGCTGTTGATGACCCACGATCGTCTGGAAAAAGACGATATGCCCGTGACCCACGAGTTTCTGAGCGTCATGCTGGGCACGCGTCGTCCGGGTGTGACATTGGCGGTGCAGATGCTGGAGGGGACCGGTGTGATCCGGGCCACGCGCGGCCACGTCACGGTGAGAGATCGCGAGAAGCTGGAGCAGATCGCCGGCCAAGCTTACGGGTTCGCAGAGAAGGAATATTCCAACGTATTTCAGTTCCCGATCAAGCGAGACAGATGAGGTGGATCGTGCGCTACTTCATGAATGTTCGCTATCGCGGCCGGCTCATACCGGACCCTGACGGCGATGAGCTGGAGAACGAGGAAGCCGTGCAAGGCCATGCGCTTGCCAACGCCTATGATCTCGTCTTTCACACCCGCATGGACTCGCTCCGCAGCTGGTTCGACTGCAGCTTCGAAGTGACCGACGAGAGCGGCATAACTGTGCTGGTGATGCCGTTCGGCGAGGTGGTTTCAGAAACCTGATGTGGCATCGACCTGGCTCCCCTGGAAGATCGCTCAATATGTCCTCAACCTAACTGTTCGGATTCATACCAAGCCTTGAAGTGCGAAGAGAGCCCGCCCTAACGTGCTTCCAGGGAGGAGTGTTGATGGTCCACGATTTTCAAACAGTGGCGGTTGAAAGGGCTGCCGAAGCCTACGTGCTCTCGCGACGCAAAGCGCGGTTCCTATCGATGGCGATGGCGATCCGTGCCATTAGAACCCTCATGCCGGCTTGCACCGTCACCGACCAAATGTTGGAGGAGTTGTTCGCAGAGGCATGCATTGCTCACGGTGTGCCGGTCGCTTTCGACACGGCAACGGCCAGCGGGTTAGAAATGCGCCTCCATTCTTAGGCCGTTCCGCACGCCCCTGCAGAGACTTTTGCAACGCCTCAGGCACTTTGTGGACATACTCGCACTGTCCTTGGAAATTGCGACGACGACGAAGCTGCGCTACCGGCACCCGAGACGCCTTATGCCGACTGCGGCGCAGCGCCAGATCGGCATTAGGACGACGCGACGTTCGGGCATTCTCGGACAGCCGCGGCATATGGATGCGAGACGACGGCAACGCCAAGGTCTCAATCGCGCCTTGTGGACAGCAATTGTGCGCGACCAATCTGTGGATCGGCGACAACAGCAAGGGTGAACAGGCCGGCGACAAGCTGATCATTACCGGCGTCACAAGGCACGCTGGCCGGAAAGGCTTACGACCCCAAGCGAAACCGTACCTATTCAATGGCGTTGACGGTGAAGAAGGGGGGGCTCACAACGCGAGGCTGCATAGGCGCAGGCTTGATTTGCAAGAACGTGCGCTGGACGCCGGCAAAATGATCTGCGAGACGGAATGAGCCGACAAGCCCAAGCTCCCACCATTGTGCTGTTCCGGCGCGACCTGCGCATTGGTGACAACGCCGCGCTCGCGGCGGCAGCCGATCGCGGCGCTCCCGTCGTGGCGCTCTATATCCTGGACGAGACAACCAAAGGTCTAAGGGCTACGGGAGCGGCCAGCCGCTGGTGGCTCCATCACTCGCTCGCGGCTCTTGGCGATCTGCTTCGCAAGGCTGGAGCGAATCTATTTCTGGCGCATGGACGCACCGAAGACGCCGTCGCCAAGGCGATCGACGCCAGCGGCGCGAATTGCGTGTTCTGGAACAGGCGTTACGACCCCTCGGAGGCGGGGGTAGATGCCAGGATGAAAGCCGCCCTGCGCGAGAAGGGGCTCACGGCGCTCAGCTTCGATGGCGCGCTCCTGCATGAACCTTCGCACCTCAAGACTGGGTCCGGCGGCTTTTACAAAGTCTACACGCCATTTTGGAAGGCGATGGCGGAGGAGGTCCATGTTCGCGATCCGATCGATCCCCCGGATCGATTGATGGTTGGACGCTTTCAATCCGCTCAGCATCTATTTCTGCCATAGCCGGCAGGGCGACCTCGTCGCGATCCACCTTTGGGCAGCGCCACAGCTACCTGATCCCTGTCGGCGACCGGCACGACGAGACTGTCAGGCAACACTGCGACAAGCGCTTCTACGTTTCGCCTTTCATGGCCATGGGATTGAACTATCGCTTTCGCATCGGCCTCCCCGACGAAAACGTCGCGATACACATCACTGCCAGCGATGACCAAGGGCCGCTGATGGTCGCAAGCTTCTCGGGCAAGCGGCGGGCGCTGAGCGATGCCAGTCTGCTGCGCGCATTCATCTCCTATCCTCTGCTGACACTCAAGGTGACCGCCGGCATCCATTGGAAGGCGTTGCGGCTCTGGGCAAAGGGCATTCGGCTTCAGGAGCGCCCTGCCCCGCCCCACCACTCCATCACCCACGTCGCCATGGATGGACGGTTACGGGCAAAGGCCGAGCCTGATACCATTTGACAAGAGGCCAGGGCGCAGGCCGTGGTCTGCATTTCGTAGCGCCACGCCACATCGCAGGTAACACCAGGGAAAGCCTTCGGATCACCGGAGCAGCCAGATTTGGCAGCCCTGAGCCAGAAGGCTCTGAGACACGCCGAACGCGTTGGTTGGTGACGCGTCGTGCTCTTTGGCGACAAGGTGATACCTCGATACGCTGATGGAGAGCGCGCGTTGTCCGATATTTCGCGCAGAATTTCCCCATGGGTTTTGTGCGGATTCAAAAGATGAGATAACCCAAGTAACGAGTGGTTAGCCACGGCCTCGACTTAGAGGTGCCGACGGGGTTTCCGGCAGACGCCGATCAGGCCATTTTCTCAACATCGGGATTGCGTCGTTTTTACCAAGCGCCGACGTGCCTATGATCGGGATCATTGACGGCTCTGCCGTCTTTGCACTGTCTGTTTTCAGTGCCGCGATTTCATCATCACGCCGAGCAATTCGACTTTCTAGATTGGCGATGCGTTCGGTTAGGAAATAGCGACCGACGGTGAACCCTCCGGTTCCAAAAAGGACAGCGAAAGTCAGGAAGGCCATGGGGTTGGCGATCACCAGAGCCGCATTGGCCTGGAAGAATTCGATCAAGTCGTGCATTCCCGAAATCCTTTCAGTTCCTTGGTAGTCTGTGGATTTCCAACCTCACGGGTCCGCCCCGTCGCAACTCGTGCATAACAGCCCGCTCCACCAATCTTCTTTGCCATACCGCTAGATCAAGCTTGCAGGCTTCCCCTCCGGGATGTGACAAGGTCCTCCGGCACGATCGCAGCGTGTGCCAACTGCAAAGGTCGCCGAACGCCACGTCCAGTCGGCATGAATGTTCCCGTCTATGATCGTCTGCGGCGGAACCTCTACTTTGCGCGGGGACGTGGTCTTCTCCATGGCATGGCAGCTGTCGTATTGGGTCAGCAGTACGCCCGGCTGGGGCCGACTGGCGGCGTGCCATGCCGCT
Organism: Mesorhizobium sp. U510; assembly: GCF_059180695.1. NCBI lineage: Bacteria > Pseudomonadati > Pseudomonadota > Alphaproteobacteria > Hyphomicrobiales > Phyllobacteriaceae > Mesorhizobium > Mesorhizobium sp. U510. Next base: position 291,029 of record NZ_CP180531.1, read on the forward strand.
TGGCTCACCACGGCGTCGAGCGATTGAGTTTTGGTTTCGAAATGGGTCTTCTCTCGATTGCATACCTCGAACCGGAAATTGTCATGGGGGTGTTCACCATCCAGGGCACCCCTTGTGCCAGCCGCGAGAAAAGCCATTCGAGATCGCCGCGCGTGACAGAGCGAGTTTCCGCTTAAGTTCGGGATTCTTGGCCAGAGGCGTAAGCAAGGCAACCACAGTGTCACCACCGGCTGCGGTGATGGCCTGCTCGGGCCGCGAATTCCAATTCCGACATAGCTTCGTCGGCCGGCGCGTCTCGGCGCTTTCCCATAAGCCTTTCCTAGCCTAGACGCCGTTAAAATAAGGAATATATTCCTGTCAAGTCAAGAGGTGTTCTGGAGACAGGCGTCATGAACCCTATCACCGCGACAGAGCTGACGGCCGTCTGGATCCTGCCAGACTACCCGAAAGACCTCGATTTGGCGTTGTCACTTTCAGACGCGATGCGCCACCAGATCGACATCCACAAAAGAGAAAGCAAAAAGGTCGGCGCGCATCACGGATGGGCAATCACGTTGCGCCAGCGCCATCGGTCATAGACGAATGGTGGTGCGTCGCACTGCCCGATGACATCTGCACCGATCAGGACCCCTAAGATGACCACCAGGTTCTGCAGGACTCCTGGCACGGGCATCTGGTCGGCATGCCGCGCAAGCGACCGACCGGTGTCGGGGACTTCCAATCGTTGCGCTCCCGCCCACCGGGGCGTTTCTAGTCCCCGATTATAGGCGCTATGCGCAGGATCGACATGCTGGCGCAGCAGCGGCCGGCAATCACACCCCTGCCAGGCTCTGTTGTGGCAATGCACAGCCAAGACCCTTGGCCTAACCGGCTTAGCGGCGGCGCGGAGACTTCAAATAACCCCGTAGTTTTAGCCGTTCAAAGACGATTAGTTGTGTATGGTTTCAGACTGGGCGCCGAGAGAGGGCTAGAGGCATCGCGCGGCCTTTTTGAAATTGGCCGCAAGGCACGCGATTGGTGATCAGTCTTTCGGTCGAGGAGCAAGCATGATTGGCACTATCCGCATCGCTATTGTCGACGATCATCCGCTGTTTCGCGAAGGCGTGACGCGCAGCCTGTCGGAGATCGGAGGTTTCGAGATCGTCGGCGAAGGCGCGACAGCGCAAGATGCCGAACGCATCGCCTCGACGATGCAGCCTGACATATTGCTGCTCGATATCTCCATGCCGGGTGGCGGCCTGTCCGCGGTCGCAAGCATCCTTGCCGCCCATCCCGCCCAGAGGATCGTCATGCTGACCGTTTCGGAGGCCAATGCCGATGTAACCACGGCGCTGAACGCGGGCGTGCAGGGCTATATCCTCAAGGGTGTCGGATCGCGCGCGCTCGCCGATATCCTGCGCAACGTGGCGGGCGGCGAGAGCTATCTTTCGCCGATGCTGTCGGCGCGGCTGCTTTCCGATCTCCAGTCCCCGCAATCCACCAACGGCGCGGCGGACCGGTTGCGGCAACTGACCGAACGGCAAACGGAAATCCTGCGGCTGGTGGCGGAGGGGCTCAGCAACAAGGAGGTTGCCTTGCGCCTGGAGCTGCAGGAGAAGACGGTCAAGCACCACATGACCGGGGTGCTGTCCAAACTCAATGTGCGAAACCGCACGGAAGCGGCGCTCATGATGCGCGAGACGCGAGACCACCAAAGGAGCCATTGATAAGCAGTTTCGCGCGTCTCCTCGAAAAAAACGTCTTGAGCTTGATCTCTTAGAGCCAGGGTGTCCGGGATGGAATCAAGATGGAAATGACGCCTCTGGCGACTGCAATCCGGTGCCGTCGAGGTTCAGGACCAGTCCTTTGAGCGCTGACTGCGCCTGTCTTCACTTGCCTGAGGCAAGTGGTGGTTCGACGCGCACGACACTTCTGAAGCGGGCAAGGCCCTGTTTGCGCCGGCGGGAGAGTCTCAGAGGCTTCCGTCATGCCACGCTAGCCCAAAAGGCTTTCCAAACATTCGCTTGAACAAACCTTTGCTGTTCGACGCCTTGGCACTATGGTTGGCATAACCCAGAGGCGGCGGAGGGTTCGGCTTGCAACCTCGATCCGTTCGATTGCACCTGCTTGGACTGATCGCTGCTGCGATCGTGCCGGTCTGGTTATTTGCGGCCTATTTGCTGGTCCAATTCGCGCTTCGGGAGCGAGACCGCATCGAACACGAAGCTGTGCAGACGGCCAGGCAGGTTTCGCTCGTGGTTGAAGGCGAGCTCTTCAATCTCCAGACGGTCCTCAACGGCTTGTCAAAATCGGCTGCTCTTTCCAAAGGCGATTTGCAGGCCTTTCACGACCAAGCGGTCAATCTAGTATGGGGTACTGACCGTGTCATCGTCCTACGCGATCTCGGCCGCAACCAGCTGATGAACACCGAAATTGGCTACGGGACTAGCCTCCCACCCGTAGAACCGATCACCGACCATGACCGCCAAAGGTTGCAGACTTCGGGTCTTTTCGTCAGTGATGTCTTCGCCGTCGCGGGGTCGAAGGACTATCGCGTTGCCGTCGGTGTGCGGGTGCCGGCTCCCAAAGGCGAGGACCTTATCCTTTCAATATCTGTCCCGACTTCGCGCATCCGCAATGTAATGATGCCGGCAGTGCCAGAGGGCTGGACGGTCGGGGTTGGAGACCGTGAAGGCCACTTCGTGGCCCGTTCCAAGTTGCATGAGGAGATGACCGGCAAGCCCGGATTGCCCGAATATGTTGAGAAAGTTGTCGGGCGGTCCGGCAGCTTTACATCTCGCAATCTAGAAGGCATCACTCTTCTGGCTGGCTACTACAGGTCTTCGTATTCCGATTGGTTTTTTACAGCCAATTTGCCGCTATCAACGGCAAAGGCTCCGCTCTGGCGCTCCTTAATCGCAATTTCCGGTATCGGCCTCCTGTCGCTGCTTGTCTCCATGGCGCTGGGATATATCTTCGCCAAACGCTTCATCGGGGCTACGGCCCAACTGTCGGCGCGCGCCCAAGCGCTGGGCCACGGACAAAAGGTCGAACCTCTGCACTCCTCAATCGCCGAGTTTGCTACCATTGCCGATGCAATGGTTGATGCAGAGCGGGCCATTGCCACACGCAGAACCGAGTTGGAAGCGGTCTTGGATACTGTGCCTGCAGCAGTATGGTTCACCTATGATCCGAAAGCGCTTCAGGTTATCCGGAACCGCTTCGCGGCTGAACTGATGGGCTTGCCGACAGAAGCGTCAAAATCCTTTGGCCAGCCAGAGCACGTAATCGACACAGTGGCGGTTAAGGATGGTCATGTAGTCAGCCGAGAGGATCGGCCGCTGAGCCGTGCAATGCGCGGAGAACTGGTCGATCAGGAAGAGTTTGCTTACACCCTCCCGTCGGGGGTTGAACGCTTCCTGCTCTCAAGCGCACGGCCAATTCGCCATCCCGGTGGCGCGATCCTCGGCGCAGTACAAATCAGCCTGGACATTACCGAGCGCAAGCGCGGCGAAGAGCACCGAAGACTGCTGGCCAATGAACTTAACCACCGCGTCAAGAATACGCTTGCCGTCGTCCAATCCATTGCGGCTCAGACCATCCGCAATGCCACCAGTTTGACCGAGGCGCAACGAACACTTTCTAGCCGACTCATCTCGCTGGCAAAGGCACACGACCTCCTCACGCAGCAAAACTGGAGTGGGGCTGACCTGAATGACCTGATTTTGGGATCGATCATGCCGCACGCCCCGATTGAGCGGTTCCAAATCAGCGGCGAGCCGGTCTGGCTCCCGCCGAACATCGCCCTTTCGGTAGCTTTGGCATTTCATGAGCTTACGACCAATGCGATCAAATACGGGTCGTTGTCGAATCCCACGGGCCGGGTTTGCATCCGCTGGAGTCTCGTCAGTCACAAGCAGCATCGCTGTCTAGATCTGGATTGGCGCGAGACGGGAGGTCCACGCGTTGGCCCGGGCGGCCGCAAGGGCTTCGGGACACAGCTCCTCGAGAGGGTATTTGATTCCGACAAGTCAGGCAGCGTAGCGCTGAAATTTGAAGAATCGGGATTGATCTGCGAGTTTCGGGTAATCTTGTCTCATTAGATGGATAAGTGAGCGGACCGGGGAAGCGGTCGTCACGGCCGAACGAGCGCACCGCCCAATTGCGCCCACAGTCGATCACAGTCTCTTGACCTAAGACTTGGAGTTCCCGGTTCGCCATAGGTAACCATGGCAGCGCGGACGTCGTAACCAAGAATTGTGGCGTTAGCCACAAATTGAATAGCCAGTCCCAAGGTGATGTTGCTGTTTCTGGTTTCGGCGCCGTTGGGAAGGTCTACCACACCCTACGCACAGCTCGCTCCGTTCTGTCGGCCGTGCCTTTGGAAATTGCGCCGAGGTGGTCCGCGACCGCCCCCATGTCATGTCCTGTCGGGTAGCTGGTCCTTGGCTGTTTCGTCTCGGCGGCACCCGCTCCTGGTTTGGCAGTGGCCGGCGGTCGCTGCGGTGCATCGCGACGCCTTGAAATGCCGAGAGCTTCTCGTCACATTGAGATTAATGTATCGACTTCTCAAGGAAAACGATGTCTCGTTCGAGTGACGATGTGGACGCCCCCGCAGACACTTTGGTCGACCGCGAGATTGCCTTCCTGCTTGTCGAAATCGAGAGGGAAAAAGTTCCTGATCGCCTGGTGAGGCTAGCAGTGGAATTGCAGAAAGCGCTACTAGAGAAGCGCCACGGTGGCACGAAGAACTGACTATCCGTGACGTTCGCTGTCAAGTTGCCCGTCTGCCAGAAGATTTCTTCTCTCAATCAATGTCTGGAGCGAGGATTCTCCCATGTACTCAAGGAGGCTGGCTCGGGCACGGCTGAGCCTGCTTTTGACCGTCCCCACCGCGCAACCGCAGATATCGGCCGTTTCCTCGTAACTAATACCCAAGACGCCGATCAGCATCAGGACCTCGCGTTGGTGCTCCGGCAGCTTCTGAATGGCGGCGTGGACCTCCTTGCTCTGGACAGTCCATTCTTGGGTCGCCTCTGAAATCGGTCTCAGCGACGCACAGCCAAGCAGGCCTGGCGCCTCCCTGGCTGCCAGCTTGATGCGCGTATAGTAGGTATTGCGCATAATCGTGAAGAGCCACGACTTCATGCGCGTGCCGGGTTTGAACGTGGCGATGCTGGCGAGTCCCTTTGTCAAGGTCTCCTGCACGAGTTCGTCGGCGTCGTCGGGGATGCGGCACAAGGTGCGCGCAAAAGCCCGCAGGGCAGGTATGAGATCAACGATTGAAACCTCGTTGGTTCTCTCATCGGCCAAACGGTACCTTTCGGATGACACCGGCGAGCTCCAAAGGCTGTCCAATCTAGGCCCCTTAATGCAGGGGAATTTGGATCGTTCCTCAGCTCGCGACACCTCCTTGAAATTTACCAACGGGTTCGCATGTTGAACGTCAAAACCGGCGCTGCCCGGCATGAAATCCCTGGCTGTTCAGAGTCCGCGACGTCAGGTCGCCCAGCAAAAGGCCGACCCCGTCAATTGCTGTGGGAACCTCGCAGGCCCGATGAAGTTGGGAACCTTGCCCGCAACGGGTTCACGAACAAGGAGAACATCGCAATGGCAGCTACGAAGAAGGCAATCGCCAATAAAGGCCTTGAGGACATGTTTCTCGACGGCCTGAGAGATATCTATTATGCAGAGAAAAAAATCCTGAAGGCGTTGCCGAAGATGGCAAGGGGCGCGGAGGACCAGCAGGTCACCGCCGCCTTTGAAAAGCATCTTGCGGAGACCGAAGGCCAAGTCGAACGGCTGGAAGAAGTATTTGAGATTCTCGGCACGGCGGCCCGAGGCAAGACATGTCCGGCCATCGATGGCATACTCGAGGAAGGCTCCGAGATTCTCGAGGACTACAAAGGCTCGGTCTCGTTGGACGCCGGGCTGGTTGGCGCCGCGCAGGCCGTCGAACACTACGAGATCGCGCGCTATGGCACTTTGATTGCGTGGGCGACATCTCTTGGTAGGGATGACGTCGCGGAACTGCTCAACGCCAACCTGGAAGAAGAAAAAGCCACCGACGAAGCACTGACGTCGCTTGGCGAGGCGGGCGTGAACGACCGGGCTGCCGAACAGCAGGCCGCCTGATCCGGTCATTCGAGGGGTCCCGTTTGGGACCCCTCCCCGCCGGATTCGTTTCGTAGGCCCTTCCGCGTCGACGGACATCCTCCACGTAGGCCCGGGCGAGACGCGATGAGACAAACGACCATCGGCTCACCGAGTAGTCGCGGTCGACGCCCAGTCCTTGCGCCACGGTCGCTGGCGGAAGTCATCTCGTCGAGGCCCTTTTCGGTAGCACTTACCCGCACACGGCCCCGATCGACTTTCCGGCCTGGCAGACCCTGCACCGTCCGATGCTTAACGCAGAGTGCGCCGGCCGCCGCGAACAACCCGCAAATAAAAACAGCCTGCGACTTTCTCCGAGGTGTGGGGGGGAACTTACCCTCGGGGTCTACGTTCAAATGCCGTGCGGCGTCTTTCCTGGTGTCGCCGCTGGCATGCTCGGCCCGCGCTGTGCTGGGAGCGCGGGCCACCCAGGACACTAAAGGCGCGGCTCGACTGACCAATGCGGCTTTCCAGCCCCGGCAGAGAGCGAGGAAGCGGCCACTCCATTCTGAGCCAGGCCAGCTGACTGCGCGATCGGAGCCTTTCATGCAGAGCGTGATTCGTGGTGCCAAAGGATCTAGCGCCTTGAAGCTCGACAACGAAGTTCCCCACACCTCCGAGGAGGTGGATGATCGCGTCCTGGCTGACGTCGTGACGGCACTGTATAGGCGCGTCAACATTAGCCACGACTACGACATTCCATATATTGCCGGCTACAGCGACGACGCGAAGACCGTCTACATCGACCGGCACCTGCCCCGGACACTGTCTTGGAGGGGACGGAACTTCAGGCTAGCGCGGTTCTTGGTAACGCACGAAGTCGTCGAGAAAGCCTTGCTCGACGAGCTACGGCTCCACTACCTGCACGCGCACCAGATTGCGTTGCGCGCCGAGCGCGACGCCGTGCGAGGGGCGGGTCTAGCATGGCGAGCCTACCAACGATTGATGAAGGCCCATGAAAAGCCGATCGACCAGGAAAAGCTGACACGCGTCCCGGCCGACTTGGATCTGACGCCATACGAGGATTTGGACGACTTCAGGACGCTTGAACGGCTTGTCAGAGCGGCGCACTGATGGAAGACGAGTCTTGGAGGAAGCGCGGTACCTCGCTTCCGAAGTTTCGCGAAGCGCAATACTATTCGCCCCCCGAATGATCACCCGCGACCCGGTCGGTACGAACCGGGCCGCGAAGATCTACTCAACGGATAGACCAAAGAAACTTTAGTTTGCAATCATCCGTTGTTTGTCGCGCGCGCTTGCGTAAGTGCCTTTTTCATAGGCCGGCTGCGCATTGAACTGCTCTTTTGTAAAATTCGTATATAGGTACCTATTTCCCGACTTGTCCGTCATGAACTTGAGGTTGTCCATGCCAATGGCCACCTCCTTGGCGCCTATCCCGAGGAACCCACCGACATCGATAAGGACGGCGTCGACTTTCTTGTCGCCCGTCAGGACAACGTCGCCGATCTTTCCAACCTTGGCGTCGTTGGCGCCATAGACAGTCGTGCCGACCAGATCCTCGGCCCGGACCTTGTCGATCGGGACGGCGGTCAGTGCCGTCTTGTCGACCGCCCCGGTGGTGGTTGAGTCAGGCGCCACTGTCGTTGGTGCGGGGGCTGTGTTGGAAGCCGTGGTTGGATCGTAGGCCTTCGAATCGAAGTTCGGCTGAGCCTGGAGATCTTCCTTGGTGGTCTTGATCACGAGCCAGCGCTTGCCGTCCTTTTCGGCCCACTGGGCCTTGTTGAAGTCGAAAGCGACATTCTTTTCGCCGATGCCGAGAAAGCCCCCGACGCCGATGATGAGCGACTGGGCCTTGCCGTCCTTCGCAAGGAGGACGTCATTGACCTTGCCGATCGTCTGAGCATTAGCATCCGTCCCGTTATAAACTGAAGCGCCGATTATTTTGGAAGCAAGGCTGCCATTTGGGGCAACCGCGGCGGTTGTCGCAGCATTGTTATCCGCGGGCGCCGATGTCACGACGTTCGCGGCAAAGGCCCCTGAGGCAATTAGGGTTGCAAGTGCGGTGGCGGCAGCGAGAGTTTTGTAGCTCATTGTGGTTATCCTTTGTGTTGTTGTCGCGCGCGCCCTGCCCGTTTTCCAGACAGGACGGCAACTTGATGCATCACAACGGGATGCGTTGATCGAGGTTCCCACGACACCCGGCAGCCGAAGAAGGGGTCCCTGTCAGGCGCTGGCCCGAGGAAATGGGAGCCCCTCAGCACAAGTTGTTCACCCCTGAAGGTGGGTTCTTGGCAAATCGTATGCAGGCAGCGACTTGGAACGATCGTTTATACGGCGCGTTAGGTCCGGTTACATCGGGGACCTGTTATGAGTGAACTGCCGCTGACTGAACTACCACAGGCGGGAACGGTCCCAGACAGTAACCTCGACTATCAGGATTTTTTCGACAACGGGGCCATAGCGCTCCATCTGGTGAGCGCGGATGGCCTAATCTTGCATGCCAACAAGGCGGAGTTCGATCTCCTAGGCTATCGTCCAGAGGACTATATCGGCCATGACATTGCGGAGTTTTATCCCGACCGGGACGTTATCGTCGAAATTTTGAGTAGGCTTTCCCGTGGTGAGAAGATTGCCAGATATCCGGCGCGTTTGCGAGCCAGCGATGGATCCATCAAGCACGTCGAACTCACGTCGAGCGGTCACTTCCGCGACGGTAAGCTGGTCAACACCAGATGCTTTACCGTCGATGTAACCGACCTTGAGCGGACGCGCAAAGAACTCAGGCGGCAGGAGAACACCTATCACCAGATTCTCGATGGCCTTCCGGTCGCCATCTACACGACTGACCAGAATGGGATCATTACCTACTACAATCGAGCCGCTGCCGATCTGGCAGGGCGGGAGCCTCAGGTCGGCAAGGACAAATGGTGTGTCACGTTCAAGCTGTTCACCACCGACGGCAAGGAGCTGCCGCACGACGAAGGCCCGATGGCGATCACCCTCAAGGAGAACCGGCCGGTCCGCAACCAGCAGGCTGTAGCGCAGCGTCCGGACGGGTCCTTTTTTCCGTTCATGCCCTACCCCACACCGCTGCGCGATGAGCAGGGCCGCCTCGTTGGCGCGGTGAATATGCTGCTCGACTTGACGGACCGCCAGCGTGCCGAAGAAACCAGGCAGCACCTTTCTGCGATCGTGGAATCCTCATTTGACGCTATCATCAGCAAGGATCTCAACGCGATCATAAAGAGCTGGAATAGAGGCGCCGAAAAGCTCTTTGGCTATTCCGCCAGCGAAGCGATCGGCAAGTCGGTCACCATGCTTATCCCTGATGACCACCTGGACGAGGAACCTCGTATCCTTGAGCGCCTCCGCCGTGGGGAGCGCGTCGACACATATGAAACGATACGTCGGCGCAAGGACGGCAGCCTGGTGCCGGTATCGCTGACCATATCGCCTGTGCGCAACGCAACAGGGCAGATCGTCGGTGCCTCAAAGATTGCGCGCGACATCACATCGGCTAGGGAAAACGAGCGACGTATCCGAATGTTGATGCGCGAGGTCAATCACCGGGTGAAAAACCAGTATTCTGTTATCCTGTCGATGATCCGGGAGACCAACAAACGATCGGAGACGCCCAGGCAATTTGAATCGCAGGTGCGCGAGCGCATCATGGCGTTGTCGCGCTCCCACGACCTGCTTGTTTCGGCCGACTGGAAGGGCGCGGCCATCAGTGAGCTGTTGGCGGCGCAGGCCCAGCCATTCCCACGCGGTGAGATCATCAATATGTCGGGCCCGTCGTTTGTGCTTGGTCCCAATGCGGTCCAATATCTCGGGATTGCGTTCCACGAACTCGCGACCAACTCGGCGAAATACGGCGTACTCTCGGGCGATGACGGTCAGATTTCTGTTACATGGAGTATCACGGGTTCGGGAGCAAAGCGGTTGTTTCACCTGACCTGGGCCGAAACCGATGGGCCGCGTGTCGGCACCATCGCACAGGACGGCTTTGGAAGCGTGGTCCTGAAACGGGTTGCACCTGAGGCTGTGGGTGGGCAGGGAAATCTTGAATATGGTCCGCAGGGGATCACATGGAACCTGGAAGCGCCGTTGGCCGGAGTGGATCCTTCCGTCGCCAATCAGGACTAGATGCGTGAAGTGAGCTTCCTGGCGATGGGCATCCTTCACTCGTTTCGCCATGCGGCGTCTCCAGCCGGGACCCGTTGCCGCCCTCTTTTTCAGAGTCGGTCTGCCGGCCGTCCAAACGGCTGAGAATTCGAAGCCCACTATAAGCCCAGCGCTTGACTGCCAGGAAATCGTCGACGCCAGCTGCGCGGCGGTTGCGTTAAACGCAGAACCTCGCGCCCGATACCGCCCCTGTCCGAGAGTGAGTCGCCGACAAGACCGGCGAGCCAGCGCCGAAGCAGTGGTAACGGCTGGGTAATCGCGAACTCAATGCCAATGACGGGCGGAAAATCATGCTCTGCTCCACGGCGTCGGAAATGGCCTTGTCCCTGGGCCAGAGTTCCTTGGCGCGAGCTTCTCCAGATTAAGCGCCCCTGCCCGTCAAAGCGCCAGCCGACAATGGGCTGTTGAGGCCGGAAGCGACAATCTGCGAGGGTCTTCAGGGCCTTTGGCCTTGGCCCGACTAGGCTGGCTGCCGTCCAGCACCGGCAGAAGCTCACCCTGGTCGGCGATTGGCGCTCGATCGCCATCTTCGTCTGCGGCGATTTCGGAATGGCGATCGTCACGCATCATGTGCGTTGCAACGGTATGAGGTCCAGTCGAGCTCAAACTTTTGCGCTACATACCGGCAAATTTTTCATGCCCTAAACGACTTCGGACGTGCCCGTACCCGGCCCTTCCCGAGGCTCTGCAAGAACGCAGCGGCCGCCTTACACATTGGCGACCTTTCGGCATTCGACGCCCGCCAGTGCCGAACTGCCGAGACAAATCTTCACACGCAAATCCTGCCCTCCCCGCCAATTTCAAAACCGAGACCTCCGCGACATCCGTCGCTGAATCCGCGTCAACGTAGCGTCCTGGCAACATCATCGCGGCTGCGATCCCGTTGCTTATCGAGTGGTCGCTTCCAGCCCGCGCAAATCCCTGTTTTCAATATCGTTCTGCGGTGTTTTTACTGCGGTAAATTTATGGAGGCGTTGCGCGCGATTGGCCGTTGTCTGGCCAGCGTTAACCTTTTGTTAACCCAAAACTTCTTGCCGGTAAGTCCGAATCGGAGCTTAATGGCGCTTCTTGTGGGCATTGCTAACAAAAAGCGCCAATTCAGGTTTCGACGAGAATGAATGTTTCCATGCGGCTGCCACGTTTCGAGTTCGATGACAAAATCCTCGAACAGGGCGCCGAGATTTCCCGGCGGTTGAACCAGCTTCGGATGGAGAAATTTCCGCCCAATGCGACCAAGACGCTGCGCACATTCTCGATGGCGGAGGTCGCTCACTACCTCGGAGTCTCGCAGAACAATCTGAAGCGTCTGCATCTCGAAGGCAAGGGGCCATTGCCTGACCAAAGTCCTTCCGGCCGTCGCTCCTACACGGCTACACAGATGCTCGAGCTCAGACAGTTCCTGGACCAGCATGGCAGGACCGAAGTCAAGAAATACGTTCCGCACCGCAAGCTTGGCGATAAGCTCCAGGTGGTTGCGGTGGTCAATTTCAAAGGGGGCAGCGGCAAGACGACCACGGCTGCCCACCTCGCCCAGCACCTGGCGCTGACCGGTCATCGGGTTCTTGCGATCGATCTTGATCCGCAAGCTTCGCTGTCCGCACTGCATGGCTTCCAGCCCGAGCTCGATCGCAACCTCTCGCTTTATGAAGCGATCAGGTATGACGATGAACGCAGATCGATCGCGGACGTGATCATACCGACAAATTTCCCCGGTCTCGACATCATCCCCGCCAATCTCGAGCTGCAGGAATACGAGTACGACACGCCACTCGCCATGCAGGACAAAACCTCCAATGCCGGCCGCCAGTTCTTCACGCGCATGGCCAAGGCGCTGTCGGAGGTTGACGACCGGTACGATGTTGTCGTTGTCGATTGCCCGCCCCAGCTTGGCTATCTGACTTTGACGGCAATGTCGGCGGCGACATCGGTCCTCATTACCGTGCATCCGCAGATGCTCGACCTCATGTCGATGAGCCAGTTCCTGCTGATGCTTGGCGGCATATTGAAGACCATCAAGGCCGCCGGCGCCGCGATCGAACTCGACTGGTTTCGCTACCTGATCACGCGCTACGAACCGACCGATATTCCGCAGGCGCAGATGGTGGGCTTCATGCAGTCGATGCTTGCCGGCCAGATCCTGGAAAACCCGATGTTGAAGTCGACGGCGATTTCGGATGCGGGCCTCACCAAGCAGACGCTTTACGAGGTGGAGAAGTCTGCCTTCACCCGATCCACATATGACCGCGCCCTGGAGTCGCTTGACGCGGTGAATGCTGAGGTCGTCACACTCATCCATCGTGCGTGGGGTCGCTCGTGATGGCGAACTTTACGGCAGTAAAAATGGGCTATTTTGTTCGTAAAATCAGATCGCTAGCCTTGTGTGGAGGCGGTTGAATGGCCCGCAAGGATATTTTCGGCAGTGTGATGGGTCCCGTCGCTGCGGTGGCCGATAACAAGGATGTATCGGGGTATGCCGTTCGTGGTGCCTCCCGTTCGATCATGCAATCCTTCGAGGAGCTCTCCAAGAGTTCGGTCGTCGATCTCGATCCTGCCATGGTTGACACCTCGTTCGTCTCGGACCGCCTGGACGAAGACGATCAGGCGTATCAGGAGTTGCTGTCGGCAATTCGGGAAAGAGGCCAGGATTCTCCGATCCTGGTCAGACCGCATCCGGAGGTTTCAGGGCGATTCCAGACAGTATTCGGCCATCGCCGCGTCAAGGTTGCCCGCCAGTTGGGAAGGCCGGTCCGCGCCGTCGTCAAGAAGATGGGCGACGAGGACCATGTCATCGCCCAGGGCCAGGAGAATGCCGCCAGGGCCAATTTGTCCTTCATCGAAAGGACCCTGTTTGCCGATCGCATTCTCAAGCGCGGCCACACCTCGGACACGGTGAAGTCCGCTTTGGCGCTCGATGACACGACCTTCTCGAAGATGCGCTCCGTGACCGGCAATATTCCCGAGCCAGTCATCGTGGCGGTTGGCGCGGCCAAGGCCGTCGGTCGGGACAGATGGTGGCAACTGGCCAAGCTCATGGAGCATCCAGGAAACGCGGGCAGGGCGGCAGACTATGTGAAGAGCGCTGGTTTCGCGGGGCTAAGCAGTGACGCACGATTTGCGCTCCTTTTCGACTTCCTGAGCGCGCCGGCGAAACGCTCGCGGGCTGCGCCCAAGACACGAGAAAAGGACTGGGCGCCGCAGGACAGCTCGGTGCGGGCCAAGATCACCGACACCGGAAAAGTGTTCACGCTTGCCCTGAAAGCGAGGGAAGCCTCGCCGTTCGGTGCTTTCATCACCGAACGGCTGGACGAGCTTTTCGAAGCTTTCCGGCAATCGGAAATGTCAAAGAAAACGGGAGACTGAAACCGCAAAAGAAAAAGGCCCCCGAACGTCGCCGTCGCGGAAGCCCTTCTCGTCTGTAGCAAGCTGAGAATCGCACTTCCCCGAATCACTGTCAAGAGTCGTGGCGCCGTTTCGGCGAGCAGGTTTCTTTTGCCTTCGTGAAAGGTGAGGGAAATGGAGAGTGGGTTTGCGACGACGCCCTTTGGGCGGCGGCCGATGACGCTTGCCTTGGTGAAGGCCAATGCCGCGTCGCGGCAGATTCCGGAAGGGGCCACCGTTGAGAAATGGCAGGTCTACCGGTGGCTATGCGAGGGCAAGTCGATTGTCGGCGTTGGCGATCGTGCCCTGGCGGTGCTGAGCGGGCTGTTGACGTTCTATCCTGACGACCAGATCAGCGAGGAAAACGGCTTGATGGTCTTCCCGTCGAACGCACAGCTATCTTTGCGGGCGCACGGCATGGCCGATTCAACGCTGAGAAGGAACCTGGCCGAGCTCGTGAGTTGCGGCCTGATCATTCGCCGCGACAGTCCGAACGGCAAGAGATTCGCTCGCAAGGGGCAGGGCGGTGCTGTCACGGAAGCCTTCGGATTCTCGTTGGCGCCTCTGCTGACACGGGCCGCGGAGTTTCAGCGCGCCGCCGAGCAGGTCCGCGCCGAGTGCCTGGCGCTGAAATTGATGCGGGAGCGGATCACGCTGCATCGCAGGGACGTCCAGAAGCTGGTCGAGGCGGCGATCGAGGAAGGGGTTCCTGGCGACTGGGGCGGCGTCTGGAGGCGGTTTCGGTCCATCGTGGATGCAATTCCGCGCCGGGCAGGGCGGTCACAGCTTGAAGGGATCGTTGCCGAGCTGACCGTACTCCATGATGAAGTGGATAGGATGCTGGAAAGCTTTACGAATTCCACGAATCCTGGCGGCAATGAGTCCCAAGCTGAGCGGCAGCAATCTAATTCAAACACAGACTCCATTTTTGTATTTGAACCGGCTTTCGAAAAAAGCAGGGCGGCCGTTGAGCCAAGACCGGCACCGGACGAGCGTTTGAAAAGCTATCCGATTGGACTGGTGCTGAGGGCCTGCCCCGAGATTGCGGACTATGCCCTCGACGGAATCGCCAACTGGCGCGATTTGATGCTCACCGCGGCCCAGGTGCGCGGCTACCTTGGCGTTTCACCGTCAGCCTATGAGGAGGCTTGCCATGTGATGGGTCAGGAAGTCGCCGCGATCGTGATTGCGTGTATTCTGCAGCGGGCACAGCACATCAATTCGGCCGGTGGCTATCTGCGCGTGCTGACGGAAAAGGCGAGGGCAGGGGAGTTCTCGGTCGGACCGATGCTGATGGCCGCGCTCAAGGCCAATGGCGCGGCAGCGAGGATGACGGGATGATTGGTTACAGGGTTCTTGGGGCAGGCTGCTCGGCGCTGCTCAAGGGCGCCTGGATAGGTCACGGCATGCGACCACCTATCGCCGGCGGGCTCCCGGCTTGAAAGCTGTCCGGAAATGCCATATCTTTTGCACAAGAAACATGACTCCCGATATGGTGGATAAAGGCTGTGGGCCAAGCACTCAAGATAGCCGAGCAGAATGGGCCTCTCATCTTGTCCTATATGGACCGGAACGGGAAGATTGCGATCGAGCAGGTGGCGGATGGGTTTGGCATGTCCAAGGGTCAGTTGGCCCAGACCGCCGGTCTTGCGCGTGAGACACTCTATCGCTCGGAGCGAAGTGCTGCGGTAAAGACCCAGGGGCGTCTGCGCGAAATGCTCGAGATCATCAGCCGCGTGAGCGATTGGGCGGGCGGCAAGGAACAGGCAATGGCCTGGTATCGGGCTCAGCCGCTTCCGGCATTTGGCGGACGCACTGCCGAAGCGCTGGTGAAGGATGGCAAGGCCGCCGCGGTCCGTGATTATCTCGATCACATGGCCGTTGGTGGTTTTGCGTGAGGTTCGTCAGAACCTGTTACAGGGCACACGATCCACGCTGGGCATTCAAGCCGACTTCCGGTGATGGAGCGGCGATGAGAGGCGCCCGGTTCAACCCCAAAGGCGTGCCGGCCCTCTATCTGGGGCTGACAATCATGACGGCGGTCAAGGAAGCCAACCAAGGCTTTGCGCACCGGATCGATCCTTGTGTCCTTTGCTCCTATGAGGTCGACTGCGACGACATCGTGGATCTGACAACGGAAGAGGCCAGGGGTGAGGAGGACATGGCCTGCGCCTGGGCGATGGCTCTGGGCGACGCAGAGCGCCCGGCGTCGTGGTCCATCTATGACCGGCTGCGGTCTCGCCATGTTGCTGGAATTGTGGTCCCAAGCTTCGCGCCAAGTGCCCAGGACGAGGATCGTAACCTGGTCCTTTGGGACTGGGGTCCGGACCTTCCGCATAAAGTAACTGTCTTCGATCCGAGCGGCCGGTTGCCGAAGGACCAGTTGTCTTGGTCATAGCGTGTTCGTGGAAGGGCAGGGGAGGGGACTGGTCCCAGCCTATAATCCGCTTGCCTTGGTGAGGTTGACACGGAAACGGTCACGCCGGCGCTGATAGCGGCGGGTCATCTCGGCGGAGGCATGGCCAAGCTGCTTTTGCACATATCGCTCGTCGACCTCGGCCGAGGAGGCCAGACCAGCACGCAGCGAATGGCCTGAAAACTTCATTTCCCGCTCGCTTTCGGACAAATCGCCCCGCACGCCTGCGGCCAGTGCCGCGCGCTTGACCAGCCGCGCCACTTCCTGGGCGTTCAGCCGTTCGGCGCCGACGGCCTTGCCTTTACCGGTCACGCGGCGGAAAACAGGCCCGTGCACGATACGCCCGAGCTTCAGCCAGGTCGTCACGGCAACCACGGGGCAGGTGCTGTCGGCCGATCCAAGACCGATTTCGACTTCGCGCCAACCAGTCTTGCCACGCAAGGTCACCAGAATGCCCTTGTCCAAAATCTCGAGCCAGCCGGACGAATCCTCAGTCTGGTCCCTGG
This sequence comes from Mesorhizobium sp. U510, assembly GCF_059180695.1. Lineage (NCBI taxonomy): Bacteria > Pseudomonadati > Pseudomonadota > Alphaproteobacteria > Hyphomicrobiales > Phyllobacteriaceae > Mesorhizobium > Mesorhizobium sp. U510. The sequence goes on from NZ_CP180531.1 coordinate 307,607, forward strand.
CCACGTCGAGGCCGACGATTTCGGAGCGGCGCAGGCCGCCGGCGAAGCCCAGAAGCAGCATGGCCCGGTCGCGCAGACCGCGCAGGGTACCGCGATCCAGCGTCTCCAGCATCGCGATAAGATCCTCGGGCAGAATGGCTTCCTTCTGGGCCGGCGGTTTTGCGTGGGTATTGCGAATGCCGGCAAGCACGGTTGAGATGTGACGATCTTTTCGGTCGAGCGGGAGGCCCCGCTGGGCAAAATTCCAGGTGAGCGATGAAAGGCGCCGTTCGATCGTCGAAACCGCTTTCCTGTCCCCTCCAGATCCAGAGGCCAGGGCCGTGATATAGAGCCCGACGACCTGCGGATCCGGCGGCATGGTGTCAAAAGACTGACGCCGGCACCACGCCGAGAAATGTTTCCAGTCGGCAGCATACGCACGACGGGTGTTGGTTGAACTCGCCGCCTCGATATAGTCGCGGGCGCGGCCGGCGAGCGCGTCAAGATGGGCGGGAAGCCGCTCCATGCTGTCTGCCATAGGGGAGGGGGCTTTCTCCTGCTTCGCCGGGCGCCCCATCTCCATGACCAAGTCGATGATGTCGGGGAGATCGTCCTCTCCGGAAGCCACAGTGGCGTCCTGACCATCCTCAGTCATTGTCATGCTGCCTCGACATCTGTCTTGGAGAAGGCATTGCCGGCCTGGTGAACAGCCGCTGTCTTGCTGATGCCCCGGCGGCGTGCGAGCTCGTCGGCGGGGGCGACGGTTGCGGATTTTGGATGTTCAGGGGCAAGACAGGCTCCTTGGGTCTACCTTTTCGGCAATTTCTACCTGAATCGGCAAGCTTGTCCAGAATGAGCGATAATGCAAGATTATCATTCGTTTTGTCTTGCCGACAGGCTGTGCGTTTTGGCGCGAAAATCATCGCACAAAGCGCACGCGCGCGTTACCCTCGAAAGGATGATTCGCCTCGACCCCGCGACCGCCAGCCCCGCCCCACCGCCGACCGTCCCGGCTTGGGCGATCACAAGCGCCGGCGCGCCGAGCGCCGCCGCCGCCGCCTTCCGGGCCGGCGCTGCCCTGGGTGCCCTCGACACGCTTGCCCGCGCGGAGCCTGCCTGGGCCGGCGCCTGGCGGCAGCGGCTGGCGCTCAACTGCGCCGCCGCCAGCATGCGGCTCGCCGGCCGCGCCGAGGACGCGGCTGCCCTGCGCGACGCCTGGTATCTGTGCCAGGCCGGGGCCGACCCCGGCCCCGCCGGCACCATCTTTGGCGTCTGGCGGCAGTTGGCGGTGCAGCCGCCCCTCGCCAGCGCCGACCGGCTCGAAAAGATTGTCGACCAGCTCGGCCTCGCCTGGGATGGCGCTGCGCTCGCCGACCTCTGCACGGTGATCGAGGAAGTTGCGCGGTCGCCGCGGCCGGCGCCATTCGCCGCCGCGGCGACCGCCGCTCAAATCGTCGCCATGCGGCCCGATGCCGAGCTTTTGACCTGGTGGCTCGCCGACCTGGTGCTGGCGCAAAGCCTGGGCTGGCCGCGGCCGCTGCCGCTCCTGATGGCGCAGGCCTTTGGCCCATCCTTCCGCGCCGGGGCGGGCAGTGGCAAGCGCATCCGACCCGGGGAGGAGGATTTTGAACGGGCGGTCTGCGTTGCGCTGGTTCAAGCGGCGGCGGAGGCCTGCCGGTTGGCCGGCGAGTTGTCGCGCCGCGCCGAAAAGCTTCTCGCGGTGGCGCCAAAACTGCGCGCCAAGGGCGCTGCCGACGTGATCTTTCTGCTGCTCAGTGAAGACGCCGTCTCCGGCTCGCTGACGACCAAAGACCTCTCGCGTTTTGCGGCGCGGCGCTTGTTCGATCGGCTGCAGCAATTCGAGGTCGTGCGCGAGCTGTCGGGCCGCACCAGCTTTCGGCTGTTTGGGCTGTAGCGATGAGCGAAGCCTCTGCCCGCCGCAAACCGGACGATCCGCCGGCGCTGCTTGACACCGAGCTCGAGCACCTGCCGCCAGAACTGCGCTGGCGCGAATGGATGGGCCGCGTCGAAGCGGTGATCTTTGCCGCGAGCGAACCGGTTCCGCGCGAGGTGCTGGCGCGTGTCGTCGGCAAAAGCTGCAATCTCGAGCTGATCATCGACGACATTCGCGCCGAGCTCGCTGGCCGCCCCTACGAGCTCATGTCGGTCGCCGGCGGCTGGCAGCACCGGACCAAAAAAGCCTTTGGAGAGATCATTCACGCCGCATTCGGCACGGGCGCGGGGCAGGGGGCAAAAGACCTGTCGCAGTCGGAGGCGCTCGTTTTGATGTCCATTGCCTATTTCCAGCCGATCACGCGCTCGGAACTGTCGAGCTTTTTCGGCAAGGAGGTGTCGCGCGACCTGATCGGCGTGCTGCGGGCGCAGGATTTGATCGCTTCGGGGCCGCGCAGCCCGCAGCCGGGCGCGCCCTACACCTATGTGACGACGAAGAACTTTCTGTCGCAGTTCGGGCTCGACACGCTGCGCCAGCTGCCGGATTTCGAGGCGCTCGAGGACGCAGGGCTGCTGTCGAAGGAAAAGCTGCTGGCGGGAGATATTGCGACCGGATTGGCGAGTGGAGAGAGCGACGGGGACGGGGGAGAGCCAAAGACAGAGGTCGTTGAAGATGAAATGTCTTCAGCGGTGGTCTCTGGATCTCCTCAGCGACAGGTCCCAATCCACCGCCAGGACGATTGATCCTGTGCCTAGGCGAAACACAGCGATGACGTTTGATCTGACAAAATTGGGCTGGAAAGCCTTTTAGGATCTCGCCACGCCCATCGCGGCCGAGAGGCTCAAGCTCGATCGATAAGATCTTGCACTGCTCGCGCCACCTTCATCCTTGCTGATGAACCCGGCGCGTCAAAGATCATCGGCTCCGTTGACGTTAACTCTTGGCCGTGAGGCGCTCGTTCAGCATTCCAGGCCGACAAGTTATGGGCCTGACGGCGGCGAGTGCTCGATGACGCCAGACCTTCACGTGCCCGAATTGAACGGCGAAAGTCCTACGGCACCTTCTCACGGCGTCGAGTTGGTTGCCTCGGCGATCCGGTGCGGTGCTTTGAGACGTTCTGAGAAAAATGGATGAGATCGACGGACGCCGAAACTTTGATCGGAGGAATCCCGATCTCGACCGAATCGTGACTTCGCCGGATTCTAGCAATGATCGCCAGAGAACGGAAAGCCACGGGGGGTTGCCCGGCCTAAGGGACCGGGCGAGCCGTTCTTCTAGGATCCGTTTGACGTTGCGATCCGTCTCGTTGCTGTCGCCGATGAGAATCTTTGACTTGTCGATCTGGATTATCGTTGGAACCGACGCCTCTTGGATCCTTGATAACCTCGTCGCGTTGCGGATCTTTTGCGAGCTGCCTCAGGGCATCCGCGACGTGTTCGTCTTCCTCCGCGGGCCGCCTTTCGCGAAGCTGCACCGCTGCCCGTTCGCTCGCGGAATACATGGACGAAGGCTTTCCGGTTGGCGGTGGCGGCGGGTCACCTGCTGCGCGCTTTCTTTACTCAAGCCAAGCAGCTTGGCTTACCTCGTCGCCCCAACCCAAGCTCCGGTGGATTGTTGCGGCCAATCGAAGAGGCCGAGCCCTTGCGGAATACCCCTGTGCCCTACCACGTTTGGAATGCATGAACGTCGACGTCATTGCTGCGGAATATTCGATCGCGGCATTGCGGGGGATATCACCGCGATGCTCGACAATGATGCCGGCAGCAATCGTAGCTGCGGAGAGGGCAGTGAAGAGCCCCTGCGAGGCAATCGGGTCGAACGCGGCGGCCGCGTCGCCGATAGCGATCCAACCAGGCCCGGCATGATGGCTCAGGCAGGTGGAGGAAGCATTGCTGATGCTGCCTGCCTCGGCTATTCGTCATTCTATATCAGTGCAGTAAAATGATCATTATCTTATATCAAAGGGTTGACGAAACGCGTGCGTCCTGCCAGATATAATATCCTGATCACTTTGGCATATTTGATCCGGATTCAACATCATGGCCTACCAGAGCGAAAACCTGATCGCGCAAGTACGCGAGGTTCGCGAGGCTTCCGGCATTAGTCAACGCGCGCTCAGCGAGCGGGCCGGGCTGACGCAGAGCCATATCTCGCAGATCGAAGGCGGCAAGATGGAGCCGGGGCTTTCCAGCTTCATAGATCTGACTCGGGCGCTCGATCTCGAGGTCATGCTCGTGCCGAAGAAGCTCGTGTCGGCTGTACTTGGCCTGGTAAAGGCTCAGGCGACGCCCGACATGCATATCCATGCCGGTCAGCCAAACGACAAGCGTTTTGCCCGTGCCGAGCGCTTGGTCAAGAAAATGAAGCACCTTTACGGCAGCTCAGCCGACCTCGATAGCATCGAGGATACGCTGCGCTTTCTGCGGAGGGTGAATCTCGGCGATCAAGAGGCGCAGAGCGTGCGCGAACTGATCGCCCGCCTCGAGCGCTATCAGGCGAGCGCCCAAGCAGCACCCATCTTGCACGACATCGCGCAGAACCTGCAGGGCCTTCGCAACTCGATCGCCCATCCCATTCCGTCGGAACCGCGACCTGCCTATTCGCTGGACGATGGAGACACGGATGCCTGATGTCTCGGTTCTCGATGTACGGCTCTACAACCAGCCTATTGGCACGCTAACCCACCTGCAGGGCGATCGGACGATATTTGCGTTCAACGAAGACTATGTCGATAACCCGGATCGGCCGACCCTTAGCCTGTCGTTCAAGGACGACCTGGGCGGCCTCATCACCAGGATTCGCCCGACACAAAGGGTAGTGCCGCCATTCTTCTCGAACCTGTTGCCGGAGGGGGGGTTGCGTCGCTATCTTGCCGAGCGGGCCGGGGTCAATCAGCAGCGCGAATTCTTCCTGCTCTGGGTGCTGGGGCTCGACCTGCCCGGAGCGCTGTCGATCCATCCTGCGGTCGGTTACGGTCTTCCTCCTGGTGATGACGAGGATCTTCCGAAGAACGCCAAGCCCAATGCGCTGCGCTTCTCGCTCGCCGGTGTGCAACTCAAGTTCTCTGCGTTTCAAAACGCAGGCAAGGGCGGCGGCCTGACCATTCCCGCCGAGGGCGTTGGGGGGGCTTGGATCGTGAAGCTCCCGTCCCAGCAGTTCACCGGCGTTCCTGAAAACGAGTTTTCGATGATGACGATCGCCGGGATGATCGGCATGCAGGTGCCAAACATCAACCTGGTTGATCTAGATGCAATCACCGGTATTCCCGAAGGGGTGGGTGAATTAAAAGGGCAGGCGCTTGCTGTCAGCCGCTTCGACCGAACTCGTGACGGTCCTGTCCACACCGAAGATTTCGCGCAGGTGTTCGGCGTATTCCCGGACGACAAGTACAAGCGTGCAAGCTACGCCAACATCGCGCGCGTGATCGGCACCGAGGCGGGCGATGTTGGCGCGGCCGAGTTCATTCGCCGCCTCGTATTCAGCGCACTGATCGGCAATGGCGACATGCACCTCAAAAACTGGTCGCTGATCTATCCAGACCGGCGCTCGGCCGCGCTCTCGCCGGCCTACGACCTGGTGTCGACCATCCCCTATATGAAGGGCGAGGATACGGCTGCGCTTAATTACTCTCGCACGAAAAAGATGGCCAGGCTCGATACCGATGAGCTTCGGCATCTGGCGGCCAAGGCTCTTGTGCCGGAAAAGCTTGTCATCGACACTGCCGCGGAAACCGTCCAAAGGTTTCGGCAAGTCTGGAAGGCTGAGATAACGCATCTTCCTCTGGCCGCTACCGTCGTGAAAGCAATCGACGCGCACGCTCCCACTGTGCCACTATTTAGCGAACTCGCATGATCAAGGCTGGCCTCGGCACGCCGTCCCCTCGAGAGCATTCGATCTGGCGCATCCTACCGGGTCTCCGAGGTCTTTTGTAAAGTCTATGATATCTTGCGCGTCTGAGTGTCCGCGTTTTTCAGCCCCGACGATGTGCATCATGGCGAAAGCGCACGCGTCTCTCCCAGAACATCGATTTGTCCTTCCGCCTTGCCGTGGATCATGGGCCGTCATATCTGGATCCCTCCGTTGCCCAACGCTGTCGGGTTTTGCTACCGAGGCTTTGCCGGGAGAGCGCATGCTATGGCATTTCGATTTGTTCATACGGCAGACATCCATCTCGACTCGCCTTTGCGTTCGCTTGCTCTCAGAAATTCTGAGCTAGCTGAGCTCGTCGGGGATGCCAGCCGCCAGGCGTTCACCGCGATTGTGGATCTATGCCTGGCCGAAGATGTCGATGCGCTGGTGATCGCCGGCGATCTTTACGATGGCGACCAGACTTCGATGAAGACGGCGCGCTTCCTTTCCGCGCAGATGGCGCGTCTCTATCAAGCTGGCGTCAGAGTCTACATGATTCGCGGCAATCATGACGCTATGTCTAGGATTACGAAGCAGCTTGTCATGCCCGACACGGTGACCATTTTTGGAGGCCGCTGCCAATCGGTGATCCAGCCTGGCTCTGGAGTGGACGTTGCTTTCCATGGGCTGAGCTTCGCCAGCCCCAAGGCGCCCGAAAGCCTCTTGCCCAAATATGCCGCCCCGCATGAGGGCGCTGCCAACATCGGCATCATGCATACGAGTCTGGCCGGTTCCCCGGCCCACGATGTCTATGCACCCTGCAGCGTCGCCGATCTGCACGGCCACGGCTTTGACTATTGGGCACTTGGCCATGTCCACATTCGCCAGGTCTATTCCGGTGCGAGCACGCTGGTAATGCCGGGGATCCCTCAGGGAAGGGACATCAACGAGGCAGGCGAGAAATCGGTCACGCTGGTCACTATCCGCGATGATCGCTCGGTCGAGATTGAGGAGAGGCTCACCAGTGTCGCGCAGTTCGAGCGGGTGAGTGTCGATCTGACCGGGGCATTGGAGTGGAGTGAAGCCATCGTCCGTGTCCGAGCAAGGCTGGAGCAATCCCGGGAGATTGCCAGATCGCGATACCTTGTTACCCGCCTTCGCCTGATCGGCACGTCTGCCCTTTCATGGTCGCTGATGCGCGACCGCGACTTGGCCGTCGCTGAATCTGAGCAGGCAGCGGAGCAGGTGGGCGACACCTGGGTGGAGAAGCTGGAGCTTGATCTTTCGGCTTCCGCTGTCGGAGATTCGGGCAATGTTGCCGATCCCACTTTGGAGCTCGCTCAATCAATGCGCGCCAATGCGAGCTCGGAAGCATTTCGATCCGAAGCGCGCGAATTCGTGTTGAAGACGATCGCGGACCTGCCGCCCGATGCGCGGGGCTTCGCCGGCAACGACGAAGCAGGGCTCGAACAGTTTCTCGACGATGTGCTTGCCGGAAGCGTAGACTTGGTCACGGCCCGGCTCAAGGCAGGCGCGACGCGATGAGATTGCGGCGCCTTGACTTGATCCGCTATGGCAAGTTTACCGATAAAGCGATCGACTTCGGGGAGAAGCCGGCTTCGGACCCGGATTTGCATATCGTCTTCGGCCTGAATGAGGCCGGCAAGTCGACAGCGCTTTCCGCCTATTTGGATCTGCTCTTTGGCATCGAGGAGCGCAGCCGCTATAATTTTCTGCACGAATATAGCTCCATGCGCATCGGCGGGTTGCTGGAATTCGAGGGACGGACGCTTGGCGTCTCACGCACCAAAAGCCGCGGCAACTCCCTGCACGACGCTGAAGGCAGGCCGCTCAGCGAAATTGCCATTTCGGCTAACCTCACGGGCTTGTCCCGAGATGCCTACAGCAGCATGTTCTCGCTCGATGACGAGACGCTGGAAGCGGGCGGCAAGGCGATCCTTGAATCGCGTGGCGATCTCGGCAAGCTCCTTTTCACTGCCAGCGCCGGGCTTGGGCATGCCAGCGACGTCCTGGCTGCACTGGATACGGAGGCAGACGGTCTTCATCGCAAACAGGCCCAGAGCACCGAAATCGCGTTGCTGAAGAAGCGGTTCGCGGAGCTCAAGTTACGCAAGGAGGCGATCGACACGCTGGCCTCGACATTCGAGGCGCTCGAGGCGGAAAGGGTGGAAGCCCAGGACAAGTATGACCGCAGCCTGGCTGAACGCGCGGTGTTGTCGGCGCGGCTCGCCGCGATCGAACGATATGCGCGCGCCGCGCCGCTCCTTGCCGAAATAAAACGCAAGGCAAGCAGGCTGGCTGAGCTGCCTGACACGCCGTCTCCTTCCCGAACCTGGAGTGGCAGCATCGCGGAATTGATCGATCAGGATGCCCGTTTGAGAACCCGCCTCCAGGCCAATGCCGATGAGATCGAGCGCGCGAAGGCAAAGATCGAAGCAATCGCTGTCGATGAGGCTGTGCTGGCGATCTCGGAGCAGGTGCGAGGACTTGCCGATCGCAAGGCGCGCTATCTGTCCGCGGGCATGGATCTGCCGACCCGCAAGATGGAAGTCCAGATGCTCGACCAGATCGTGGCGACTTGTCTCGCCGCGCTCGGAAGGTCGGCCGAACAGGATCCGTCCCGGCTCATTCTGCCTGCCTTTGTGGTCGGCACCCTTCGCAACATGATCGAGCAACGCTCCGGGATCACGACGAGCCTGCAGATGGCCCGCGATGAAGCCGCTGCCACGCTCGACGGGCTCAACGCTGCGCGAGGCCGAGTTGGCGAGGAGAGGGCTGTGCCCGAGCCCGCAAGAGCCAGATTGATGGCAGCCGTGTCGGGGGCGAAGCAGAGTAGTTACATACGCGAAATTCGAGAGGCGCGCGCCTTGGAGGTCGAGCGGCAAATAAGGCTGGCGGATGCGATGCGGCGCCTCCAGCCGTGGTCAGATGCCGACGTACTTTCGAAGATGTCGGTCCCGCCGCCGACGCAGGTGGCTGCCTGGAAAACACTGGCCGCGGACCTTCAAAGGGACAAGGCAGTCTTCACCGAGCGTCTGGCTGAGTATGAACAAAGTCGGATTACTACTTCGTCACGGTTGGCTACTGTCCGCGCCTCCGCCAATCTCGCTGACGATGAAACAGCCGCAGCCATACGACGTGAGAGAGACGAGGCCTGGCGAAGTCACCGGGCGGACCTCAAGGCTGAAACTGCGGACCTGTTTGCCACAGCATTGGCCAAGGATGATCATGTCGGGGCTGGACGATTGGCCCATGCGAGCGAGCTCGCAGATCTGCGCGCAGTGAAACAAAAGGTTGCCGAGACCGAAGCGGCAATAGAGCGCGCAAGCTGCCAGCTCGCCGGGGCGTCGCAGCGCGCAGAGATAGCGTCCGCTGAAATCAAGGAGGCAGCTAGCGCCTTACTTCAGGATTGCCAGGCGCAGTCGCTCGACCTTTTGATAGGACTTCTCGAAGAGCGACTTTCCGCACGCGCTGACGCGCTTGCCTCTTGGGACGACATTCTGCTCGCACGCGCACGGATTGAATGCGCAATAGCCGAGGGAGAGCGGATTCATCTCGCATTGGCCTCGGCTCTTCAAAGCGTTGGAATTCAGCCGGACGCTGGTGAGGCCCTGGAAGCAACGGTTGTAGCCGCCGACCGCTTTCTCGATAGGCAGGCGAAGGTCGATGCCGAACGAGCGGAAGGGCTGAGGAGCATCGCCGCGAAGGAAGAGGAGCTGGCCGCCAGGCGGCTCGCTGTTGAAATTGCTGAAAGGCGAGAGGGTGCATGGCAGGCCGAGGTCAAGGAAACGCTGAAGGGCACTTGGCTCGAAGAAGGCATTGCCGGGACAGGCCTTGGCAGTGTACTCGACCAGTTGTCGGAGCTGTCGAAGGCCCTGCAGGATCGTGAGGCCATGCGCATCCGCATCCGCAAGATGGAGGCGGATAGGACTGCATTTGCCGAAGAGGTGGCCAGCCTCGGTGCGCAGGGCGGCGAGTGTGTGAGCGACGAGGCGCCAGAGCAGGTTAGCGTCAGGCTGACAGAGCGTCTCGAGCAAGCTGAACGTGCTCGAGAGGCGAGGGCAAATCTCCTCCTTGATGTTCAGAAATTGCGCGTGGTTCGAGAGGCTCTGAAAGCCGAGGTCGCGGCAAACGACACGACGAAACAGGAAGTGCTCGATGCCTTTGGGGTAAGAACTCTGCGGGAGGTCTCAAAGCGCGATGAACAGCTTCGCGAGCGAGATGGCCTGCAGAGCACCGTGGCCGAGCTAGAAGAACGGCTGACGAGCGAGCTCGCCCTTGAGGACTTCGCCCAGACGCGCTCATTGCTGGAGAGCGTCGATCTCGACGAGTTGGCAATTGAAAAGGCCGAAATCGAGCGGCGCCTCGCTGACCTCGATGAAGCATTGCAACAGCAACTCGTCCGGCGTACCCGAGCGACCGACAAGCTCGACGCGATTGGCGGCGACAGCCAAGTTGCCCGCATCGATGCCGGGCGCCGCACCGTGCTTCTCGAAATCGAGGAGAAGGCTGCCCGTTATATCGAATTGAAGCTCGGTGTCATGTCGGCGGCAAGCGCGCTCCGGGTCTACCGCGAACGTCACCGCTCTGGAATGATGAGCCAGGCCTCCGACGCCTTCGCGCTGATCACGCGCGGCCAGTACACAGGCTTGACGACCCAGCCGGTAAAGGGCGGTGAGGTCCTCATCGCCACGCAGCGGGATGGCCAATCGAAGGTCGCAGACGCTTTGTCGAAAGGCGCGCGTTTTCAACTCTACCTGGCTCTCCGCCTCGCCGGATATTACGAGTTTGCCAAGCTCAGGCCGTCCGTTCCGTTCATCGCTGATGACATCATGGAAACCTTTGACCATCTCCGGTCGGAGGAAGTTTTCCGACTGTTCAGTGAGATGGCTAATGTGGGGCAGGTGATCTACCTCACCCATCATAAACACCTGTGTGAGATTGCGAAGTCGGTTGTCCCTAACGTGGTCATCCACGAGCTCCGGTAATTCAAACGGCATTGTGGCGCACATTCTCGAAAAAGTGGAATCGCCAATGACCGCTTTGCGCCACATGTGGGCCGTCGAGATCAGTTTGGTCTAGTGCTGAAAGCAGACGGCGACAGCACCGGTGGCCGTAATTGCACCGGAACGGACGGCTAGAACAGCGGCCAGCCGAAACGCGCGCTGGTGGGCTTCCTGGCCTACTATTTGATACTGCGGGAAGACTGTTTCATCATCACGCGCAACTGCATCTTGTCGATAGTTGCGACGATGGCAGCCGCCAGCGCTTCCGCCTCATGGATCAACTCCGGCCCGTAAAGGCTGTTCACCGCTTCTTCGCTCGGCAGCACACCGGGCGGGCAGTGTTCCTCGATCGTGCGCCGGATCAGCATCAGGGCTGCCCGGCATTCGTCGGCTTCGACCTTCATAACCTTCAAACATGCAATTCGTCTAAAATGTTCCGGAACTATTTTAGCGCAGCCTCGGGCATGGCCCCTGGCGGCGGGCTCCAGGACGCACGGCAAGAGTTGGCGGCGTAGACAGCGGGCAAGCTCGTCGCCGGCGCTAGGGCGCTTGGCATCAAGCGGGCCAGATCGACGAAGAGGTCGCGAGGTGGGACGGCGCGTTCATGTGCGGCCTCTATCCAAAATGGTTGACATACAAGGACATGGCCCGCGGACTTTGGTCGGCGGGTTTTTCGTTGGCCTGCCAGCAGACGTCGGAGCACCTTACGTCAAGAGCTTGAAATACGGCTCCAAGTGCTGAAACCGGTGCGATGCTCGGCGAACGCTCGACAAAGGAAGTTTGAGATCGCAGCCCGCCACTCGCCGGCCGGCCATCCCCAGAATATCCGAACATATTGGAATAGACCTATGTGACGACGAGGTCATTTCTCTCGCAGTTCGGGCTCGACACGCTGCGCCATCTGCCGGATTTCGAGGCGCTCGAGGACGCTGGACTGCTGTCGAAAGTGAGCTGCTGGCTCGGGATATTCCGGTTGGGCTGGCCAATAGGGAGGGGGAGGATGATGTCGTTGAGGAGCAGGTCTCGTGAGCGGAGCGTTGTTGCGTTGCGGCCACAGCAACAGTCCATAACTGAGAGCCAGGACGACTGGTCGCGCTGGAGCCGGTCAGCCTATGCTTCCGGCTCCAGTGGCTCATGCCGGCCCTCATACTGCCGAGTTCCGCCGATTTAGCGTGTCGCGGTCGATAACCCAGACGCCACGCGCTCGCTTGCGCTTGAGAAAACAACGAAGGCGAATACCAGCACGGCGGCAGCCACGATCAGTGAACCTACGGCGACGACGGGCTCAATTGTCGTATAGCCTTGGTGAAGCATCAGATACAGAGCTGGCAGCATTACCACCAATCCGACGTTGTAGAGGCCGAAGTGGACCATGGCGGTTCTCCGCGCTGCCTTTGCCGGATTAAGAGCGTAGTAGCCGCCAAAGATTGCACTTGTGACCCATCCGAGCAGATTGATGTGTGCGTGTGCAGGAAATGCACCGTGGTCGCCCGAGATTGCCATCTGCAAGCCGGCGCCGATCCCCAGAATGAGCCATACGATAGCTGTCTTAAAGAAAAGATCTGAAACCTTAGGCATGACACTTCCTCCCGAGAACGCCGATTTCAACAGGCTGATATTAGGTGTTACTGAAAAAGCAATGCAATCGAAATCCAAGGCCCCTTCCACAAAACCACGAAGGCCGGAAACTGGTATGAGTTGCACCCAAGATGGTTGAACTTACCTGACCGCGATCGAGTCTCAGCGGCGAAGCAGTCCTCGGGTGAGTACAGGCCACCGAGCCTTGCCGGCACGTGATAGAGCAGACGCAACCCAAGCCTGGCAAGAGGCGTTACGACACGCGGGCCGTATGGACAGCGGCAAATGAAAAAAGGCGCTAGGGAAGCTGCCAAATGCCAAGCATGAAAAGCCCGGCGCGGGGGAGCGCCGGGCTTTTCGTTGTAGTAGAGCGTCGCACTACTCAAAACCGGCCTGCGACGTCGTACAAAGTATATTAGAATTTATGAATAATCAGTTTCCGGGTTTCTGCGTCGACCGCACCCGGCGCTTCGTTTAGGATTCTTGCAAAATCAGCATTCCAACGCGTCGGCGCGCGCAGCAGCTCAACCATCATCGAGACGAACAATCTGGCGGAGACTTGTAAGCTGAAAGCTAAGGACGGCACCGATGAGATTCCGGCAACTGTGGCACTGGACAGTTGTGTGCTGGCGAGCTTCTTCCAACCTATCGGACTGTTGGTGGCGCGGCGTTGAAGGGCACGAAAGGCTAGCCAGCAGTTGGCGCAAGCTTCGCTTCCGCGAGGTCGTGCTAGGAACAAGGCCGGCGCGCTACTGCTGGAGCTTTAAGCGTTGCCCCGGCAGCACTCGGAACCTCTCAGCCGCGGCCGTCTACACCGCCGCTGCTTCCACCCGCTTGGCTAAAGACAACTGTACCGTCAGGTTTGCGAACTTCCACCGCCACGACGCCATCATCCTGCTGTCGGGCGGCGAAGGACGCCTGGGCATGCTCCCTGGCCTCTTTCTCTGCATCGAAGGGAATCATTTCAACCACGCCCTGCTTGCCGTACCAAATCACTCTGTAGACCATTGTTACAACGCTCCCAGTCCGCCGCACGCCAAACTATGCGCCCTGTCGCTGGGCCGGTCTATAGCGGGCCGCTGCTCGTTGGGATCCGTTTTGCTCTGACGGAGCCTGGGACGAAGCCGTCGCATCCCATCGCCCGGTCGTTCTCGAGGTCAAAACCGATCCAGAAGTGCCGCCACTCCCCCCGCACTTCACTTTTGAGCAGATCAGGAATCTGACCTAGTCCTCGACAAGGACGGCGCCGAAGAGATGGGCGTCATCCGTGGAACCGTCCGACAGGTGCCAAGTTCTATATTGCCGGGGCAAGACTGAATGGTCGGCGATTGGACGTCGGCACGTCCACGAACGAGGTCGTGACGCGCCAGTGAAGCGGGGCCGAGCGCGGCCTCGGCTACGCGAGCGAGGCGGAAATGACATCAAAGACACGGACCCCAACCATCCGACCATATGAGGGACCCGCTGGCGGCTGGGGGTCGGCAAAATCCGTCGCAGCGATTATGGCAAGAGAGCATGTCCCCTTGCGGGATCCAAAGCTACTTTCGATCCAGAACAAGCCTGAAGGGTATATGTGCGTCAGCTGCGCCTGGGCAAAGCCTGCTCAGCCACATCCGCTTGAGTTCTGCGAGAACGGCGCCAAGGCTACGGCGTGGGAGACGACGTCGCGTCGAGCCGGTCCGGCATTTTTTGCCAACCACACGCTGAGCGAACTGGAGACCTGGTCCGATCATGACCTTGAAGAACAAGGCCGCTTGACGCATCCCATGCGCTGGGATGCGGGGAGCGACAAATACGTTCCGGTTGCCTGGTCTGATGCCTTTGATGAGATTGGGACAGAGTTGCGCTCCCTCGATCCTAATCAGGTTGATCTCTACACATCCGGCCGTGCTTCGCTCGAGACCAGCTACATGTACCAGCTGTTCGCACGCATGTACGGCAGCAACAATCTGCCTGACAGCTCCAACATGTGTCACGAGAGTTCGTCCGTGGCGCTCCCGGAAAGCATCGGTTCATCCGTCGGAACGGCGATCCTGTCCGATTTCGATAACACCGACTGTATTTTCTACATCGCGCAGAACGTTGGAACCTCGTCGCCTCGGATGCTTCATGATCTCCAGGACGCAGTGAATCGGGGCGTCAAGATCGTCACCTTCAACCTGCTGCGCGAACGGGGGTTGGAGCGCTTTATCAATCCGCAGTCACCACAGATGCTGACCGGGAAAGAGACAAAGATCTCGTCGGAATATTATCAGGTGAGGAACGGCGGCGATATCGCGGCACTTTTCGGGGTATGCAAGGCGCTGATTGAAGCTGACGACGCCCTCAAGGCATCAGGCGCAAGCCGCGTGGCGGGGCAGGATGGGAAGCCGAAGGACCAGGACAATGCGGCGATGGTCGCCTTTGCGGCCTCGATGGCCTCGGCAGACAACAAGCACGTGCTCGATCACGATTTTATCCAGGAACACACCACTGGCTTTGAGGAATTTGCTCGGGCCGCGCGAGCCCATCAGTGGGACGAACTCGAACGCGTCTCGGGGCTGAGCCGCGCGGAGATGATGCAGGCTGCTAGCACCTACGCGAACGCCAGCGCCGTGATGATGATTTACGGCATGGGCCTGACGCAGCACCTCATGGGTGTCGAGAACGTTCACATGGTCTGCAACCTGGCGCTGCTGCGCGGCAATATCGGCAAGCCCGGAGCAAATATCTGCGCCGTCCGGGGCCATTCCAACGTGCAGGGCCAGCGCACCGTCGGGATCACCGAGAAACCCGGTCTGGCGCCGCTTGACAAGCTTTCCCAGCTCTACGGCTTTGAGCCGCCGACATGGACGGGCCGCTCGACGGTCGAAACCTGCGAAGCGATAATCAACGGCCAGTGCCGCGCGTTCATCAGCCTGGGCGGGAACTTCCTGAAAGCCATACCTGATACGGCCGCCATGGAAGAGGGATGGCGCAAGCTGCATCTGAGTGTTCAGATCGCGACAAAGCTCAATCGAAGCCATGTTCTGCACGGAGAGGTCGCCTATCTGCTGCCGTGCCTGGGGCGCATTGAAGTCGACCAGCAGGCAAGCGGTCCCCAGGCGGTGTCGATTGAAAGTTCCATTGCTCATTTCCACGGCTCTCGCGGCAAGGCAAAACCGGCCAGCTCCGAGCTTCTTTCCGAACCTGCCATCGTTGCTGGCATCGCGAAGGCTACGCTCGGAGAAACGAAGGTTCCGTGGGACGCCTGGGTCGGGAACTATGGGCAGATACGAGACGCCATCGAGCGCACGTACCCAGAGACGTTCAAGGATTTCAACAAGCGGCTTTTTCAACCTGGCGGATTTGCCAGGCCGTTGCCCGCGCGAGAACGCAAGTGGGTGACGAAAACGGGCAAGGCCAACTTCATCACGCCGCACAGATTGTTTCCCGAGTTCTCGACATCGGGGAGAGCCGACGTCCTTCATCTTTCGACACTGCGATCCAACGACCAGTTCAATACCACGATCTACGGATACAGCGATCGATTTCGTGGCGTTGAAGGCACCCGTCGGGTCGTGTTCATGAACGGCGAGGATATTAGCCGGCTGGGCTTCGTCGATGGCGACTACATCGATGTGACGACGGCGATCGACGATAACAACATTCGTAAAGTCACTGGCCTGAGGATCGTGCAGTACAACATTCCTAGGGGATGCTGTGCGGCGTATTACCCCGAGGCAAACCCGCTATTCCCTTTGGCTCACCATGACCCGAAGGCAAAAACCCCTTCCTATAAACTTCTGCCTGTGCGCCTCACCCGATCGAGCTTTAATCCCGATGGCTAACCAACTTATGGGCTGAGGGCCCCTTGATAGACACAAGAAACCCACACTGGGCATTCGTGGCGGCGGCGTTTCTGCTGATCGGTGTTGCTGCCTGGTTGGGCTGGTTTCGGCAGGCCAGGGAGCTTCGCACGGATCCCCCCGTTGCGGCCGATCTCGATCAATTCCGCCTCATGCCCAATGCGATTAGCGGAACACCGCCAGAGAGTTATTTTGCGCAGGGAAAGCTTTATGAAACGGACGCCTATAATCTGAGCCAGGGCAAGCGCCTTTACGCTTGGTTCGGGTGCTCGACATGCCATGGAGATGGGCGCGGCGGTGTCGGCCCCTCCTTCCTTGACGGCTGGTGGCTGTATGGTCCTGAAATGGTCTCCATCGTCGCCTCGATCCGTGATGGCCGCCCGCATGGCATGCCCGCCTTTCACGACCGCATGACCATCGAGCAGATCTGGCAGCTCGCGGGTTATGTCCAGGCGATCGGCTCCTATTCGCCGAAGTCAGCGGCCCCTAGCCGCAACGATGACAAGCAGACCCGCCCAGCCGAGAACCGCGGCCCTGCCAAGATTCTCTTCGATGAGGGCCCGGTGGGTGTCCATCCAGATCAGGGACCTTCGCCGTGAGAGCCCCTCGCATTGGTGTGTTGTCGACTGGTATTCTGGTGTCAGGCTGCAGTGGTAGCCAGTCTGCGCTTAACCCCTACGGGGCTCCCGCCATTCATGTCGAGCATCTGATCGTCGGGATAGTTGTCCTGTCCGGAGTGATCTGGTTGCTGGTGATGGTCATGCTTGCCCTGGCGCTCAGGCGGGGGCGTCGGGCCGAGACGGAAGGCCAGACATCGGAAGGTCGGCTCACAATGACGGTCTCGGCCGCAGTCGCGGTGACGGTGGCCACTATCGCCGGCATGACAATCGCCAGCTTCTACACCACCCGCAGCATCGGGCTCACGCAAAGTGCTGCCGTGACGATCACCGTGAGAGCACAGCAATGGTGGTGGCAGGTCATCTACGCCGGTTCCGACGGCACTTCCAACTTCCAGACCGCCAACGAAATCCATATCCCCGTCGGTCAAGATGTCCGGCTTCAGCTTGAAAGCGCGGACGTCGTCCATTCGTTCTGGGTTCCCAGCCTGGCCGGGAAGCAGGATCTCGTTCCGGGTCGCCCAAACGATTTGCTGCTTCGGGCGGAAAAGCCTGGCATCTATCGCGGCCAATGCGCCGAATTCTGCGGTCTGCAGCATAGCCATATGGCGGTTATGGTCATCGCGGAGGCTCCGTCCGATTACGCGCGCTGGATCACATCACAGCGCGCCGATGCGATGATGCCGGCCGATCCCGATGCCGCGTCGGGGCAGGCGGCCTTTCTGGCAAAGCCCTGCGCGGCCTGCCATACGATCCGAGGAACGCAAGCCACTGGTACGACGGGACCCGACCTGACGCATATTGGCAGTCGTCAGACAATCGCTGCCGGATTGCTGGAGACCACGCGCGGTTCGCTGGCGGCCTGGATTGCCGATCCGCAGACGCTGAAGCCGGGGAACAATATGCCGATGGTCCCGCTGACCAGCATCGAGCTCCAGAACATCTCCGCCTATATGGACAGTCTCAAATGAGTGCAGCAGCGGATCGCGAAGGCGTTCGGGACACCGGGATGGAAGCCGGGGAACTCGATCGTCGACTTGCCGCGACCTGGTCAACGCCCCCTGGCCTGTGGGGTGCCCTATCGACAATCGATCATAAGATTATCGGCCGCCGCTACATCGTCACGGCGTTTGTCTTCCTGGCGCTTGGCGGAGTGCTGTCTTTGCTGATGCGGCTGCAGCTGGCGCAACCCGAAGCCCGGTTCATCGGGCCCGATCGCTACAACCAGATTTTCACCATGCACGGCTCGAACATGATGTTCCTGTTCGCCGTGCCCGTCATGCAGGCGATGGCCATCTACCTCGTGCCCTTGATGGTGGGGACCCGACACATCGCATTCCCGCGCCTCAACGCGTTCTCCTACTGGATGTACCTTGCCGGCGGCCTGCTGTTGTGGGTCGCCTTCGCCGTTGATACCGGTCCGGACGTTGGGTGGTTCGCCTACGTACCGCTGTCGGGGCCCCAATATGCGGCCGGGAAGCGTGCCGACATATGGGCCCAGATGATCACCTTTACCGAGGTTTCCGCTCTCGCCATCGCCGTCGAAATCGTCGTCACCGTATTCAAGCAACGCGCCCCGGGCATGTCGCTGGACAGGATTCCGCTGTTCGTCTGGTCGATGCTGGTCACGTCCTTCCTGGTCATCCTCGCCATGCCGGCGATCATGATCGCCAGCACCAGCCTGATCCTCGATCGGCTCGTGGGGACGCATTTCTTCAACCCAGCCGAAGGCGGTGACGTGCTGCTGTGGCAGCATCTGTTCTGGTTCTTCGGCCACCCTGAGGTCTATATCATCTTCCTGCCGGCGGTGGGCATGGTCTCGAGCATCGTCGCCACATTCACACAGCGGCCGGTGTTCGGTTATCTGGCCATGGTGATGGCCTTGATCGCGACGGGCGTTCTGGCCTTCGGGCTGTGGGTGCATCATATGTTCGTGGCCGGTCTTCCGCGGCTGGGCGAAAGCTTCTTTACCGCCTCAAGCATGGCGATCGCCGTTCCCGCAGGCCTGCAGATCTTCTGTTGGCTGGCGACGATCTGGGCCGGACGGCCAATCTTCAAGACGCCGTTTTTGTTCGTCATCGGGTTCATCGTCGTCTTCGTCATTGGTGGACTGACCGGCGTGATGGTGGCGTCGGTTCCGTTCGATACCCAGGTTCACGACACCTATTTCGTCGTCGCGCATTTCCACTACGTCCTGGTCGGTGGCGCCGTGTTCCCCTTGCTGGGCGCGGTCTATTACTGGTTTCCGAAACTGACGGGCCGAATGATGAGCGAGACGCTTGGCCGCTGGTCGTTTGGGCTCATCTTCTCGGGTTTCAATCTGACTTTCTTCCCCATGCACATTCTCGGCCTGCAAGGCATGCCACGGCGCATCTACACCTATCAGCCGGAGATGCCGTGGTCCGGCCTGAACATGTTCATCAGTCTCAGCGGGATCGTTCTGGCCGCCGGTTTCCTGCTGTTCTTCATCGACGCCATACGCAGCGCCAGATCAGGTCCCATCGCACCAGCCAATCCGTGGGGCGCCTCGACGCTGGAGTGGGCGACGTCTTCGCCGCCGCCATCCTATAATTTTGCGCGGCTGCCGGTGGTCGAAAGCCTAGAGCCCTTGTCGGACAGATCGAATCCACTTGGATTCGTCGAGGGTCTGCACACGGACCGGCGCGAACTGCTTATCACCAGTGTCGTGGAAGCGCGTGCGGAAGCGCGTGAATCATCTGTCGGGAATTCGATTTGGCCGCTCCTGGCGGCGCTCGCTACGTCAGCAATGCTGATTTGGTCGATCTTTACCCCATGGGCCGTGGTCTGGGGCTCCATACCGATTGCAATAGCACTCATTGGCTGGTTCTGGCCCAAGGGCGACCCGGAGGACGAGTCATGAAGCATGGTGTCGTTCTTGACGTGACAAAGCTTCCCGCGCATGGCCTTGGCACCGCCAGCCTGTCTTGGTGGGGAACGCTCGCCTTCATGCTCATCGAAGGCACCGGTTTTGTCCTCTCGATCGTGATTTATCTCTATCTGATGAGCTTGGCACCGCGGTGGCCGCTGGATACGGCGCCGCCTGATCTGCTTGCAGGAACGACCCTGACAGTCGTTCTGCTTGTAAGCCTCATACCAAATGTCTTTGTCACACGCTGGGCGCGCACCCAAGACTTACGGAAAGTCCGAATTGGCCTCATCGTCATGTCGCTGTTCGGCGTCTTGCCGCTTATCCTACGTGTTTTCGAGTTTCCCGCCATGCACATCAAGTGGGATCAAAACGCCTATGGATCGATTGTATGGGTGATGCTCGGCCTCCATACGACACACATCCTGACCGACCTGGGTGAGACTGTCGTGCTGACCAGCCTGATGTTCACGCGCCATGGCGACAATGCACGGCGGTTTGGCGATGTGGACGACAATGCGATGTACTGGAACTTTGTGGTGCTGACGTGGTTGCCGATGTACGTCTGCCTTTATTGGGTTCCACGACTTTGACCAGACGCTGGCTGCGATACATGGGATTGGTTGTGCCGCCTGTCGCTTGGGCGGTCACCACCCAGCTTGGACAAATCACGCCGTACATGGATTGCCGTCAGAATTTTCCGTGGACGGTTGCTTTTTGTGCGGCGCTTCTAGCGGCCTCCATCGCTGGTGTCGTCGCATCACGCACGGGCTCCGCCGGATTGGCGAGATCCGAGCGATTTATCACCGACGCGGGTTTCCTGATCGCGCTGGCATTTGTGCTGGCGCTCTCGTTGCAGGGGGCGGCTACGATGCTGCTGGATCCGTGCCAACGCTGATCCGCACACTTGTCTTCTTGATCATCGCCAGCCCGGTTATGGCGCATGGGAACGAGGCGCACGGTTCGACTTACCCTTGGACGTCTGACCCGTGGATCGTCGTGCCGCTAGCTGTACTTGTCATACTGTACTTCGTGGGCGTCATAAGGTTGACCTGGCGGCTCAGCAGACCGGGCATGATGATGATCCGCGTCTTGCCGTACTGCGGCGGCATGCTGGCGTTGGCAGGTGCGCTGCTTTCGCCGCTTCATTGGCTTGGCGAACACCTCTTTACCTTCCATATGATCGAGCACGAGTTTGTCATGGCCGTGTCGGCCCCCTTGATCGTGCTGGCGCGGCCGGTGGGTATCCTGCTTTGGGGATTGCCCGGAAGAACGCGTCACGCCGCTGGCTCTGTGATGAGTATGGCCGTTGTCCGCAGGGCATGGGACTGGTGTACTGGCGCCACCAACGCGACCATCATTCACGGCGTCGCGATCTGGGTATGGCACGTGCCCGTCCTGTTCGACGCCGCCGTGACCGACATGTCCCTCCACCGCCTCCAGCATCTGAGCTTCTTCGCCACGGCGATCCTGTTTTGGTGGGCTATGGTCTGGCGAAGTGATTATGGCGCCTCGGCATGGCATTTGTTCCTGACCATGATCCACACCAGCATCCTGGGCGTCTTGTTGGCGCTTGCCCCGCGCGTGCTTTATGCCGCGCAGACCCAAACCGCGATGGACTGGGGACTAACGCCGCTGGAGGACCAGCAATTGGCGGGCATGATCATGTGGCTGCCCGCAGGAACGGTCTATGCGGCCGCGGCAATGACCATGCTGGCGCTCTGGATCCGGCACTCGGGCGGAAGAAAGACGCAAAATGTCTAGCTTGCTGGCCTCTGTTCCCGGTCGAGCAGCCTTAATGGCCGGCCTTATCGTGGCCTCAGCTGCGTTCGTCACGGCCAACATCGCGCGTGACAATCATACCCGAGCCGCCACCGCGAAAACGATGACCGGTGGCGATCCCGATCGCGCTCCGGCAATCTTTCGGCGCTACGGTTGTTCTGGATGTCACGCGATTTCCGGAATCCCCGGGGCGGACGGCCAGACCGGCGGTCCGCTCACCGGATTATCAAAGCGCGTCTACATTGCCGGCGTGTTGGAAAACCGCTCCGACAATCTTGTCGCCTGGATCGTTTCGCCGAGTAGCTTTTCCCCCCGGACGGCGATGCCGTCCACCGGTATCTCCGAACAGGAAGCACGAGACCTTGCAGCCTATCTCTATGCGCAATGATCTACGGATCAGGCGTTGCAATCGCAGGAAGCGCCTTGACGTAGCGCGCGATCGCCTGGCGGTCGCTATCAGGCAGCATCGCAGCGTTCGTTACCACATCGGCCATGGATGATCCCACGCGTCCATGATTGCGCGTCTCGCCCGTCTTTAGCATCGTTGCGATGTCCGCCTCGCCCCAGCTGCGCAATCTCTGCTGAGTTATGTTAGGCACGAACCCCGTCCCCTGCGGATCGATGCCACCTGCAAAAAGGGTGCCGGATTTGATCGCTCCGAACGCGTTGCGGCTCGAGTGGCACTCTGCGCAGTGCGATACCGTTTCAACGAGATAGGCCCCGCGATCACGCGTCGATATTCCGCCGGTGCCTGCGGCCGATTGCCCTTGCCGAAAGAACAGAAGTTTCCAGAATCCGATTGACCGGCGGACTATAAACAGAATTTTGGGATCGTGGGGCGGCGGCCGGCCCGAGACCGCCGGAAGCGTACGCAGGTAGGCGTACAAATCCTTTATGTCCGCAACCGTCATTCCCGTAAAGCTCGTATAGGGAAAGGAGGGATAGTAATGCTCGCCGCTTGGCGAGACGCCCCCGACAAGTGCATTCGCCAAGTCGGTCGCGGTCCATCTCCCTATACCGTCGACCGGATCGGGAGAAATGTTTGGCGGTCGGAAGGTGCCGAATGGCGAGCCAAGTGCCATCCCGCCGCCGAGCTTCAGCCGGTCCGATTGCCCCGGTGTCGCATGACACGAAGCACAATCGCCTGCCGCGAAAACGAGCTTGCCAAGCGAGGCGTCGCCTGTGCCTTGAAACTGCGGGTCGTCTTGAGAAAAAGGAGGGCGGGCTTTCGATAGATACCACGCAGCCACGGCAAGCGCGGCCCCTGCAAGCAGTAAGGCAATAAAAGCGGGTTTACGTGAACCGCCCAGCATGATGCTCCCACGTCCGGGTCTTGATTGCACGGCGCTTTCCCCCGTGACTGCGGAAAGTCCTGTGTCCCCCAAACAGATGAAATCTGATGACTACGCGGAGATCGAAACGTGGGTTTGAGACTTTAGTTCCTCTGCCGCCGGCGCTAAATCAAGGTGGTCGTTAGACGTCCGTTGACCGCCGATATGGATAACGGTCCCGAATGCAATCATTAAAAAAGCGGCCTTTCGCGAAGGCGCTTCGGAATGCGGCGTAGACCTCCACTGGAACTCCCTCGTAGTCATAGCGCTTGCCGCTCGCGACAAACCAGACGGAGAGAACTTCGCTCTCGGGATCGTATTCACTTTTGCGGATCGACGTCGAAGGCATGGCGTCGACCCTAGACGAGCGCCATTGGCATGTAGCGGATGATGACTTTATCCTGCCGGAATCTTCGTTCGAGTGCCGCACGGCGCTCGAGCCAATCCGCCAGATCGACCTCCTCCGTCATCACCTCGAAGATAACGATCTCGTCGCTGTCGGATTCCGCGCCTTGCCGCCACATACCCTCCGCAGGAGCCTGAAGATAGGCCGTGACGCCTTCAAATCGGCTCGCCAGTTCCTCCTTGATCCGATCGAAATCTTTCCGCGCGAAAGGCTGGCCGGCCTTATCGGCCCGGGGGAGAAGGATCTGGAAAAGGTGCATGCTCGATACTCGCTGACCGCAGTTAACGATTGCGGAGCCTACCGCGTTCCCTTTTGGTGAAGGCCTCTGCTACGCTTGGCCGTGCTCACTCCGCGCGTTCGTCGAATGGGTCGACGCCTTCTCGACCTTATGCACGCCGTGCCACGGTGCTGCCAATGGACTCCGCGTTGGCTGCCGCAGCGGCTGGCAATGAAAGCGATGAGGGAGAGTGTACCAATAAGGCAAACGATTGCGTCGGATTTGGTGCGGCGTCGGCAGCCTTCTGCGCTGTGACCTTTGCCTGCTCTTCTTGCGCGAGTACGGCAGTGCCGTCGCATCCGCCTAGCACAGGCCCGTAAGTGCGTGGCGATGAGTGCCCCGGCGCCGGTTTCAATGAGATGGCGCTGCAACCCCAAACGTCGGACGGGGCAAGCAACTCAATGAGCAACCACAAAACGATGGTAAGCGGATCGCGCCTAGCCGCGTCGGCCATTCCATCGATGGCGTCGAGAACTGAAGCCGCGCGTACGATACGCCTATGACGGATAGGCCGCCGCGTGCAATGCCAGGCGCTGACTGATCGTTTCGAGCCGTGACGCGGTGCAGGCAGAACCCGTTTGCGCGCTCGCTAGGACGGGCAGCCCTGAAAAGCCGCCGGCTTGCGCGGCGCGCCGAAGCGGCTGATCTTCGCAAACAGCATGGCGAGAACCTCAGCAGGCGACAGCCGCGTGGGCGGCGGCCACGTCTACGGGTCGGCGCCGGCTTAAAACCGTACCCAGGTTTGCATCGAACCCGTCCTCGCCGGCTTTGCTCGAACCCCGGTAGGTCGGCTTAACGTTAAGGGAAAGGGAAAAAACCATTACCGCGGAACCGGCGGCGTTTGGCGATCCGAGCGCGCATGTGACCATGCCCGTGGAGGGAAATCATGCACTCGGGATGTCGATCAAAAATAGAATCTGCCCTCTTGAACCGCATTTAGGGTCTTCCCAAATCGTTCTGCGTCGGGGCTTCGGCCCGACAGATTTGGGCGTCGCAGAGACGCTGCGGCGCCTGCTTGTAACCCATGTTGCTTTACGGAGGATATGGCTATGAGAAGCTTCGATTATACACCTCTCTACCGCTCGACGGTCGGTTTCGACCGTCTCTTTGATATGCTCGACAATGGCGTGCGTTCGGAGTGGCCGCCCTACAACATCGAGAAGCTCGGCCCCGACGACTACCGCATTACGATGGCGATCGCCGGGTTCAGCACGGACGAAGTCGAGCTCACCCAGCATGGCCCCGAGCTGATTGTCACCGGCCAGAAAAAGCCGGAGGAGGGCGACCGACAAATTCTCCACCAGGGATTGGCCATCGGCAATTTCAGGCAGGCTTTCAAGCTGGCCGACCATGTCAAGGTAGCACACGCCGCGCTTGAGAATGGCCTGCTTTCGGTTGACCTGGTGCGCGAGATTCCTGATGAACTAAAGCCTCGCCGCATTGCCATCGGCTCGACCGGCAGCGCCGCGCCAGGGGACGAGACGGCGACGAAGAAGCAGATCAGCCAGGATACGGGTCAGCAGCGCAACGCTGCCTGAGTTCCGCACGAACCTCAAAGCTGCGATTTGCCTCCCGGCAGCGTCCGGGAGGCACGAATTGCGGAGAAACGGAGATGACAGGCTTTATTAACTTTCCAGACACGAGCTATCGGGACGCATATCGTTCTCCGACATTCCAGCGGCCCGATGAAATCCTCAACGATCCGGCAATGAGCCGTGCGGAGAAGCGGGCGCTGCTGGCGTCGTGGGCATCCGACGCGCGCGCGGTTCGTGGCCGGCCATCGATGCGTCAGTTGGAAGACGGCTCCCGCATCGAAGTGGATGAGATTCTCCAAGCGCTCAAGGCGTTGGCAAGCACCGACCAGCAGGCACCAGGTCCGTCGCGAAGGCAGGCCCGGCGTCGCCGTAGATTGTGTTTCCCGCATTGGGCTCGCATCACGCGCCATCGCCGGCGCGATGACGATGACGACCCGCCGCCTTGTCCTGCCTTTGCAGCCGTTCTGCCCAGAACTGGCAGTGGCGGGGCCTTTGCTCATCCCGAGCCCGCGCTGGCGTAACGCCAGCGCCGGCGTGCCAATTCGGGGAACATGTCGCCACTCCGAACATTCCTGCTTCTAGGCCGATGTGGTCCGTGCTCCGAGGGCATCGAATGGCGAGCGACAAGCTAACAACATACAAGGCCAAGCGCGATTTCAAGAAAACGCAGGAGCCGAGCGGTCAAGGTTCGGTCATGCCATCCAACCGTCGCCGTTTCGTCATTCAGAAACATGACGCGACGCGGCTGCATTACGATCTGCGACTTGAGCTCGGCGGCGTTTTCAAATCCTGGGCCGTGACGCGCGGTCCCTCTCTCGATCCTCATGACAAGAGGCTCGCCGTCGAGGTGGAAGATCATCCGCTCGACTACGGGGATTTCGAAGGCACGATTCCAAAAGGCCAGTATGGCGGCGGCACAGTCATGCTGTGGGACCGCGGCTATTGGGAGCCCGAGGGAAAGAAGAGCCCCGAGCAGGCTCTGGCCAAGGGCGATTTCAAGTTCACGCTGGAAGGGGAACGGCTGCATGGCGGTTTCGTGCTGGTGCGGATGGCTAACGACCGCGAACGCGGCAAGCGCAACAACTGGCTGCTGATCAAACATCGCGACGAATATGCCGTCGAGACAGACGGCGCCGCAATCCTCGACAAGACTGACACCTCTGTCGCGTCTGGACGCAAGATGGAGGCAATTGCTGCCGGCAAGGGCCGCGGCCCGAAACCCTTCATGCTGCAAGGCGGCAAGGCCGAGGCAGATGCTGTGTGGGACAGTCGTACAGGCCTTGCGGCGCAGGAGCGGAAAACAAACATCCGCGCAAAAAGGAAGAAGCACGGGACTGTCACTGCGGCCGATCTGCCCGACTTCATCGAGCCACAGCTCTGCCAGACGCTGGCGCGGCCGCCCGCCGAACGCGGATGGCTGCACGAGATCAAGTTCGACGGCTATCGCATCCAGATGCGCGTCCTGGGCGGCGAAGCGATCTTGAAAACCCGCAAGGGTCTCGACTGGACGGCCAAATATCCAGCCATTGCCCGAGCCGCCGGCAAGCTGCCCGATGCGATTATCGACGGCGAGATCTGCGCGCTCGACGAAAACGGCGCCCCGGACTTCGCCGCCCTCCAGGCAGCGCTGGCCGAGGGCAAGACCGATGCGCTTGTCTACTTCGCCTTCGACCTGCTGTTTGAAGGCTCTGAGGATTTGCGTGTCCTGCCACTGAGTAAGCGCAAGGCGCGATTGCGTCAGTTTCTGACCGACACGGGTCAGGATGATCGCATCCGCTTCGTTGAGCATTTCGAAACTGGCGGCGAGGCAGTGCTTCGCTCGGCCTGTCGGCTGTCCCTCGAAGGGATCGTGTCGAAGCGCGCCGATGCGCCCTACGTTTCCGGCCGCACCGAGACGTGGGCGAAGTCAAAGTGTCGTGCAGGCCATGAGGTCGTCATCGGCGCCTATGCCACAACGAATGGCAAATTCCGGTCGCTTCTGGTCGGCGTCAATCGCGGCGATCACTTCGTCTATGTCGGTCGCGTGGGCACAGGCTATGGCGCAGCCAAGGTCAGGGACCTGCTGCCGAGGTTGAAAGCTGCCGCGAGCGGGAAATCACCCTTCACCGGCATCGGCGCGCCGAAAAGAGAACCCGGCGTCGTCTGGTTGAAGCCGGAGCTGGTGGCCGAGATCGAGTTCGCAGGCTGGACGTCCGACGGCCTCGTGCGCCAAGCCGCCTTCAAGGGTTTGCGGGAGGATAAACCAGCGCAAGATGTGGAAGCCGATAAGCCCGCCTCGCCGGAGAGGACTGAGGTGCCGCAGCCCAGGGAGCCGACCTCAGCGAAGCCTTCGCGCCACGGCGGCAAGGTCGACGTCATGGGTGTGCTGATCTCGAACCCGGACAAGCCTTTGTGGCCAGATGCCAATGATGGCACCCCCGTAACCAAGGAAGATCTTGCCCGTTATTACGAAGCTGTTGGTCCCTGGCTGATCGAGCACATCCGCGGGCGGCCCTGCTCAATCATCCGCGCGCCGGATGGAATCGGCGGCGAGCAGTTCTTCCAGCGGCATGCGATGCCGGGAACGTCGAATCTTCTCGAATTGGTCAAAGTGTTCGGCGACAAGAAGCCTTACCTGCAGATCGACCGTGTGGAGGGCCTCGCCGCCGTCGCTCAGATCGGTGCCCTGGAACTGCATCCCTGGAATTGCGAGCCATGGCAGCCGGAGGTGCCAGGCCGGCTCGTCTTCGATCTTGATCCAGGTCCCGACGTCCCTTTCAAAACGGTTGTCGAAGCGGCCAAGGAAATGCGCGCGCGCCTCGACGATCTTGGGCTCGTCAGCTTCTGCAAGACGACCGGCGGGAAAGGGCTTCACGTCGTCACCCCCTTGGCGGTCGCCAAGCGCAGCAAGCTCACCTGGGCGCATGCCAAAGGTTTTGCGCATGATGTTTGCCTGCAGATGGCGCGGGACAATCCCGCCCTCTACCTGACCAAGATGGCGAAGAACCAGCGCATCGGCCGCATCTTCCTCGACTATCTGCGCAACGATCGCATGGCGACCGCCGTGGCTCCGCTGTCGCCGCGGGCCAGGCCCGGCGCGACAGTCTCCATGCCGCTCACCTGGGCACAAGTCAAAACCGATCTCGATCCGAAGCGCTTCACCCTGCGTACCGTCCCGGCGCTGCTGAAAAAGAGCACGGCGTGGAGAGACTATGGCGAGGGTCATCGCCTCCTCGAACCATCAATCAAGCGACTGGCAAGATCGATGCGACGGGCGGCCTGACGCAGACTTCTAGCGCTTGCCCGGACGATTCTGCGCCTCGACGGACTTACGCAGGGCATCCATGATATTGATGACGTTGTTCGGCGTCGCCTTCGGCTCGGAGGCCTTCGCCTTGGCCGGGCGCTTTGTCTTCTTCCGCTTAGCTTCGATGATTTCCAGCAGCTTGTCCTGCACCGGGTCGGAGACCAGCTTGCTGTCCCAATGACGGGTCTGCTTCTTGATGAATTCCTGGATGAGGGGCATCAGCTCGGGATCGGACTTGTCCCAGTCAATCCCCTCGAAATAGGCGTTCTCGTCCCTGACCTCGTCACCATAGCGCAGGGTCCACAGCACGATACCCTTGCCGCGCGGCTCCAGCATCACCGCGCGCTCGCGCCGCGAGATCACCAGCCTGGAGATGCCAACCATGTCTTCCGCCGCCATGGCGTCGCGAATGACCGAGAAGGCTTCCTGGCCGACCGGATCGCTTGGCGAGAGGTAATAAGGCGTATCGAGCCAGATCCATTCGATGGAATCGCGCGGCGAGAACACGTCGATATCGATCGTCCTGGTGCTGTCGAGAGCGACGCTCTCCAATTCCTCATCTTCGAGAATGATGTACTCGTTCTCACCCCGCTGATACCCCTTGACCTCGTCCTCCTCCTCGACTTCCTTGCCCGTGACGGCATCGACGTAGTGGCTGACCACGCGGTTGTTGGTCTCGCGGTTGAGCGTATGAAAACGGACTTTTTCGCTCTCCGACGTTGCCGGCATCATCTGCACCGGGCAGGTGACCAACGAGAGCTTCAGATAACCTTTCCAATAGGGTCGAACGGCCATGACGGTCTCCGATCAGGCCGCGCGTCTGGAGCCGGCGGCGCGCTTGGGCTGCTTTCGGTTGCGGTCAGCCTTCGCGGCAACAGCGCGCTTCGGCTTCTGGTCCGGTACCAGTCCGGCGCTCCTGCGCAAGGTCTCCAATAGATCGCTGGGCTTCGAAGGTGGCGGCGCCTTTTTCTTAGGCAGCGGCTTGCCTTCTATCTTCGCCTTTACGAGTTCGGCGACCGCTGCATCGTAGCGGTCGTCGAAGGTCTTGGCGTCAAACGAGCCTTTCTTCGTGTTGATGATATGTTTGGCGAGGTCGAGCATTTCACCCTCGATCTTGATCTCGGGAATATCCGTGAACGCTTCCTTCGCCGAGCGCACCTCGTAGTCGAAGTTCAGTGTGGTGCCGATCAGGCCGTTGCCATGCGGGCGGATCAGCACCGTGCGCAGCCGCCGGAACAGGACAGTACGGGCCAGCGCCGCGACTTTCGCCTGTCGCATGCCGTCGCGCAGCAGCTTGAATGCGTCGGCGCCCATCCGATCGGGTGCGAGATAATACGGCTTGTCGAAATAGACGTCGTCAATCTCGTCGCAGGGCACGAAGGCCTCGATCTTAAGCGTCTTGTCGCTTTCCGGGACTGCGGCCGCGACTTCCTCGGGTTCGAGGACGACGTAGTCGCCGTTCTCCATCTCGTACCCCTTTACCTGATCATCGCGCTCGACCGGATCGCCAGTCTCGCTGTCGACAAACTCACGGCGCACGCGGTTGCCGGTAGCGCGGTTGAGCGTGTTGAAGGCGATGCGCTCGGACGACGACGCGGCGGTATAGAGCGCCACTGCGCAGGCAACGTCACCGAATTTGATGTACCCCTTCCAATTCGCTCGTGCTGCAACCATGACACTCACACTCCGGCACAACCTTTGCGACATAAGCTGCTGGCGGCCGATATGGTTCCAGAATCGAAAAGAATCTGGATTCAATGCGTTGACGGCGGTGGATAGGATCCCGAGGCGCCTCCGGGAGGGGCTCGACAAGCGCATCGCGGCGCTTGGCTCGGTCGCGCAGGCGTTTCAGTCCGGCTGCTGTTGGCGGGGACGGGGATGAACTGGAGGCCAGGCCGCCGCCTTCAGCAATTTCTCGATCGCTTGAGCCTCGACCGGTTTGCTGTAGTGGTAGCCTTGCATCTCATCACAGTTGTTCTTGAGCAGGAAGGCCACCTGCTGGTCGGTTTCGACGCCCTCGGCGATAACCCTCATGTTCAGCTTTTGACCCAACGAAATCACGGCGCTGACAACGGCCTGGTCGTTTTCGTCTTCAGCCACGTTGTCGATGAAGGATTTATCGATCTTCAGTCGGGCCACCGGAAACGTCTTAAGTGCGCTGAGGCTAGAATAGCCCGTGCCGAAATCGTCGATCGAGATCTGGACGCCCAGCTCCTGCAGTTCGTTCATCGTTGCGACCGCAAGCTCGATGTCCTGCATGATGAGGCTTTCAGTCACCTCCAGTTCGAGATATCTAGCCTCCAGCCCACTGTCCCTGAGCGCATTGACCACGCGGCCGACCAGGTTCCTTTCCCTGAATTGCCGTGCCGACACATTTACACAGATAGTCACCCGGGGAAGACCGGCATCCTGCCAAGCCTTGTTCTGTCGACAGGCCTCATGCAAAACCCAGTCGCCGATCGCCACGATCAGACCTGTTTCCTCGGCGGTCGGAATGAACGTCATCGGCGCCACCACGCCTTGGGTGGGGTGGGTCCAGCGGATCAACGCTTCTACCGCGATTACGCGCCCTGACCGGAGATCGATCTGGGGTTGATAGAGAAGGGTGAATTCCGAACGCACCAGAGCGTTTCGCAACTCCCCTTGGAGAACGAATTTTTCATGCGCCCTCGAATTGAATTCGGGAGTGTAGAACTGGAAATTGTCGCGACCGAATTCCTTCGCCCGATACATGGCCGCGTCGGCATTGGCGAGCAGCGTTTGCGGGTTTTCCCCATCCTTGGGGTAGTTTGCAATGCCGATGCTGGCCGTCGTCCTAAGGCAATGCTCTGCAATATGGACCGGCGCGGCAATCGCTTCCCGGATCGTCTGCAAGGACTCCGAGATGAGATCGACATTCGTAGGCTGGTCGAACAGCACGATGACAAATTCATCCCCGCCAAGCCGCACAACCGTGTCGGTAGCTTTTACGCACTCCACCATACGGCTGGCGAGTGTCTTCAGGAGTTCGTCTCCGGCATTGTGGCCGAGCGTGTCATTGACGAGCTTGAAATTGTCCAGATCGACAAACACCACGGTGACCCAGCGGTCGTATCGCTGCGCGTACAGGACCGCTTGCGATAGCCGGTCCTCAAGCAAGGCTCGATTTGGAAGTCGTGTCAGGGCATCGTGGTTTGCCAGGAAGTGGATCTGATCTTCAGCCAGTTTGCGCTCGATTGCGATCCCGGCGATACGGGTGGTGAATTCAATAAGGCGCGTCTCGGCCTCGACGGGCTCGCGTACCGTCATCGAATACATCGCAAAGACACCCAACACGTCACCTTGATGCGACAGGATCGGGGTCGACCAGCACGAACGATAGCCGTAGGGGGTCACCAGTTGGCGGTAGTCCTCCCAGAGGGGATCCTGCATGATGTCGGCGACAATGGCGGGTTGCCGTCGGTAAACGGCGGTTCCGCAGGAACCGACCTTGGGGCCGACAGCGATTCCGTCGATCAGAGCGGTATATTCTTTCGCCAGGCTCGGCGCCGCGCCGTGCCGCAAGTGGATGCCGTCCTTGTCGAGCAGCAAGACGGAACCGGATATTCCCGTCAACTGGGATTCCACGAGGCGCATGAGCTGGTCGAGCACCTTCTCGAGCGCCGCGCTCATCGCGATCATTTCCAGGATTTGCGCTTGCCCTTCACGCAGGACGTCCCCTTGCTTGCGGGCCGTGATGTCGTGGGCGATGCCGACCAGACCGATGAGCTCATTTTTGACGTTTCGCAACGGGACTTTCGTCGACGAGAGCCATTTTACAGCGCCTGAGGCATCGACGACAAACTCTTCTTCGTCGATCATCGGTCGTCCACTGCTAAGGACGTTCTGCTCGATGAGGCGAAATTTCCGGGCAAGTTCGGGAGCATGCAAGTCGAAATCGGTCAAACCGATCATGTCACTGGTCTTGTCTCGGCCACTGTCGAGGGCCAGAGCCCTGTTGGCCACGATGAAGCGGCTCTCGGTATCCTTGACCCACAGATAGTCAGGTACCCAATCGATCAGCGTTTGCAGCGTGATACGCTCGTCAGCGATCTGTCGGCTGGCGGCAAGCTCCGTGATGTCCTCATGCGTGGAGACCCAACCGCCGCCGGGCATAGGCTGATGGCAGACCTTGATGGTTCGACCGTCAGCAAGTTTGGCCGTCCAGACCCTCGAAGTGGTGCCCGAATTGACAGAGCGGGCCAGCGCCAGATAGGCGTCGGCCGCCATGGATGATGTCCCGGCGGCTAAGCGGCGTCCGACAAGTTCACTTAATGTCAGGCCCGGTTGTAGTTGCTCGGACGCAATACGGTAGATTTCCCCATAGCGACAATTCGACAAGATGAGCCGCTCGTCACTATCAAAAAAACAAATTCCTTGCGAAATGTTGTTGATCGCCGTCTCGTAACGCAGCGCCTGCGCCTCAAGATCTTTGATTGTGGCCTGAAGCTCCCGCTCGAGAGTTTCATAGGAGCCGGCGGCGAGTTTTGCCAGTGCCACCATACCTGTCGACTCGGACGTTGCGGCCGGGCTCTTGGACAATTTCCTGACCAAACAGTTCCTCCGCCGGTCGTGCTTTGGATCAGTGCAAAGAGAGATTGGGTCGTACACTGAAGTGGCAAAGGTTATGCCCAAAGTACTAATCGTGGATAAATCGGGGTCGCCTAAGAATTAGCTCGCCATGTGCCAGTCATTGGGAATTTGCCTGGCGCATCGGTCGGTCCGATCAAATCGAGAGCAAGATTTTACGGGCGCGCCGCGAGATGTAAAAGAGCCTCGATCACGCGATGTCGACGCCCGTGCGGCCGGCGACGCTCAAACGGCGTGCATGACCGCATCCCGCTGAGGCGTCGGTCATCTCGTCGCTCTGCACCGAGCGATCTCTGAGGCCGATTTGGTCAGTGTCGGCGATCGGAATGCGGTCTTTCTGCTCCCGCATGGGCGCGCCGATGAGGCTGAGGCTTCTAAGCAAGACCTTGAACGCGGCTGCGAGAGAGCTGGATCTCCTTCGGCGACGTGGTGCCTGCTCCCAATTTCCGTAGCCTCGCACGTTGTCGACCCGGTGCTTCCAGATTGCGATCGGAGAGCCATAGATCTGCTCTAAATCGTCATTGAACGACCAGAGACACAACATCGGAAAGCGCGCCCTCCGGACGTACCTGTCGATCTTTCCAGCCTTAGGCCGAAGCCGCCGCTCGCCAGGTTAAGACATTGTTTTTGCCTCTGCTGCGCGAGTTGTCGCTAGCCGCGCCAGTCACCGATGTGAACCTGCGGCGGCGTTGCCGGGGTCAACATAGCCTCGCCGTCGCTTTGCGCGCTCAAGCCGAATAAACGCGCAGTCGACTTCTTGTGGCTCATCAAAGGTCTCGATTTTGATTTGGCCCTTCGTGCCAATCCGTCCCCAGTTGCGGATGAGTGATGCGCCACCGAACAGGGTCGGTTGAATAGTCAGCGAATAGAACCTGGCCATGTTGCGGGCGTCGTCAATGCGGTGCAGATGGGCCGGTCGTGTCACTGGGGTAAGCATGCTGCGGAGTCTCGCTCGCGAGCGCCGCAGCGTCCAACGAGTTCGATAAATCGATCACGCCCAATTGATTCACAATGCTGATGCGTTTGGTGGGGCACGTCTGTGGCGCTCCTCACGTCAAGTTGACCCGTCCAATGTGGGTCAATGCTCGTGAACCTAAAGGCCGCGGAAGGCGTTCATGGCAACGAAACGATCAGGACGATGCGAACGCTCGAACGCTCATCACGTGCCACGGAAGGGGAATGCTGACGGCGGCGAAGCTCGCTTTGCGTTCGATAGAATGGCTATCGAGCGATTTAGGCGCGCCTTTCCCCGAGCGAGGCGGAGTGACGAGCGCAAGAGTTGGTTCGTCCCCGGAAAGACGACCACGCGGCGGATCGACCGCTGGTTGGCGCAAGAGGCAGAGTTGTTCGCTCTCCACGGCGACAGTAAGGGTCGTGATGCTTTCGCCTTCGATCCGATTTCGAGCGCATATCTGTAGGTTTCCGATGACCTGCGTGTTCGCACGCCTTATTCGAAGACCGTCCTTGAGGAATTGCGGGCAATTCCGTGGGCAAGATGGGACGACGAGCTGCGAGCCTGCCGGGTGCCGTTCCGTTCGTTCGAGGAGCTTCAGCGCCGATGGCCGAGCATCGAAAAGGCTGCCCGACATGCCGAGCCCGAAGAAAGGAAGCGACGCCGAGAAGCCGCAAGGGACACTGAAGCTCACAAGGCCTCGAAAAAGTGGATTGCCGAACGTCGGCGTCATCGCTATCCACTGCCAGCCGAGATTGCCGCCGCTTGGTCGGCCGGTTGCGACAGCGCAATACGGTATCGTCGTTTTCATCCAAGTGACGGGTGAACTTGTTGAGCCATCGGACTTGATGGCTTCCTATCCAAACGCAATGCATCGAGAAGGCAACTGCATTTGGGGTAGGTGGCGTTCGGCTACGCTCGCCGAGTTGGTTAGGACATGGCCCGCACCCCATCCGCCAGCAGCGGACGAACTTTTGCGCGGCTGGTGGCAGCCGGCGCTTGCCGAACTGAGGTCGCTCCCGTCGAAATTCCCGGAGCCTTGAACGGAAAAATCCATGTCGCAAGCTTAAGACGACTGGCTGACTTGCATCGGGCGTTCGGTAACTGTCTGTGTTCACATATGGCGAGGTAGGAACACCAGGTCCTGGAGCATTACGAACAGCGGTGGGCAAAAATATGAACTTTTTCGTATGCTCATGAGCCGGCCCGCCGTTCGCCGAGCATCCTTGTGCTACGAGCTACTCGCCGCCTGCGTTCGCCGTCTCGTCCTTGAAGCTGACTTTCGTGCCTTTCTGCACCATGGACGCGAGGTCCTCGGCATCCCAGTTGGTCAACCTGATGCAGCCATGCGAGAAGGTCGCGCCGATCTTGCCCGGTTCGGGCGTGCCGTGAATACCGTAGCTCTCGATGGACAGATCGATCCAGACCGATCCCACGGGATTGTTCGGTCCGGCCGCAATCGTGAACGGCCGCTTGGCTTTGACCCCCTTGAAAGCGAAGTGCGGATCGTAGTGATAGGTGGGGTTGCGCGCGACGCGTTTGACCTCCGCCTCGCCACTCGGCGCCGGCTTCTCGGCGCTGCCGATGGAAGCGGGAAAGACCGCGAGCCATTTACCGGAAGGATCAAGAACGCGCACCAGGCGTGCGCCCTTGTCGACCTCGATGCCGGCAATCCTGGCTGGAGAATCCCCCCGATCAA
Source organism: Mesorhizobium sp. U510 (assembly GCF_059180695.1). Lineage (NCBI taxonomy): Bacteria > Pseudomonadati > Pseudomonadota > Alphaproteobacteria > Hyphomicrobiales > Phyllobacteriaceae > Mesorhizobium > Mesorhizobium sp. U510. The sequence continues at coordinate 343,201 of NZ_CP180531.1, forward strand.
TATCCGGAACCAGCAACTTAGTGCCGGCCTTCATGAACCCGATCCCCGGATTGAGCCTCCTGAGCAATTGCTCGCTTATGTGGAAGCGCTCGGCCAGTTTCTCCGTCACGTTGTGATAGCCGAGCGTCCGCAGGCGGGCCATCTTCTCCATGCGCGCCGGAATGCGCTTGGTAAAGGGTCCGCTCACATCCTTGCGTGTCAGTTCGTAGCTCACCACGACTGGGTTGGTGGAGGTTGCCGTCAGCCTGTCCCAGGTCTCCGGCGTAAGCTTGCCGTCGGAGGACAATCCGTTCGCAGTCTGAAAGGCCCTGATGGCCTTTGCGACGTTCTCTGAGAAGCGGCCCTCGATCATGCCTGGCGAGAAACGGGCGCGATCCAAAAGTATCTGCGCCTTCAGGATAACCGGGCTGAAGCCTTTCGATCTTTCGGCTGAGAATTGCGCTTGATTGACAGTGGCGAGGTCGAGCTTGGCCGCCGCTGTCCCGCCGCAAGTGAGGGCAAGCGCCGCAGCCGCGACGAGAAGGAGCCTGACCATCGATGCACTCCACCAGAACCTGTTTCTATGACGCATCAAGGCCGATATGGTTCCGTCCCATGAGGCTCCTCCAACGGCTTAACGGGCCTCGGATACGCTGGGGCTCTGGCCAGGCGCTTCGCTATCAGCCAGAAGATGTCGTGATGGAAGAGGCGAGCATCGCTCGCCGACCTGCCTACCGGCCCCGAAAGAACCGGCATCGGCGATGCTCGCAATTCTGGAGGCCGCGGTCATTGTCGCTTTCCGCCGCAAAATGACGCTGTCGCACGACGCTGCCTCTAGGCCACCTCGAAGAAGAATGAACCGGACCATCAGAGGCGCCATCCTCAAGCGCTCTTACGACGACGAGAGCCAAGCAATCGTCGCGCCAAGTCGCCGTCGCTTACAACTTCGCCCGCATGAGCCGCACCTCGAGGTTTGACCTGCGAGTCCGATGGGGCATCGACAACGGGATGGTTTCGAACTCGACCTGATCCAGCAAAGTGCCGGGACTGAACATCTAGGAACAGAGGTAGTGTAAAAGGTTTTGCGCCAATTGCGCCGTTGGCAGGAACTGGCACGGCTGCACGACGTTTCCAGGACACGCAGTCAAGGAGTGCTAGAATGCAAACCTCACCAGCGAGTCCCGAGTATCCTCCGACCGCGCCTGCCATCCTTCCCTTTCATGGTACGGTGACGGTCAGATTCTCTGACGCCATTGTTGCGTCAAGCGAGCGCGCAAAAATGCTCTACGAAGACGGGCGAGATCCGGTCTTTTACGTCCCGTTCGAGGACATCTATCTCGAGCTTTTCGAGAAAACCAACGCCACCTCGGAGTCCGCATGGGGCACGGCCGGCTATTGGCGCGTGCATGCAGCCGGTGCATCGGCTGACAATTTCATGTGGGCCTACGAGACTCCCGAAACGGCCGCCCTGGCCATCGCCCGGCACGGCGCTTTCGACCCGCACAAGGCCCGCATCGACGCCGATCCGGCCGAGGACAAGCAGCATACCCCGCACCTCCCCGAATAGTCATGTAATGGGAAGCTGATAATGCCGGACATGTTTTGGCATGTGGACACAGCAAAGGAACTAATCAATGCGCCCAAAATCATCGCGCGATATTCCGGGACAAAAGCCTCGCAAGGACAGGGATCGTACTAGCCGGAAGGCCGCTGTTAAAACCCCGGATAAGACCAACGACTGGGATCGAGATGCAGTCCACGGTGAGGGCGAGTCGATCGGAATAGAGATTGAGCAAGTAGAGATTGAGCAAGGGATCGAGTCTAAATAGGCGTTTATTCAGGATTGTCGAAGGGCCGAATTGAGCCACTCGTACAAGAATCCCAGGGCGTCCCGAGATCAGCAATTTCCCGTACCAGATTACCGGCGCACGAAAACAGAGCGGTCGAAAATCGGATTGTTCATAGGATCCTCCAAGTCAACGAACAACTGAGTTTTTGATGCAGGCCAGCCATATGGTCAGCGCCCGAGCGCGATGATGACGGCACGCTTTCCTAACTGCCCGCGCGGCACCGCTTTGCGCGACGGGTCCGCATTTGGAACACAGTCATGCTGGGAAATTGGGGCCGCACTTGTCCCCTTCTTGCTCTCCGTGAGACCTTGCAGGCGGCGGGCTTTTGCCTATCGCTCTGCTAGGACCGCCGGCGGTACGGATTCAAATAGGATTTGTATTAATCTGGTGCGCTCCGGAGGACCGGCTTGGCTCGCTGCAGGTCTCGGACGCATAGCAGATAACCCGCCGCCACAGAGGGCGGCGGGCTGTTCTCCTACCAGTCTTGCCTGGTGTACCAGTCGTCGATATCCCGACGGGCGCGGTCGCGTTCGATGCCGTAGCGCTCCTGGATCTTACCTTCGAGTTGATCGCGTTTGCCAGCGATGCGATCAAGGTCATCATCCGTGAGTTTTCCCCACTGTTCTTTGACCTTACCTTTGACCTGCTTCCAGTTTCCCTCAACGCGGTTCCAGTCCATCACGACCTCCTTCATTCGAAAAAGGATCGAACGTCGTTTTGCTGCGGAAGTTCCAGGCAATCGGGTGCCGAGCCCGAGCCACGAAAGTCCCGCGTATTGCCGAATGAATCATGGGCAGCGCGTATTCGTCTATCGACGAAGCCGTCAACCTTCCTTCCCATAGGTTGGACCGGCCCGGGATGCGGAAAGGGCCCCTAAATTGCCCAAGTGTCGCATCTTTAATAGCCGCTACAGCAATAAGTTGCATAACACACAGTCTGGAATTGGCAATCGCGAAATCAACCCGCTCGCTGAACAGCCGTGTTCGCCTCATTCCTCAACTTTTCAAACCGTGATTGGCAAATCATTTCGATACCACCGATCAGGTCGGAGACCCGCACTGCAACCCACTGAAGCGCTTCGCGAGTGATCTCGAAGTGCCTCGAATAGCGCGCTTTCACATAAGCCACGTTGATGATGTTGAGCCAAGCTATGAAACACTGCTGGTCGCGGGGCCAAACTTCGGCAAGTTCCTGTGCTTGATCTTCAGCGAGGCTGCGAAGAAATTTGATGTTGTGAAAAGCAGGGCTGTAGTTCGTTAGAACCAGCAACAACACCGCATAGGCCTGCTCGATTGATTGGTGAAGGAGAAAGGCCAATTCCTTGAAGTTGGATACGCTGGGAAGAAATCCAGGCCGTCTTTGCAAATATTCAGGCGTGCGGCAGCCTGTCTACTCAACGTATGTTTTTCAGCGGAGCTTGGCTGCGCTCCGGTCGAACTGGAGCGTCCGAAACCTGACGTGATCATGGTCAGCCCTTCTCTGAAGGAGCGTAGCTCTTAGGGCCCAACGAGGGAACGATCGCTTCAAATTGATGACGGCGGGAGGCTGTCATCATGGCCGCTTCAAACGCAGCAATCATAACGACGACGCGTCCTAGGGGTCGAGCTTCACCACGAAACTGCCGGCACAGGCCGGTTTCAAGAAGGTTTTGCCCCAACCCATCAGGAGGCCAAACCGCGCACGCCTACAGGTTGGAGAGCCCCCCTTTCGGCCCCCAGCCTTAGAATACGGCTTGTCGTGCCGCGCTTAATCCGATGCCCTTTCTTTCCTCATGCAGACGGCAGTCGGCGAGGCGTCGCTGGCTTCAGCTATACCGTAGATCGTAGTCTTGCGAAGCCCTTCGATATATTTGCCTGCTGGCATGGTGGCGTGGCGCTAGCGCCCTTGACGCGTCTCAAGCCCGACTTCTCTGGTCCGACTATTCGCCAGGGTCGAATTCACCTTTGAACAAGATCGTCTCCACCGGCCCAAGCGGATTAGCGATCCGCCTCGCCAACACTTCGACGAGTGTACGCCCGACCCCTGCCATGTCGACAGAATGAACGCCAATTTTCGCCGGCAGGAAGCGTGCCAGTCGCGTGCTGTCACGACTGACAATGTGGACGTCGCTCCCCGGCACAAGACCTCTTTTGCCAAGAACGTGTAACGCCCCAAGAAGGCCCAGTTCGTTGGCGCATGCCAAGCCTGTCGGCGAATTTGACGACCCCAGCAGGCGATCGAACCAGGCGGCGCTCGATTCCATGGTGAACATGCCATGGCCGATCAGCGATTGGTCGATCGGAATACCGGCCTCCGCCAGCGCATTCTGATACCCGGAAAGACGCATGGCACTCGCCTGATCCTCCGGTACGAGAAGTTGCAGTGCAATGCGTCGACAGCCCTTATCCATCAGCCGTCGGGTTGCCTCGTAGGCAATCTGTTCGTTGTCGACATCGACATAGGGGTATGCGACGTCCAGGTCGGTTCTCCCGAAAGCGACAAATGGCATGCCTTGGTCCAGCAGCAGCTTGACGCGCGGATCGCCCGACACCATGCGCGTGATGATCAGTCCATCTGCGCTGCGCGCTTGAAGCTGCCGCTGCACACTCTCAACGGGATCGTCGTCGGGAGTGGTGGAATAGATGGACAGACTGTAACCGGCGTGCCGCGCCGCCAGCGTCATGCCTTCGATCAAGGGAAGCTTCAACAGATCGGACAGATGGTCTTGTGTCTCCATCGGGTATACTGCCGTCATCGCCAGTGTGCGACCGGTTTTGAGCGCACGAGCATGATGATCTGGCACATAGCCAACCCGCTTTGCCGCTTCCTTGACGCGGGCTATGGTCGAGGGAAGGACTTCTGGCCCGTCCTTCAGAGCGCGCGACACCGTGGTCACCGAGAGGGACAGTTCCGCCGCGATCTGTTTGAGATTGGCCATTCTGTCCTGACTTTTATTTGCGAAAAGCGCTGGCTGAATTTTGCTGGAGCGTTCGTGACGTTACCGGATTCGATGTCCCGGTCAATTCAAACTCCTTCACGGAAGCATCTTGACTCTGGTTTCGATTAAGTGCAACCGTAACGTTACGATTAAAAATAGATGGCTCTTTTGAGCGCCATTTAATAATTCTAGGGAGGAGAACCTATGTCCTGGCTACGCATTTCCTTAACAGCATTCGCAATCTCGGCTGCCTTGCCCGTCCATGCCCAGACGGTCACCATCACGACCGCTGGCGGCGACTATGGTAACGCCATCAAGGAAGCCATGTGGGGCCCTGCTGCAAAAGAGCTTGGCTACGATGTTCGAGAAGAGACCCTGAGCGACGGCCTGGCCGCCTTGAAGATGCAGGTCACCTCGGGTGCTGTCACGACCGACGTCATTCATCTAGGCTCACCGGAAGGCGCACAGGCGGCCGCGCAATCACTGCTGGAGCCGCTCGACTACAAGATTATCGATTCCAAGGCCGTGCCGGAGGGCGCAAAATCAGACTACTGCTATCCGTTCGACTCCTATGGCACCGTCTTGTCGTGGAACACCAAGACCTATGGCGAGAACCCGCCGAAGACGTGGGCGGAGTTCTGGGACGTTGCCAAATTCCCGGGCCGTCGCGCCCTGCGCGCCAATGCGCAAGACTCGATCGAGATCGCGCTGCTCTCCGATGGCGTGGCGCCCGCGGACGTCTATTCCGTGCTCAGCACGCCGGAAGGTCTGGAGCGCGCCATCAAGCGGCTTGAAGCGATCAAACCGAATGTCTCGGTCTGGTGGACCTCGGGCGCTCAGTCTGCGCAGTTGCTGAAAGACGGTGAGGCGGATCTGGTCATCACCTGGAACGGACGGGCAGAGACTGTGAAAAAAGATGGCGGCGCGGCCGACTACACGTTCAAGGGTTCCGTCATTGGCACCGACTGTCTCGGAGTGCCGAAGGGGGCGCCGAATAAGGAAGCAGCCATGAAGCTGATCGCGGCGATGACACAGCCCGCGCGCGTGGCGAAGCTGACCGACTTCATCGCTTATGGCCCGGTCAACCCTGCTGGCTATGAGGGTGGCCTTATCCCTAAGGACCGTCTGAAGACCCTGGCGACCGCGCCTGAAAACGCCGGCACCTCGGTGTTTTCGAACGCTGACTGGTGGGTCAAGAACGGCGAGGCCGCTCAAAAAGCTTTCGATGAAATGATGAGTCGCTGAGTCTATGGTGCATCAGCTCTAGACGTTCGAGCCCATCATGAAGTCGCTCCCGATCACCATCGCCAGCGTGTCCAAGGCCTATGGGTCCTACGTCGCGCTGGATGATGTCTCGCTCGACATTCAGGCTGGCGAATTCCTCACTTTGCTGGGGCCGTCGGGGTCGGGCAAGACCACGCTGCTCATGGCTCTGGCCGGTTTTGTCCGGCCCGATTCCGGCAAGCTCCTGTTGGCGGATCGGGACATCACCCGTCTGGCCCCCAACAAGCGCGACATCGGCATCGTATTCCAGAGCTACGCGCTGTTTCCCCATATGAACGTCCTGGCGAATGTCGAGTATCCGTTGGCGCTACGCAAGACGCCGAAAGCGGAGGCCCGGCAGCGGGCGCTTGATGCTTTGGCTCGCGTGAAGCTGGAGGGTCTGGCGGAGCGCAACATTGCCGCACTGTCCGGCGGCCAGCGCCAGCGGGTGGCGCTGGCGCGAGCCATCGTCTTCGAACCACGCGTGATGTTGATGGACGAGCCGCTGTCGGCGCTCGACAGAAACCTGCGCGAAACCATGCAGTACGAGATCCGGCGTCTGCACGATGACCTGGGGATCACCACGATCTATGTGACGCATGACCAGCGCGAGGCGCTGACCATGTCCGACCGGGTTGCGGTGATGAATTCCGGCCGCATCCAGCAGATCGACACGCCACAGCAAATTTATGATCGTCCATCGACCCGCTTCGTCGCGCAATTCATGGGCGAGGCCAACATTCTGGCCCCGGGCTCGGTGCGCACAATCGACGGCGGCGATGCGTTTCGCGAGACCCTGATGATCCGCGCGGAAAGCTTCCACCTGGATGTCAAGCTCGTCGGGCGAGACGGAGCGGCGCTCGACGGAATGCTGCGCGCCAAGGCGTTTCGCGGCGAGAACTGGCTTTTGACGCTGGCGCTTGATGATGGGCAGGAGGTTCTTGTCTGCATTCCGTCAGCACTTGCCGGCGGCTGCGCCGAGCTTGCCGCCGGTCAGCGGCTGACCGTGTATGCATCGGCGGCCAAAGTTCACGCGATACCGGGAGCAAGAGCGTGAGCGTGACCGTCATGGCGGATCCCGCGCTCGCGGCAGACGCACGACGAGAGCGGCAGTTCTTCCTCTCGCTTTCGCTGCCAGCGCTGTTCATCGTTGGGCTGGCGGCGATACTGCCCATCCTATGGATCATCCGGCAATCCTTCCTGACCACGGGGGGCGAATACACCGTCGGCAACTACGAGAAGGTGCTTTCGAGCGGGCTGACATGGTCGGCACTCGTCACAACCCTCGAACTGTCCCTGGGCACGCTGGCGGCCTGCATTCTTCTCGGTACCCCCCTGGCGCTCGCTCTGGCCAGCGCCAGACCAAGGGTGGCCAATTTGCTGATGGCCTTCGTCATGCTGCCGTTGTGGACCTCCATTCTGGTGCGCACCTATGGCTGGCTCGTGCTGTTGCGGCGCGATGGTCTGATCAACGCGGCTTTGACGGGTTCAGGCCTGACAGTGGAGCCATTACCGCTGGTCTACAACTTCACCGGAACGCTCATCGGCATGGTTCACTACATGCTGCCACTCTTCCTGCTGCCCGTTTATGCCGCGATGCGCGATATCGACGCAAACCTCGTTCGCGCGGCGGCGAGCATGGGCGCCACTCTCGGCCAAACAATCCGCACGGTCATTCTGCCTCTCTCGGCCGGCGGCATCTTCTCGGGGTCGATCATCGTCTTCATCTATACGCTAGGCTTCTTCATCACGCCGGCCGTGCTGGGCGGCGGCAAGGTAAATCCTCTCTCCACCCGGATCGAGCGCACGCTATCGACCTTTCAGGATTGGGGTTCGGCGAGCGTCCTGGGCATTCTCCTGCTTGTTCTTATGGCGCTGATCGGTGTGATGTTGCTGACGGCAAGGCGACTGATGGCGCGCAACAAAGTCGGTGCGGCCCATGCTTGAGGCCTATCCGGACAACAGGCTCGCCCGCATCCTCCTCTGGAGCTTTGCTGTTCTCGTCATGGCATTTCTGATGTTGCCGACGCTCGTGGTGGTGCCGCTTTCCTTTTCGGCGTCCAATCTGCTCGAGTTTCCGCCGCACACCTACTCGTTGCGCTGGTACGAGAACTTCTTCGGCTCGGCAACATGGATGGCTGCGCTCAGAACCAGCCTGATCCTTGGGACGTTGACGGCGTTGATCGCGGTGCCTTTTGCGCTGCTGGCCTGCATTTCGATAAATCGTCTCGGCGGAAAAGCCGCTGTTGCCATTCAGGGCATTCTGCTCAGCCCGTCCATCGTCCCAGGAATCCTGCTTGCGATCGGTCTCTTCTTTGTGCTGGCGGCGCAACATCTGGTCGGAACGCTGTTCGGTGTGCTGGTTGGGCATGTGGTGCTGGCCATTCCTGTCGTGTGCATTGTGCTGCTGCCCGCTCTGGCCCGCTTTGACTGGAACCAGGTTCAGGCGGCGCGCAGCCTAGGCGCGAACTGGGCGAGAGCCATTGGCGGCATAATTGTCCCGCAGCTCCGGATCAGTCTGCTGTCGGCCATATTGATGGCCTTCCTGACGTCACTCGACGAGTCTGTGATTTCGATCTTCGTCTCGAGTGGTCAAAACAGCACGCTGCCGAAACTCATGTTCATATCTCTGCGCGATCAGATCGATCCGACCATCGCGGCGATCTCAACGGTGTGGACCGCTATCGTCGTGGTCGTCGTCTTGATCGTGACCTTACGCCAAAAATCCTGACCGAGATTGGAAACATGCTCACAAATCTGCACGCAGCCGGTGCGCCGGCCGATCATTCAGCGGACATACCTCAGGTAGGATTGGCCATCATCACCGGGTCGGCAAACTGGGGGCTGGCCTTTCCGGAAGATGTCGAATTCGATGGTGTGCGCACCTTGCGGCGTGACATCAGTTTTGAAACGCCTTTCGGTCGCAGCGACAACTGGAAGCTGCTCGAGTTCGATGCCTCGACTACCGCGGAAGGCAGAACGAAACGTGGGTTGTGCATGTATTCGCACGGCAATCCCCGCGACCATATCGACCATTCCTGCCATCGCCGGGCGTTCTGGGTGTTGATGACCGCGGGTGTAAAGCAAGTCCTGTCCTGCTCGACCGTTGGCGCCGTCAATAAGGCGATCCAGCCCGGTGACATGGTGGTGAACGCCGATATCATCGAACTGTCGCAGACCCCGTTTTCACTGCTTCCAAACCGCCAGAGCTTCGACTGCTCGGGCAAGCAGATCGTCTGTCAAAGATGTGCGGCGGTTCTGGTTGAGACGGCCCGCCGTCATTGGCCAGCCGAATGCCGCGTTCATGGCATCGAACAGCAGTTGGTGGCTGCCCATTGTTATGGGCCTCGACTGACAACCCCGGCCGAGGCTTTGGCGTATCGAAGCATGGGAGCGGATGTGCTCAATCATTCGATCGCCCCTGAGGCGACCCTGTCGCGCGAGATCGGCGCGTGTTTTGTGCCTCTTGCTTTCGTGACCGCCGGTTTCAACGACTATATGGACCGCAGTCGCCAGGAATTGCTGCAGGAGCATGTGTTGCCGAGCCTCTCCATGACCGCCTCGAGGGTGGCGCTGGAGACCGCGGCACGACTTCCAGCTGACCCTGAATGCTCTTGCCAGGGCTTGAAGTCGCCTCAGCCGGCAGAGCGTTCTACTCGGTTCTGAAGCAGCGACGGAGTCTGGATTTGTCGCTCACGACGAAGCTCGCGTCGAACTGAGAGTTCGCATTTGAACGCCCTTGCTCGAAGCGTCCGGTCCGCTTCCGGTCCCCATTTCAGACCACGAGTCATGCTCCATATCGCACATAGATCAGCCTCAGGCCTTGAGGCTGATCGGGTGCCGGCAGTCACCTCTATTGGCGGTGCTGCATTTCCTTGATGACGATGTCTCCATCAACGACGATCGGCTCGTCATCCAGGAAAAGACTGCAGCCACGCATCGGAATGTCGAGGTGGCAGGCGGTGTCGTTGGGACCGCCGAGTTCGTTGTTCGGGCCCGTCGAGAACATTACATTGCCGTAGAAGGAGCGCAGCTCCATGCCCATGCCGCCGGGAAATTGCGTCAGGCCGTGCCACTGCGCCCGATGATCGAGCCCCCAGCCGACATGGCTCATGCCCATGCCGCGTGGGTCCTTGAACTCGCCCATGTAGGATTTGATCAGCTCGGCCTCGAGGCCGCCGCGGATGTCTTGAACGAAGCCCTTTTCGATCGTGTAGACGACCGGTTCGCGCACGTAGGTGTTGAACGGCAAAAGCACGTCGCCAGGCGCTAGCACGATCTTGCCGTCGACGCCGTCGTCGGCGCCGCCGGTGAAGACGAAGGCGGCCGGCCAGTGGTCCCAGCGCCCCGGCTGGTCGGTGTAGCCGTATTCGCCGACCGTCGGATAGACGCCAAGCCTGTAGACCACGTCGGTGCCATGGCGGGACGTGATGCGCATGGTCTTGGCCTTCGATAGAAGCGCCTCACCGACCTCTACGCGCTCGCGCAATTCCTTGGTCGGCAGCAGCCTGGCAAGCAGCGGCGCGGGTTCGATCGCCGTCAAAACGCGCGCGCCCGCAGCCTGGATCGCCATCTGCTCCGGGCTGAACAGAAGGAAGACTAGGTCGACGACCATGTCGGCCTGCTTCAGCGCTTCGACCGCCTCAGGATTGGCGGCCAGGCCGGTCTGGCCGACCGCCCAGGCGCCATTGCCAGGCAGCGGCGAGGGCAGGCGCATATGGTACATGCGTGCGCCCAGGCGCTGGCCGGCAGCAAGGAAGGCGTCGGCATAGTCGAGGCGCTCGCCGCCCTGTGACAGCACGATAACCTTCTCCCCCTCGCGCACACGGCTGAGCGTGAGCTGGTGCAGGCAGATTTCAGTCAGAACGTTGCGGTCCATCCAGCGATCTCCTTTGCAATACGGGCGGCGTCGCGGCCCAGTTCATGGGGTTCGGTTATACATTGTGCTCGAGCGACGTTCGCCGGGCGGCGCGCCCGATTTCTTCCAACGCCTCCTTCAGGCCGACGACGTCGCCATATTTGGCATTGATGTCGAACAGGTTGGCCTCGTGCGGCCCGGCGTGCCGGTCGCCAACGCAATCCCTGACCACGATGGTTCGGAAGCCGTGCTGGACCGCGTCGACGACGGTTGCGCGGATGCAGCCGCTGGTCGAGCAGCCGGCGAGTATGACCGTGTCGATGCCATCGGCATGCAGCATCGGCGCGAGGCTGGTGCCGAAGAAGGCGCTGGCATACTGCTTGGTGACGACCAGTTCGCGCGGCAACGGTTCGACGCCGTCGCAGAATTCGGCCAGCGGACTGCCGGGGACGAGAGCCGCCATCACCGGCGCCTTCTTCACCCAGATCCCGCCGTCGGCGCAGTTCGGCGCGCGATAGAGGATGTTGGTATGGATCACCGGCATGCCGGCTTGGCGCGCCGCCGCCAGCAGCCCGGGCGTGCGTGCGATGGCCTCCACCACGCCTTGCGCGAAGAGAGGTGCGCCGGGGGTCGTGTAGGCCTTCATGAAATCGATCACCAGCAGCGCCGGCCTGCGCCCGAAGCCGATGCGGTGACCCCAGACACCGCTGTAGTTCTCGGTGGCCGCCTGCGTTTCGGCGTCATTGGGAATTGCTGGCTGTGTCATGGCCGCCCCCCACAGTAGGCGCCCGAAAGCAGCGCGCCGGCGCCGGGAACGACCGGCTCCAGGCCGAGCGCCTTCAGCAGGCCGTAGGTGGTCGCGACCGCCGCCGTAAGGACCGGTTTTCCAGTCTGGGCTTCGACCTTGGCGACGACCGGCAGCGACGGCATTTGCACGCAAGCCGACAGTACGACGACGTCGACGCCTTCGAGGTTCATGCCGGCAACGATGCCTGGCAGGTTTTCCGGATCGTGCCGCGCCACGTCAAGGTTGTCGGGGATTTCCAGCGCGCGCCAGTCGACGACCTCGAACCCCTCCTCGCGGATGTAGTTGACCACGAGTTCGGTCAGCGGGCGCATATAGGGCGCCACGACGGCAATGCGCTTGGCCTGCAGCACCTTGAGGCCGTCGATCAGGGCGCCAGCGCTGGTGACGACGGGGATGTCCGCGCCATTCTCCTGCGTACGGCCGCGCAGCCGCGCCTCCGACTGGCGATGATAGCCGAGCCCCGTCGCCATGATGGCGACCAGGCAGGCATAGCCGAGGACGTCGACGCGGGCATCCGAAAGCTCGGCGGCGCAGCGATCAAACTCGCCGTCCATGGCAGCCAGCTCGTCTTTGCTCACCGTTTTCATGCGCATGCGGCTCGAATGGAAGGTGAAACGCTCGGGCCGGATGCCTTGGCGCGCCAAAAGCATCGCCGGAATCTCGGTCTCCATCGTTGTGTTGGAGCTCGGCACGATCTGGCCGACCCGGAACGGTTTCATGGTCATGCCGCTTGCCTCGCTGCCAGAGCGGTTCCGAGCAGCCGGTCGGCTGCGTCTAGAAACCCTTCGAGATTGTCCCAGGGGATCATGTGTCCGGCGTCGGGCACGCGCTCGATACGGATGCCTGGGTTGAGAGACTGAATTTCCGCTTCGTCAGCAGGTTCGATGACGCCGCCGCGCGTCGCCACCATCAGGCCCACTGGGAGGGAAAGATCAGCCAGATCGCAATGGATGTCGTCGGTGTGGAAGCCCTCGAAGGCGGTTAGGATGGCGGGTTCGTAGCAAGTGTGCAGCCACTCGGCTCTAAGCGCGAGCTGTTCGCGGCTCCAGGTCGGGCAGAAGGCGCGCATCGCCTCGGCGTCCATGCCCCTTTGCGCCTGTCGTATCGAATCCACATACCAGGCAAGCTTCGAAGGGTAGGGGCGCCGGCCCGGACCCGAGACGGGCGGGTCGACCAGCAGCAGCCGTGCCATACCGGCCGGGTTGCGCGTCGCCGCGCGGACCGCGATGCGTGCGCCCATGGAATGGCCGAGCACCGTCACGCCGGAAAGACCGAGCGCGACGATGAAGCCGGACAGGTCGTCGGCCAGACTGTCGAGGTGGTAGTCGAGGCCTGGGCCGGATTGCGACAAGCCGCGGCCGCGCGCATCGAGGACGTAAACATCGAATTCGCGAGCAAGCCTTTCGGCAACGAAGCCCCAGGTCACGGCTGGGCTGGTGATGCCCGGCACCAGCACCAGCGGCGCTCCCGTGCCGTGATAAGGCAAATAGTGCTGGCGGATGCCGTTAGCGGCGACATTGGCGCCTGTGACCGCTGCCGTGCTCATTGCGCCGCCTCACTGCTGCGCAACTGCGTCTGGTAGACGTCATAGCCGAACACCCAGGCCGGATCTTCTTGGCTGCGCAGCCAAGTGTTGGCGTTGGACACTGCCTGGACATGCGAGGCGCGGTCCCTGCGGTTCGCTTCGTAGAGGGCGAAGGCGGTGGCGTAATCCTTGGTCCCGGTTTCACCCAGGCATCGCGCCAGCATGGCGGCATCCTCGATGGCCATGGCCGCGCCCTGTGCCATATGGGGCTTCATCGGGTGGCAGGCGTCGCCGAGCAGCACCATCCGCCCTTCGCTCCAAACCGGCAGCGGCTTGCGGTTGAGAAGCGGCCATTTGGTGACCTCGTCGCTGGCGTCGATCAGCGAGTCCAACACCGGATGGCAGCCGGCAAAGGCATCGCGCATTTCTTCGCGGCTGGATGGCACGAACGCGCCGTATAAATCCCAGGCCGGATGGGGGACGCCGGTGACGTAGTAATACTCGCTGCGGTCCGCGGTGGTATGGTAGACCATCATGTGGCGGTCCTCGAACCACCATTTCACGCAATCTTCGAAGTCAAGGCCGTAACGTGCCAGCTTCGCGGACGAGATCACTGCCCGGTGGGCGACCCAGCCGCTGTAGTTCGGCTTTTCCTCACCGAGCAGGGTTTCGCGCACTTTCGAATTGATCCCATCGGCGCCGATCACGATATCGGCCTGGACCCGCGTGCCGTCGGCGAAGCCCAGGTCGATTCTGGAGCCGTTGTCGGTCACCGCCTCGAGGCGCTTGCCGAAATGCAGGTGTTCGGGCCGCAGCAGCGAGACTTGAAGTGCGTGCAGATCACCGCGATGGACGGTCACATAGGGTGCGCCATACTCTTTTTCGGCGAACGCGCCGAGCCGAATTCGGGAAAGATATTCGCCAGAGCGCCCGTCACGGCTGAACCAGAAATCGGGCTTCGATCCCATGGCGACGACAGCGCCGTCCATCCCGAGCTGACGAAACACCCGCATGACATTGGGACCCATATGGATGCCAGCGCCGATGCGTGAGAATGCGTCCGCTTGTTCGAATACATCGACCTGAAAGCCGGCTTGCTGAAGAAGGCCGGCAGCGGCAGCGCCTCCGAGGCCAGCGCCAATGACGGCAATTTGCGTTTGGATTGGCATGGGCTTGTCGATCCTCCCGTATGAGATCACAACTGCGACAATCTGCACATTTAGAGTGTACACACTGTAAATGTCAATCGAGAAAACGGAGACTCGGTAAAAATTTGTTGCTCGCGAGGGCTTTGACACAATCGTGGATACGAGTATTATAGTGTATGC